>PDSR01000106.1 GCA_002748575.1 Gammaproteobacteria bacterium
GATATGATTTCTCAAAGCAGGCCAGTTGCCGAGATTCGCAGGCAGGCCATGCAGGAAGGTATGCGTACACTCAGGCTGAGTGGTGCCAATAAAGTGGCGGCAGGTATTACCACCCCTGAAGAAGTGTTGCGGGTAGCCCCGAAGAGTGTGAACAGTTAGTGGTAATTACCAAAGTTTACATATAGTTGAATTCCAATTATCAGCAAGTGGCCGTAGAATGCCCCTGTTAAAGTTAATAAACAATCAATAACAAAAATACTATACAGGCTGTTAGCCGGAATTATCCATGAAGAAACTACTTGCTGCATTTTCTATCAGGCAGAACTTTCGTTACCTTATCTCTCGCCCCAGTACCAATTACAATGTGATTGATGGTATGCGTGCTATCTCCATGTTGATGATTCTGCTATTTCATGCCTATACAATCTATATTATATTTACGCCTGGTTTAGAAATTGAGGATATGTTGGCCGCAGGCGGTTATGCCTGGGCTTGGATTATTAACTCCGATAAGAGTGTTGATGTTTTCTTTGTGATCAGTGGATTTTTGATCACCCATATATTACTGCGGCAGATTGCCAGCATGGGGCGTATTCGTCTAAGTAATTTTTATGTGCGGCGGTTTTTGCGTTTAAGCCCGGTTTATTATTTTGTCATCATCCTTTACTGGTTATTGTTAAGGAACCTGCCTGCTGCCAATAGTGAAAATATCTGGGCAAATTTTTTATACGTAAATAACTTTCTTCACTATAAAGATCAGGCTATGAACTGGACCTGGACGCTGGCCATTGAGGAACAGTTTTATTTGCTCTTTCCCTTGTTGCTGGGTTTTTTAACCAGTAAAACCAAAAGTCCTTTATTTTGGATGTGGATGTTATGGCTGCTGGCTATTGTGGTTCGCTATTTCGTTATTATGGGCGATGAGCAAATCAGTACTTCGCCTCAGAGCCGGGTGGCTTCGGACTTGGATTTCCATGCCCATCATTTTTCTGTGTTGTACGATAACTTATATACCCGTTATAGTGCCCTGTTAAGTGGTTGTATGGCTGCCTATTATTATTTTTATCACCGCGAAGCAGTTAGTCGATTTTTTGCCGCCCCCGTGGGTAAAGTCGTTATTGCTCTGGGCATTGGTACGGTTTTTTTGTTTTTAATCGTGCCAGTGATTTCTCAACGCTTTGATGAATATCAGAACTTCAACATATTTTATCAGGCGGTTAGCCGTAATTTATTCAGCCTGGGGCTGGCCATCTGGATTTTGGCGGCCTTTGAAGAAGGCTGGGTGAAAAAAGTGTCTGGTGTATTGCTCGGTAATCGCCTGCTGTACCCCATCGCGCAGTTATCTTATTCCATGTACCTTGTGCATGTGGTGCTTATTATTATTGTGGTGACATGGGCGAAAGGGCTGGTTGAACAAAATCCTGAAATCAGTCATTTTACTGCCATTAGCTACGTTTTTTTGATCAGCTTTGTACTAACCACTTTACTTGCGGTGATCATGTATCTGCTTATTGAGCGACCCCTGATGAATCTTAGAAAATAATGAAAGCTGTTACAGGGCATTCTCGCCAGCAGGCTTATATCGCCGGTATTATCGGCTTAGCGTTGATGTTGCCAAGTCTGTTCACTGGTTTGCAGCTTGATGACTACTACCATTGGGGCGTTGTTACCCAGCATTCGCTGATTGTTCAGGCTCGGGATGTTGGCGGTGTTTTTGGTTTGTTCACTTTTGTCGATGGTGATGTCGAGCGAACCCGGCAGTTGATTGATAAAGGCATGCTACCCTGGTGGACACTGCCGGAATTAAAATACGCTTTTTGGCGACCACTGTCGGAACTGACCCACGGTATTGATTATCTGCTTTGGCCGAAACAGCCGGTGCTGATGCATCTGCAAAGTTTATTGTATTTTGTGTTGTTGATGGTGGCTGTTTATAAACTGTTGCAGCGTTGGCTGAACGATGCCGCGTTAACATGGGCTTTTTGGATATTTGCCTTGTCGTTTACTCATGGCTTTGCGGTGGGTTGGTTGGCAAACCGGAATGCGGTGCTGGCATCGTTATTTGTGGCACTGACGTTGCATTTTCACGATCAATGGCGACACAGCAGCAACAACAAAAATAACAACAGATTTTTGTTGCTGGGGAGTGCCTGCTTTTTACTGGGTTTGCTGTGCGGTGAAATGGGCGTGAGTGGCGGCTTGTTCCTGTTGGCCTACGCCACTTGTATGGAGCAGGCTTACCAAAATGATCATGGTTCTATTCGTGGCCATGCGATTCAATGGTTTCGCAGGCTGCTGACTATTTTGCCCTATGGTGTGATCGGTATTTTATGGTTGCTGAGCCGCAAGCTGATGGGCTATGGCGCTTTTGGCTCTGGCCATTATGTAGACCCTGCCAATGTCACCGAATTTGTGGCGGTAATGGGCGAGCGGTATTCACAATTATTGACCGGGTTGTTTTGGAGTTTGCCGCCGGAATTTTCAACACGGTATGGCAGTGGCCTGCAAATAACCGTTGGCACCGTTGGTACATTATTGCTGGTGGTAGTGCTTGCGCCCATGATCAAAGCCATGCCGGTGGCCCGCTTTTTTGCGGTGAGTATTTTATTGATGTTGGTTCCTCTGTGCGCCACGGTTCCCCATAGTCGGCTGTTGATTGCTGCAAGCATTCCCATGGCGGGTTTGATCGGCTTGTACTTCGCTTCAAGAAAAAAAGTCGCAAGAAAGCAACAAGAAACGGTAACAAGCCCTGTTGCCCCCGTGCTTTCAGTGATGCTGATGGTGTCCTTGTTGCTGGTATCGCCCCTGGCGGCTGTGGGCGAATCGTTAATGATGAGACTGGGGATGGATGGTTTATTGAATATTGGCGCTAAAAATATGCCGATAGATGAAAATCACCTGAATAAAACCCAGGTAATATTGAACCCGCCGCTTTCCAGTGTTGCGGGGTATGTGCAAGGGGTTCGGGCTTATCATGGCCAGCCTGTTGCCAAAGCGGTGATTCCGTTAAGCTCTGCACTTCGCCCGGTACAACTGACCATGATCGACAGTAGCTCTTTCACACTTGCAGCAAGCGATGGCCTCTATCAGGCGGATGCTGAAAATTTATTAAGGTCGGCCAGCTTTCCCATGACGGCGGGCGATACCCTACAGTTTGCCGACATAGATGCCAGGGTGGATGTGGTCAATCAGCAAGGGGTTCCCACTCAAGTGACTTTTCGGCTAATGCAGCCGCTTGATCATTACGTGTTTTATTTGTGGCACCGCAGTAACCCGGTGCTTTGCTCGCTGCCGCCCGCAGGCACTACATTAACATTGACTCAGGATAAGGATTCCTGTGCGCTTTAAGGTACACTTGGCGGATTGAATCGAGTTTGTGTTCCGTGAAATGAGGATTGCATGAAATTTTCCAACTGGCCCGAACCGGTAGCCGCTCACCTTGAAAAACAATGGCAGCGACTTGCCGACGCATTTGCTGCATCCCCCGAGCTTGAAGAAGCGTTTAACCAGTTTTCCAGCAGCTATCAGCAGCAGTTAATCAAGGTGATGGTGGCCAGCGATTACGTGGTTGATCAATGGGCTCGTTTTCCGCAACTGCTGGTGCAGCAGCATGAAACCCAGGCCCTGACAACGGCTTATCAGCCGGGTGAGATGCGTAAATTACTCCAGGCCGAATTGGCCGAAGTGACCGAGGCCAGCGGCTTAGATAAAAAACTGCGGGAATTTCGCCGTGCTCAAATGATTCGCCTAATCTGGCGCGACATTTGCCGGCTGGCAGATTTTGCCGAAGTGACCCAGGATTTATCGGATCTGGCCGATGCCTGTGTGGCCGAAGCCACTAACCGCCACTATGAATGGATGCACCCGGTTTGGGGAACGCCCTTCTATCAAGACACCGAGCAACCCATGCCCATGGTGATATTGGGGATGGGCAAACTGGGTGCCTGTGAACTGAATTTATCATCGGACATTGATCTGATTTTTGCATTTCCACACGAAGGCGAAACCCAGGGTGGTTCCCGCTCCATTGCCCACCGTGATTTTTTTATGCGTTTGGGTCAGCGCATTATTAAAACTCTGGATGAAGTCAACGCCGATGGCTTTGTATTTCGTACCGATATGCGGTTACGCCCCTATGGTTCGGCCGGTGCCTTGGCGTTAAGTTTTAATGCCATGGAAACCTACTACGAAGAACAGGGCCGTGAATGGGAACGCTATGCCATGATCAAAGCCCGCCCTATGGGTGATGATAATGGCGAAGGTGAAAACCTGCTGCAAATGCTCAGGCCCTTTGTGTATCGCCGTTATATTGATTTTGGGGTAATTGAATCCCTGCGTGAAATGAAAGCGCTGATTAATCGTGAAGTATTACGCAAAGGCGCTATTGATAATGTCAAAACCGGCTCCGGTGGTATTCGTGAAGTCGAGTTTATTGTGCAGGCATTTCAGTTGATTCGTGGTGGCCAGGATAAAGACCTGCAAGAACGCAGTTTATTGAAGGTGCTGGTAACCCTGGAAAACATGCAGTTACTGCCAGCGCAGGCTACCAGGGAGTTACGTGAAGCCTATATCTTTTTACGAGATGTCGAGCACCGCATTCAAGCACAGGCAGATCGCCAGACCCAGAATATTCCCGATGATGAACTGGGCCAGTTACGTATCGCCTTGAGTATGGACTATCCAACCTGGGATGAGTTTAAGCAGTGCCTGGATGAAAAACGCCATATCGTGCGTCATCATTTTGAAAGCGTGATTGCCTCTGATCAGGAAGAAGAACAGGCGGCCTTAGACATCAGCGATGCGCAAAGCCTTTGGTTAGATAACCTGGAAGAAGATGAGCGTAATGAGCTGTTGTTAGAGTTGGGCTTTGCTGAAAGCCAGCTTAAAACCGTTTGGGCGATTATTGGTGATCTGCGTGACAACAAGGTGGTGGTGCTTTTACAGCCAGTGCCGCGTCAGCGTTTAGATAAGCTAATGCCGCTGATTATTTCAGCTTGCGGCGCTCAGGCCGATAGCCTGATGGCGTTGGAGCGGGTCACGCCGTTAATTGAAGCCATACTCAGGCGTTCTGCTTATATGTCGCTGCTGGTGGAAAATACCAGTGCCCTGGAGCACCTGGCCACCCTGTGTACTGCAAGCCCCTGGGTAGCCGAATTAATGGCCCGTTACCCGGTGTTGCTGGATGAACTGATTGATACCAATTCGCTGTTTTCACCGCCGCCGGTGGCAGAGCTTAGAAACGAATTGCGCCAGTTAATGTTGCGTATTCCTGAAGATGACTTCGAGCAGCAAATGGATTGCCTGCGCCAGTTTAAGAATGTGCACCTGCTCCGGGTGGCTGCATCGGAAATAACCGGAGCGCTGCCGGTGATGAAAGTGAGCGACTATTTAACCTGGGTTGCGGAAACCATTTTGCAGCAAGTGCTGGAAATTACCTGGAAACAAATGGTGGATCGTCATGGCTACCCGTTAAAAGATAACGGCGAACGCTGCGACCCCAGCTTTATTATTGTTGGCTACGGCAAAATGGGGGGTATCGAATTAAGCTATACCTCGGATCTGGATCTGGTATTTATTCATGGAGCCGCCGCCAACAAGTCAACCGATGGCGACCGCAGTATTGATAACAACGTCTTTTTTACCCGCCTGGGGCAAAAAATTATTCACGTGCTGACCTCGCGAATGGCATCGGGCATGTTGTATGAAACCGATATGCGCCTGCGGCCATCAGGTAACTCCGGTTTGCTGGTATCTTCATTAAAAGCGTTTGAACAGTATCAGAATGAACAGGCATGGACCTGGGAAAAACAGGCGTTGGTGCGTACCCGGGTAGTGGCCGGGTGCCCGGAATTAGCAGCCGCCTTCAATCAAACCAGAGCCCGTATTCTGACACAGCATCGCGACCCCGAAACGCTTGCCACAGAAGTGGTGGAAATGCGCCATAAAATGATTGACCACTTGAGCGAGTCGAAAAAGCGCTGGCTTGACCCCGCCGATATGACTGCTGACAAGATCTTTCATTTAAAGCAGGACCCCGGCGGTATTGTCGATATTGAATTTCTGGTGCAGTATCTGGTGTTACGCGATGCTGAAACCAAGCCGGCGTTGTTGGAATGGCCCGATAATGTGCGCATACTGGAAGCCATTGAAAAATCCGGGCTGTTATCCAAAGAAGACACCGCCACCCTTACTAACGCTTATTTGGAATACCGTTCCAGAACCCACCGTTTGGCCTTGCAAAACCAAAAAGGCAAGGTGGCGGGAACGATCTTTACCGAAGAGCGCCAGGCGGTGCGACAAATCTGGCACAAGATACTTCCAGATGTGAATAAATCGTAGATATGAACAAACCCGAAAATAAGTGATATGATGCGGATTCGTATTCACCCCCTTAACTGAAGGAGCAACAGGTTATGTCAATGGCCGACCGCGATGGTCTGATTTGGTTCGATGGCGAAATGGTGCCCTGGCGTGATGCCAGAGTACACGTATTAACTCATACACTGCATTATGGGATGGGTGTTTTTGAGGGAGTCCGAGCCTATGAAACTGCCAAAGGCCCAGGCATTTTCCGTTTGCAGGCGCATACGGATCGCTTATTCCGTTCCGCCCATATCATGAATATGGAAATTCCTTTCAGCAAAGAAGAAATCAACAACGCCCAGCTCACGGCGGTTAAAGCCAACAACCTGCACCACGCCTATCTGCGCCCCATGGTGTTCTACGGGGCCGAAGGTATGGGGCTACGTGCCGAAAACTTAAAAGTTCACGTGATTGTCGCCGCCTGGGAATGGCCTTCGTACATGACTCCAGAGGCGCTGGAAGCCGGCATTAAAGTGCGTACATCA
The DNA here is from genome assembly GCA_002748575.1 of Gammaproteobacteria bacterium. Classification (GTDB taxonomy): domain Bacteria; phylum Pseudomonadota; class Gammaproteobacteria; order Pseudomonadales; family Ketobacteraceae. The sequence goes on from PDSR01000106.1 coordinate 6,849, forward strand.
TCCTATACCCGCCATCACGTTAACATCAGCATGTGTAAAGCCAAGGCCAATGGCCACTACATCAACTCCATGCTGGCGTTGCAGGAAGCACTTTCCGGCGGTGCTGAAGAAGCGCTGCTGTTAGATCCGGAAGGCTATGTGGCTGAAGGCAGCGGCGAAAATATTTTTGTGATCCGCGACGGCATTATTTATACCCCGGAGCTGACTTCCTGTCTTGATGGTATTACCCGTGCTACTGTTATTGAGCTGGCAGCGGAGCTTGGCTATCAAGTTCGTGAAAAACGCATTACCCGCGATGAAGTTTATGTGGCCGACGAAGCATTTTTCACCGGCACCGCCGCAGAGTTACTGCCCATCAACACCCTGGATGAGCGACGAATTGGCTGCGGCAAGCGTGGGCCTATCACCACACAATTACAGGCAATGTACTTTGATCAGGTAAATGGTCGCCGCGAACAGCATCCTGAATGGATTTCTTACGTATAAACGGGCGTATTGTTACCCTTTAAATATTTAAGCCCTGGGCGGTAATGCCCGGGGCTTTTTGTATTAATAGCCTTGCACCCATTTCCAATGCAGCAACCGCTCCCCGCGTTGTTAAAAGCTGTTATTTTACTCTGGTGAATGTGTCTTTTTTTTATGCAGGCAGAGTCTGGATAACATATGTTTTGTTGACCAGGTGCCTGCGGTGACCGTTGCTATAACCATTGATGCCATTCCCTATCTGATTCAGCCAGCCAATGGCCCATCCCCTATTGCACATACGCGTGTGCAGCCGTTTCATGATCGCTGCAAAGTAGAAAGCTTTGTGCAAAAAATGTTGGTGCAAAATCACGAGCAGTTACCAGCCATACGGCGGTTGGTGGCAGTGAATGATAGCTCAGCGATGCCGGTGGAATCAGCATTGGTTGATCAATTACTGGAAAAGGCGTTGCTGGTGGTGCGTGATGCATCAGCCTCAGGTGGTCGTGCTTCGCGACCGCCGACAGCAGCAGCCGTACCCCCGCCACCTAAGGTAACCGACCAAATTGACGGCAGCACGCTACTTTCTACGGCTATGAAAACCTATTTAAAAGAGTCAGAAAGTGGTGCTGTTGAGCAGAGTCAAAATCAGAGGCCCGATCAAAAACGCGCAGTGGC
>PDSR01000107.1 GCA_002748575.1 Gammaproteobacteria bacterium
CTTGGTTTCACGGGTGGCGGCTGGATTATCAATATAGGATTGCAGTACATGGCCACCACTCACCACGATTTCCCCTGGCTGGCCAGTCGTGCATTCACGGGCCAGCAGTTCAGCTTCGCCGGTAAGCGTCTGGCCCACTGAATCAATCACCTTAACTTCGCATTCCGGCACTGGCCTGCCAACTAAATAACCGTTGGCTTCAGGGGCTGCCAGGATTTCTTCACTGTTAATATGGCTTATCGGCTCTGATTCTGTGGAGCCATAAACCACCATTAAAGTCGCGTTAGGCAGCACCTGCTTTGCACGGCTTAATAAACGGGAAGCAACCGTTGACCCACCAATAATTACCAGCCTGATCTGTTCCAGTTGGCAAGATTCTGATTCCAGATAAGCAACCACTTTTTCGAGAAAAGCCGAAGCAGAGCCAATATAAGTAATATTGAAATGCTTTATCTGATCAATCACCAGGGGCGCGTTCACATCACCGATGGCAGCCAAGTCCACCCTGGGTAAAGCCGTTGGCACACCGCAGGCAAATTGATGTAACGCCGCCACAGGAAAGCAGGATAAACCATAATCGCCATCCTTATATTGCACACTGTTTTTGAGTGCCAAATGCTGGTTGATCAGGCATTGGTGAGTGCGGTCTGCACCTTTTGGCCTGCCGGTACTACCCGATGTAAAAGTGATTAAGCAATGATCCTGTGGGTTTCTGGGTAATACTGACAGCGGGCAACCAATTACGGGGGGCTTTAACAGGTCGATTGACGCACATAAAGGCAGTGTGCCATCCACACTATAGCGCTGCATTTTTCTAAGCGGCTTGATAAGCCAAAAATATTTTAACAGTTGCCTGGAACTGACAATGGCTTTGGCTTTTGAATCTTCCAAGGCCATAATAATTTTCTTTTTTCCCATGCCTGTATCAACAAACACGGGAATCACACCACTGCAAAAACAGGCAATAATCAGTGCATACAGGTCAATCGTTGGTTTAACAATAATGATTAATCTATCGCCATCGGTAATGCCCTGCCTGGCTAACCCTTCCTGAAAGCAGGCAACCCGTTTTAACAGTGCTTCGAAGGTGGCACTTTCTTCGCTTTGTAATTGATGGCCATCCATGGTGGGAATAGACAGCGCCGTTTTTCCCGGGTGCAAACGGCAGCCATCAATCAGATACTGTGCAAAATTATAGACTTCAGGCATGGTGACAGGGCTCTCTATGCTTTAGTCATTTTCAGGGCTGGCAGTATCAGAGCTGGAAGCAGGAACAGGCGCATTCAGGCGTTCAATAATGCCCGACGCACCATCCATTTTAACCAGCTCTTTGTCTTGCAGAATTTTTGTCAGCCCCGGAACACCGACAATCGCCGGAATTCCCAGCTCCCTGGCAACCACTGCGGAATGCGACAGGGTTGAACCGCGCTCGACAATGATACCGCCAGCGGTGGGAAACAACGGTGCCCAGCCGGGATCGGTTCTAACCGTACATAGAATCTGCCCATCCAGATTCAGCTCATCTTGCGGGGAAAAAATCAAGCGAATGGGCTTTTCCACAACGCCGGGGTAACAGCCGGTTCCTTTTAACGTATCAGCATTTTCATCAATCGCATTCTGCTTATCAGCAAACGGATATTCATAAGGATTGTGATGATAAACTGGGCCCCAGGTCCAAAAGTGATGCGGCAATTCCTGGGTTTCATAGGCGGCAAACTCTTCTTTGCGCGCGGCCACCATGGGTTTAAAGTTTTTCTGTATACTGCGGCCATCGTTATACGCATACAGTTCTTCTATGGTCACATAGAAAATATCCCGTGGCGATTCCAATAAACCATAAAACGCCAACTGGTTGCCGATTTCCAAATAAATATCCCGATAAAGGCCAAACATACGCGTTCTTGCCAATCGCATATTCTCCCGGTTTCTTACCGCACATCTTAATTTTTGCAGATCCTTTTTAAAGCGGTTAAGTGCCCGTGTGCCCTGTTTATCGGCAATGGCAGAAAACACCTGATCCTCTGCTTCTGCTCGAAGTTTCAGTTCATTTTCGTGCAACGTCTCGATGGTTAAATCGGGTTTCGACAGATAGTTTTTCAACACCGCAAATAAAAACGAAGGATCCTGCCTGAGTGTGATGGATTCCAGCTTTAATTCACCCATGACCCGGTCGCCATAGCGTTCAATGTAATCCATGCAATCGGCGTAAAAATCGCTGTCATGGGCTTTTACCAATGGCAGCAGGGTATCATTTTCGTTATCACTGATCAGTTGTTTAAGTGCTTCCCTGCCACGGATTTTCTGACACATTCGCAGCAGCATTTTAGTCGGCTCGGTGCTTTCAATACCTTCTTCGCCGGACATCAGATTATTTTGCAACGCGGCAGCATTTTCCAGCCCGGTTTTTTCCAGCCAGCGGCTCACCTTGCCGTTGGACATCATCACGTAAAAATCATTAAGAATAGGCGTCGTCCAGCGTTTTAGCAGATTTTCGTCGAGCTGACGGCTTAGCGCAATGAGTTCACTATAGGTTAAAGTATGCAGGCGTTTTCGTTCGATTTTCAGGTACTCGCTATCGAACATGGTTCTGAACTGTGCCACCAGCCGGTCCATTTTTGAAAAGGCAATCAGCAACATTCCCAGGGAACGAAACATCTGCGGTATTTTTTTGAGCTTTTCTGTAAAAGAAAGATTGGGTGCCTGAATCATATCGACGGGATCTTCCAGCCCCATCATTCTTTCCATATCTGCCTTGTTGGTACCAAAACTGGGTAAACGCAGCAAACCCCGGTACCAGTTATTAATGTTGTAATAAACCCGGCCATTAATAATGCCCAGCAGATTATCAATTACCTGGCGGTCTGCCTGGATTTCTCTGGCAGTCAAACCAAAAATTTTGTACGACTGTTCATAAACAGTGGCATAAGCCCGGTTAGCAAAAGTAAAGGTTAACGGCGTGGTAACACCACAATAGGATTCCTGAATATTACTGTTATCCCAAACGATTAAATTATCATGACTCTGCTGAGGTGCTGGCAGTTGGGTAATGGGCCGCGCTTGCAGAATATAGATTCGGTTGTTGGCAATCGTCCACTCAATATCCTGGGGCGATAAATAGGATTCAGCAATGCTGACACCCATATCTTTAAGGTGTTGAATCTGGGAATCGGTCAGGCAGGGCACGTTTTGTTTTGCTTCTTCAACAGTGATTTCCCTGGTGCCCCTGTTTTCTTCACCATCAAATACCAGCGCGGTATCTTTAACATTGATCACCGACTCAATGGTGTTATCGTTGATATGCACGCTGTATTCATCGGCACTGCATAGCCCCGACACCACACCTTCGCCACAGCCATAGGTGCCCGAGATCAGCGCCTGCTGGCGACTACCCGTTACCGGGTGAGCAGTGAACATGACCCCGGATACATCACCGTTAATCATTTCCTGAATAATAATGGCCGCCTGAATATTGGTTACATCAATCTTCTTTTGCAGCCGGTAAGCCAGCGCTCGCTGGTTAAAAGCACTGGCAATGACTTTAACAATGCTTTCATAAATTTCATCTTTGCCTTTTTGAAACAGGTAAGAATCCATTTGCCCGGCAAAGCTTGCTCCTTCGGCATCTTCACCGACCACCGAAGAACGCACGGCAACAAATTGATTGCTGAGCAGATCAGCATCTATTTTTGCTTCAATAGTGGCCATTAAAGATTGCGGCAGCGGCTTTTCGAGAATTTGTTGCTGTATCAGTTTTGATACCGCTTCAATTTCCTGTTGGCTGGATTCTACCGACAAGGTGGCCACCTGCTGCTGAATCCCCTCCTCTATACCAGCTTCGCGCATAAACAGCGCCACAGCATCGGTTGTTACCACGTACCATTGCGGTACCGGAAAATCATGCAACGTCAGTTGTGCCAGGTTATAGGCTTTGCCACCCAAAAGATCGGCTGTGAATTTTACTGCTTCAGTTTGATCCAGAAATGCACTTTCCATTATTCAGCTCTCTTTTCTTCAGCCCTATTGATTTCCATTGCGAACAGACGCTTAAAAGTTCTCACCACACGATCCATAAAATCATAATGCCTGAAGGTATGCGCCATGACATATTGGGAAATTCTATTCACCATTAAATCTGATAACGACAACACAAACCCCCGATGCCATTGGGTTTTATCAATTTCAATGCCTGTTAATGCTGATAACGCAGCACGATGGTATTCGATATAAGCCAACACCTGGTCATAATCAAAATCCGGTTGCAGGGTAAACACCAACAGCTCTGCCAGGTCGTGCTGAGGCAACTGCATGTTGGCCAGCTCCCAGTCATAGGCGCATAAGGTGAGGCTGCCATCTTTACCTTTTCTGAAAGCAATATTTCTGGGATTAAAATCATTATGAGTCAGCGTTTTAGGGTGCTTATCCAGCTCGGCGTACCATTCCGGTATGCTGTACACCGTATGGCGATACAGCTCCATATCCTGTTCACTGAACCATTCAGGAAACTCTTCCCGGGCGTGAGCGCCTAAATGTTCCCATAGGATAATTTTTTTCTGCACACTGAACTGATCGGGCGGATCAATAATAAAGTCCTGGCTGGCAAGTTCTTCTTGTTTGCCATACCAGATGCTATGAACAGCGGCAATGCCATCCAGCGCGGCATGAATATGTTGTGGCTGCCAGCCACTGGTGTCGTCAGCCGAATCCATTAACACCATGCGGGTTGGATCTAACCGTTCTTCAACAATGACATAAGCTTCTCGCGCTTTATCTTCCCACACGCCATATACCACTGGCGCGTGTTTTTTGAACCGCTCATCGCTGCTGGCCATCACCGCCAGTTCGCGGGTATGACATCCTTGAAAGCCCAACTCATTTTTAAATTTATCGTAGGCATTCGCCAAACGGGCATCGCACATGGCAGCCATGGAGTTCAGCATCAAAATCACTTCGCTATCCAGCGGCTTTACTTTAACCATTACCTGCACTGGCGATTCCTGCCCCATGATGCCGACATCAATCGGGTAGTGGCCCACCAGCTTATTCACTTTATGGGCGGTGAGTTCAGTAATAATAGAGCTGCCGGTTGCTGCTATTTCTCGATGTTTTACAGTCTCGACGGTAATCGCTGAATTGCTGTAATGGGACTGCATAATCCGCAGCACAGCCAAGAAGTTCCAGGCATTCCCGCTGTGTTGGCAGGTTGGTGCCCCCCCCTACCGTACCCACCACCAGCGAAGGCAGCATCATGGTTGCATATACTTCGCCCTTGTCGGTCAGTTCCAAATGTAACTGGCCAATGGCACTTTCGTGGGTACAGGCAATATCCTGCCCGGTTGCGGCGAACATGGCACCAATAACATTGGCGATATTAATATTAATACCCACCATACCGGCAGCAACACTGCCCACCACAAAATTGTTATAAGCCTCAACCAACTGCTTGGCGGATACTTTTAATATTTCCTGACACACTGCATCGGAAATCTGAGCTTCGGCCAATACACGGATTCCCCGGCCGCTTAAAAAGCTTTGATAAGTGACTTTTTTATCGTTACTCAGGTTCGCTTCAATCATGAAGTTTTCGAATTCTACACCCTGAAAAGCATTCATTGCCGCCAAAATCCACTGGCATGCTCTCCAGGTGCAGGTGGTGGTCATATTCTGGCCCGCAGCATCTCCCGTTTTATAAACGAAATGAACATGAACACTGCGCCCGAATACAAATGCTTTTAGTGTTACCAGATTGGCATAATTTGAATACTTGCGGGTTTCTTCGGCAATTTCTTTGAAATGATCCGTTACCCATTCAGAAAACAATACAGCGTTGGCGCTGGAGTTAAGTACAAAGACTGGAACTCGCAGCATGCGCTGATCCAACACTCTGGCGGTGGCACCGCCGGATCTTGAAATGGCTGTAGCACCGCGGGTTGCTGAAGCCACCAGGGCACCTTCTGATGTGGCCATTGGCGCATAAAATAAGCCATCTGCCTCGGCCCCTTTAATATGCAGCGGCCCCGCTATGCCCACAGGAATTTCAACAGACCCGATCAATGCCTCGATATTACTCACCAGGGATGTCGGGTCTAGCCCAAGCTTGGACACTTCCTCGAACTGCATATCACACTGTTCACGAACAAAAGCCAGACGTTCCTGCCTGGCCTGTTCGGTGTATAACCCACGGGCAGGCACCTTTGGCAGGCTCGCTTTATCATAAGAGAGGTCAGCTGTTTTGCCAGGGTTTTCCCGCATTAAATAAGAGGCCAGCCATAACTGCCGGTTAGCATCAGCATCCCCATTACTATGGTACACAAGATGCGATACACCGGTATCGCCGGGATTATTAATTTTGAATAATGCGAGGCTGCCAATGTGAAAAACCTGCCCCAGCACTTGCAGTTCAACGCTTTCAATTTTCTGCGGAGGTTCTGTCAGGTCACCAGTATCAACAGCCAGGCAAATATGGCCTTTTGATATATCAACCGGTGGTGCGGTATGTACAACACCACTCACAGTATATTTAACACTGGCGTTATGTTCTTCGCCAAAGGTATAACGCGTTGCCAGCGTTCGCGGCCCTACAGTCATAGTCATGATACCAAAAATGTAAATTGAATTTGTTTCTCAGCAAGAATGCCAACGATTAACACCAGATAACCAATCAGCATCAGCAAGGCACAGGCCACTTCGTTTTTCTCTCGGCCAGCCAGTGAAGGCGCTTTGATAAACTTGAACATGGAAAACAATGCAAAGACATAGGCCAGCACAATAAAGCCATAGCCGATATAAAAACTGCCGGTTACCACCTGTTGTGCAATTATCAGGGTAAAAATAAACATCAGGGTTGCCAGGCCAATCACCACCCAGGCAGAACCTTGTGTGCCAAAAACCTTTGAGTAGGAATCGACGGTATCGCGCTCCTCGTCAGGGCCTCGTGTTTTACGAACGATTTCCAGTGTCATGCTGGTAGCAAAACTCAGCGCCATCAGCCAGCCTATCAGGCCGTTGAAGGCAACATCCGGCTGCCCCAGGCAACACATCCACCAGATAGTCATGGGAATAATAATCTGGTGAGTTACTGCATATAACACCAATCTTTTCTCTAGCCATTCGCCAATAAAAAACTCTTTTGCCATGAGCAGGCTATAAACAAACATGATCAGCCAGGCAGTTGTTACCTGACCAAATCCTGAATCCAAAAACAGCGCCCACAGCACTTGAAAAACAATCGCTACCACACCAATAACTTTAAGGTGTTGTAAAGAAATCAGGCCGCTTTGCAGTACCCGTTCGGGATAGTTTTTCAGGTCGAGTTCATAGTCCTTGTGTTCGTCAAAAACTCTTAGTACCAGAAAAAAGCTCCATGTGGCGATAGCACCGACAATATCGATAAAGCTCAAGGCAATGGTTTCACCACCCATTGAAAACCGGGCAACCAGTGCCGCCAGCAAATACCAAACAATCCATACCGGGGTGTTTTTGAATGGAAAGCGCTCTTCCATCCACGCCAGAATTCTGGAGGTTAAAGAATCTTCTAAGGTGAGTTTTTTATCCATAGGTACTTTTCTCTAGTTCAGCATTTGAATAGGGTTTGCGGTCAAACAATACCAGCAGTCCTGGCAGCAATAAGAAATCAACAACAAGCGCGAAAATAATCGTCGTTGCCAATAGTACGCCCATTCCCCAGGTGGGTGAAAAATGGGAAAGGAACAAGAACCCGAAACCCAGCGCAAGCACAATGGATGTTACCAGCATGGCGATACCCACTGTTTGGAACGAATAACGAATCGCCCCGTAAACATCTTGCATCAATTCAATGCGCGCATGGCGATACTTGGATAAGAAATGAATGGTATCGTCTACCACCAAACCCAGGCTCATGGTGCCAACAATACTCAACGCCAGATCTATCCTGCCCATAAACATCCCCCATGCACCATAGGCCATTGCCGCTGGCACCAGATTGGGAATTAACGAAATCAGGCCAAGCTTGAGTGATTTGAAGACAAATATCAGAATGAATGAAATTAATGCAAGCGCAATAGCCGTACCTACCACCACACTTTCGATATTTCTTTGCGAAATATTGGCGAAAACCACATCCAGCCCGGTGCCTTCAGACAGCCCCAACGATGGAGCATTGGTTTTCGCCCACTGGCGTATCCTGTTATCAAGAGCAATCAGTTCCTGAGATGTCAGTGAGTGCAGCTGTACACTGAGCCTGGTGGCACTTTTATCGATATTGACCTGTTCTTCAATTCCCATACCAAAGGGTAATGACATTTCATAGAGCAATATACTCTGGGCCACCATTTCTTTGCTGTCGGGGATTGCATAGAATGCCGGATCATCACCATTCAACGACATATAGATTTGTTTCACCGGGTCGGAAAAGGTGCTCACAAACCCGACCCCGGGTTGAGCTCTTAGCCACGCAGTCAACGATGCCAAATCCTGCATATAAGAAGGGCTGAAAATACCCTGCGGCTCGCCAGCATCCACGCTGTATTCAATAAAACGTACACCCCAGAATTTTTCGTTTTGCAGTTTCATTGCCTGTTTAATGTCAAAGGTGTCGTCGTAATAGTTCTCCCATTGATCCGACAATTCATTTTTGGGTAGCTGAGCCACGAAAAACACAATAACCACAGAGGCAACGATCACATAGCGAATAGGATTTTTGCTGACAGACAGACCCAAACGATCCATCCACTGATATAAACGCCCCTGATCACTGGCATTGCGTATTTTTTTCGGGACCGGAAGCAGCGCAAGACAAGCCGGCACAAAGGTGACGGTTAGCAGAAACGCCACAATAGCACCGAAAGCAACCAGATTCCCAAGATCTCGATAGGGAGGCGATTCAGAAAAATTCAAACATAAAAGGCCGATCGCAGTAGTAACACTGGTCACCAGCATCGGATTAAAATTCAATCTCAATGCCTTTTCTATGGCCTGCATTTTTTCTTCAGTACGCAAATAATGATAATAAGAAACCAGCAAATGAATACAATCCGCCACCGCAATGATCATCACCATATTTGGCACAGAACCCACTCCGGGGGTCACGATTCCACCAAGCCAGCCAAATGCTCCCAGTACCGCCAAAATACTTAAAGTAATCACACCAATAGTGATCATTACCCCAGACAAAGAACGCAACAGCAAATACAGCACCACATAAACCAGCAGATACGATAGCGGCGCGATCAGCGATAAATCCTGTTCTACGGCTTCCTGAAGAGATATGTTGGCAATGACAGTACCCATCATTTGTATGTTTAAGCCATCAATATCAGAAAACTGATCAGCAACCAGTTGCCTTGCCGCCGCCACCAGTTCTGCGGTGGCATTAGCGTTATCTTCAGGAAGGCTAAGCGAAAGGTTGATAAGCGTAACTTCACCATCACGGCTGACATACTGGGAAGCAACCGCATGATTCAAGGTATAATTTTCTATTTCACTGATGTTTTCCCGGGAGTAAATGAATTCGTCTGACACCAGTTCTTCGGAAACGATTTCTTCATCGCTTGATTGAGTGCGTGGATAATTTGTTAGCGCACTGACTTTTCTTACATAAGGAAGCTTCCAGCTGGCATCGACCAGATCCCGAACAGCACGAAGACTGCTTTCAGCAAACACACCCTGTTCAAAAACCACTAAAAAGCTCAGGGTATCCTGCTTGTTAAAACCTGCCTCCAGATTTTCGAAGGCAATTAGCTGAGGGTTTTGCTTGTCGAAATAAAGCCGGAAATCGGAACTGATAACGGTGTTTTTCAGTCCTATACTCAGAGCAACGATAACGACCAAAGAGACAAACATAACCACTTTTGGTCGCTCCGAAAGCAACCGAATTAACGCATTCATTTTCACACCGAGTCTTTCTTTTATTTTTGTTTTCGCAAATAATACCAGCGAAGCATATCAACAAAAGCAGATTTACAAAAATACACACTGCCTCCGGTAAAAAAATGTCAACATTTATTATTAAACTCAATCGTGTTGACCTGATTACTTTAACCAGCGTTATCACATCCGCACTATCAGTAAAACTGTCTTTGGATGGCAAGTTTTTCCTGGCAATGAGCGTTTTGTATATTGCCATGCTCGCCGATGCGCTGGATGGCCTGCTGGCAAGAAAATACGGGCTGGAACGGGACTTTGGCCGCTATTTAGATAGTTTTATGGATGTGCTTATTTACCTGGTAAGCCCTGCCATGCTGGCTTACTGTGCAGGCTACAACGGCTATTACCCGGTGTTACTGCTGCTGATGATCGGCTTTGGCTGTGTCCGGCTTGCCGTATTTAACCAGATAGGCAATATTCAGGAGTCCAACGGACTGAGTTACCTTGGAATGCCCGTTTTCTGGAGCATCTTTATTGTATCCGGCTATTTGTTGCTATCGCTGATTAACGCATCTTTTGCATCGATAGCATTGAGCGTCGCGCTCATCAGTTTCTGCCTGGCCATGATAACCCACAAACCATTCTATAAATTCAAATCACTCACGCAGATTCTACTGATAACGGTGGGCGGAGCCTTGCTGTTTTTGGCCATTCACTGTTTTATAGGTTGATGGCGAAATTGATTGCGCTCTTAGAAATCCGCCGACCCCGGCACCCGGGGGTAAGGAACAGCATCCCGAATGTTTTCCATACCGGTTATATAGTTCAGCAACCGCTCAAAGCCAAGACCAAAACCGCCGTGGGGCACAGTTCCGTAACGCCTTAAGTCCCGATACCAGCTTAATTCTTCTGTTATGCCCAGGGCCTGCATTTTTGCATCCAGCCGGTCGAGGCGCTCTTCACGCTGGCTGCCGCCGATAATTTCGCCAATGCCCGGTGCCAGCACATCCATCGCGGCGCATGTTTTACCATCGTCATTCTCTCGCATATAAAAAGCTTTAATGTCTTTGGGGTAATTGGTAATGATTACCGGACCTTTCACATGCTCCTCTGCAATATAGCGCTCATGCTCCGATTGCAGGTCGATGCCCCACTTAACCGGGAATTCAAAATCTTTACCACAGTTACGCAGCAATTTTACGGCATCAGTATAATCAATACGTTCAAAATCCTGCTGAACAAGCTTTTCCAGTCGGGTAATGGCATCAGGCTGAATCATTTTCTGGAAGAACGCCAAATCATCCTGGCGCTCATTCAGCACGGCAGCAAACACATATTTAAGAAAAGCTTCCGAGATCGATGCTACTTCGTCGAGATCAGCAAAGGCGATTTCCGGCTCCACCATCCAGAATTCAGCCAAATGGCGGCTTGTGTGAGAATTTTCGGCCCGGAATGTGGGGCCAAAGGTATACACGCGGGACATCGCCAAGCAATAGGCTTCCACATTCAACTGGCCCGATACGGTTAAAAAGCTCTCGCTGGCGAAAAAATCCTGGGAAAAATCCACATCACCCTGTGCTGTTGTTGGCAGGTTCGCCATATCCAGGGTGCTTACCCGAAACAGCTCCCCTGCCCCTTCGCAATCGCTGGCGGTAATAATGGGCGTATTAACCCACACAAAGCCGTTTTTATCGAAAAACCGGTGTATTGCCTGTGCTGCACTATGGCGTACCCGGCTCATCGCACTAAAGGTATTGGTTCTGGGCCTTAAATGAGCAACACTTCTAAGATACTCAAAAGTATGACGTTTTTTAGCGACAGGATAGCTTTCCGGATCATCCACCCAGCCATGCACCAGCAAGCTGGTGGCTTTTACTTCCAGCGCTTGCCCTTTACCCTCAGATGCGACTAATTCCCCTTGCACCTCGACACTACAACCCGTAGACAGGTGCTTTATTTCAGATTCATAGTTGGGCAGATCCGCATCGGCAACCACCTGAATACCGTCAAAGCAAGATCCATCATGTACATTGATAAAGGAAAAACCTGCCTTTGAATCCCTTTTGGTTCTTACCCAGCCTTTTACAACCACCTTTCGGTTGACTTGAGGTGCAGCCAGCAATTCGGAAATCAACGGTTGCCAATCCATATAGAAGCCTTCAATTCTTTTGTTATCAATAAGATACGTTTCAGTATAGCGATAATAGGAAAAAAACGACGGTTTAGCCAAGTACAAAACCCTCACGCTAATCAAAAATATCAGCCACCTTGAATATCCTTAATATTTATCGGTATTTTACACTGGAAGATGACAAACGACAGCTATACTTACTATGTACGCCTATTTATTGAGACTCTTCATGTTTAAACTTTTCACTTTCTTTGCCTTTATCCTGTTAAGCATTCAGGTGCATGCCGATGATGAAACATCGCTGCGTTTACTGATATGGAAAAATTACTTTCCTGGCGAACTGATAGAGGCTTTCGAATCAGAATACAACGTGAACATAGAGCAGGTGTTCTACGAAACCGATGAGTTAAAAGACGAAATTCTAATTAACACTAACGGTGGTGAAGGCCTGGATGTAGTTATTGGGTCCAGGGTATCTTTTGAAGAATATGCAAAACAGGGCTGGCTGATGAAATACAAACCAGGAGCCATACCAAACATTGCAAATATTGACCAGCACTGGCTACCAAAAGGCAACCTGGCTGATTATTCATTGCCTTATTTATGGGGAACCATAGGTATTGCCTACCGTACCGACAAGGTTGGCCGGCCCTTTAATTCATGGAGTGACCTGTTTCAACCCACAGAAAATATGAAGCAGCGTGTTATGATGATTAATGACAGCCGCGAAACCATCGGGCTGGCACTGAAATCCCTGGGGTATTCAGTTAACTCTAACGACAACAAAGAACTGCAAGCGGCAGAACAGCTGCTGAAAGCTCAAAGGCCGTATGTGCTATCTTATTCATATACAAAATTGGATAAAACAGCCTCTTTGGCTAGGGGTAATATCTGGGCTGCGATGGTTTACAACGGTGATGGCATT
>PDSR01000071.1 GCA_002748575.1 Gammaproteobacteria bacterium
CCGACAGATTTCTGGTCGGATTTGCTGGCCGAATTGCCCTTGAGCAAGTCGGTGCTTAACTTTGCCCGCAACTGTTGTTTGGAGGAGCAAACCGAACAACAGTTTCGTTTAACCATCAGCCCCAGGCATGAAGTGTTATTAAAGGCACAGTGGGTTGAGCGTTTAGAGCAGGCACTCTCGGAAAAAATCGGTAAACCGATTAAACTACGGGTGAACGTTGGCCAGCCCAGTAAAATGACACCCGATGAGCTGACGGCGCAACAGCGTCAACAACGATTGCAGCAGGCGGAACAAACACTGATGGCTGATCCCTTCGTTCAGGAAATGGTTAATCGTTTTGGTGCCATTATGGACAAAGAATCCTTACAACCCTTGGATAACTAGGTATTTTTATGAAAGGTCAACTTGGCGATTTAATGAAACAGGCGCAGAAAGTTCAGGAACAAATGCAAAAAGTGCAGGAGGAACTGGCGAATGCGGAAGTGACCGGAGAAGCAGGTGCTGGCCTGGTAACAATTACCATGACGGGTCGCCACGATGTGAAACGGGTGAATGTGGATGCCTCGCTGCTGACCGAAGACAAAGATATACTGGAAGATTTGATTGCGGCAGCAGTGAATGACGCGGTTAGAAAAGTCGAAGAGCATAACCAGCAGAAAGTCAGTGGTTTGGCTTCGGGTATGGATTTGCCGAATGGATTTAAATTCCCTTTCTGATGTTTAGCCCACTGATTGATGAATTAATTCGGGCATTGCGCTGTTTGCCCGGTGTCGGTCCCAAGTCGGCGCAGCGCATGGCGTTGCATTTGCTGGAGCGTGATCGTGAAGGTGCTGCCAGGCTTTCCCTGGCATTGCAAAATGCAGTGGAGCAGGTCGGCCATTGTCAGCAATGCCGCACCTTTTGCGAATCGGAACAATGCGGCATTTGCCGCGATGCGTCGCGCAATCATCGCCTTTTGTGTGTAGTCGAAACCCCGGCAGACCTGTTAGCCATTGAGCAGGCCAGCATGTATCGCGGTGTTTATTTTGTGTTAATGGGGCACTTATCGCCCATTGATGGTATCGGCCCCGATGATATTGGTTTGGATTTGTTGGGCGAGCGTTTAAAAAACGGTGGTATTGAAGAAGTCATTTTAGCCACCGGCACGACAGTAGAGGGTGAAGCAACCGCCCATTATATCTTTGATTTGGCAAAAGCCTGTGATGTTACCGCCAGCCGTATTGCCCATGGTGTTCCCCTTGGTGGTGAGCTGGAATACGTGGATGCCAACACCATCAGCCTGGCGTTTTCTGGCAGAAAATCGCTTTAAGCAACAAAACCCATAATAACCCATAATAACTACCAAAAAAGGGAAAACAATAATGAGCGAATACCAGAAGTATTTTGCTGAAACCCAGAATATGGTGCGAGCAACCGTTCGCAAGTTTGTGGAACAAGAAATTATTCCCAATGTTGCAGAGTGGGAAAAACAAGGGCAGCTGCCGCGCAGTCTTTATGAAAAAGCGGGGGCGGCTGGTATTTTGGGAATCAGTTATTCCGAGGAATGGGGTGGGTCATTCACTGGTGATGTGTTCAGCAAAATTGCGGCGATTGAAGAAATTGCACGTTGTGGCTCTGGGGGTGTATGGGCTTCGTTTGGATCTCACGATATTGGTTTGCCTCCGATTCTTAACTGGGGTTCCCCGGAATTGAAAGCAAGAATCTGTCCTGCGGTGTTGCGCGGCGAGAAAATTCAGGCACTGGCTATCACCGAACCCAGCGGCGGTTCTGATGTGGCCAATATTAAAACCCGGGCGGTGAAAGAGGGTGATCATTACGTGGTAAACGGTGCTAAGACGTTTATTACCAGTGGTGCCAATGCCGATTACTACACCGTTGCGGTGCGTACCGGTGGCGAAGGTTATGCCGGTATCAGCTTGCTGTTGATTGAGAAAGGTACCCCGGGTTTTTCGGTTGGGAGCAAACTGGAAAAAATGGGTTGGCGGGCAAGTGATACCGCAGAGTTATTTTTTGAGGATTGTCGTGTTCCGGTAACTAATCTGATAGGTCAGGAAAATGCCGGTTTTTATGCCATTATGTCGAACTTCCAAATGGAACGGTTAAGCCTTGCCGTGACGGCCAACATTACCTCGGAGCTGGCGCTTGAGGAATGCCTTCGTTATGTCAAGGAGCGTGAAGCGTTTGGCAGGCCCATTAGCACGTTTCAGGTTATCAAGCATAAACTGGCTGAAATGGCCACTCAGCTTGAGGCCAGCCGGGAATTTACCTACCGGATAGGTGCCAGGATTGATGCCGGTGAAAGCGTGGTAAAAGAAATATCCATGGTTAAAAACTTTGCCACTAATGTCAGCGATTTTTGCACCAACCAGGCGGTACAGATTTTTGGTGGCATGGGTTATATGCAGGAATCTCTGGTGGAAAGGTTATATCGAGATAACAGAATCCTATCCATTGGTGGTGGTACTTACGAAATAATGAACGAGGTAATTGCCAAGCGAATGGGGTTATAATAACGGCTTTGTTAATTAGAAAAGAGTTGGCACCTTTGCAATCTTTTGAAGTTGAACATACTCCCTGTCATCTTATCGTGGATAACGATGCGTTAAATGCCACGGTAACCGCACTGGCCGATGAGCCGGTGCTTGCTGTTGATACCGAATTTCTGCGTACCAACACGTTTTTCCCCATTGTGGGTTTGATTCAAATAGCAACCCATCAGGTTTGCTACCTGATTGATCCTGTTGCTTGCACAACGCTCGAACCCCTAAAAGCGGTGTTGCTGGATGAAGCAAAACGCATTGTGATGCATTCCTGCTCAGAAGATCTGGAAGTGTTCCTGCGGGTTTTTGGGCAGGTACCTCCCCAGGTATTTGATACCCAAATAGCTGCGAGCCTGGTAAGCAGGGATCATCAACTGGGGTTGCAAAAGCTTATCCGCAGTTATTGTGGCAAAGACATTCCCAAGGATGAAACCCGTTCCGACTGGACCAAAAGGCCCCTGTCTGAAAGCCAGTTAACCTATGCGGCACTGGATGTGGTGTGTTTGCTGCAAGTTTATGATGCGCTGCTTGCAAGGTTGGATGCGTTGGGCAGAACTGCCTGGTGTGTGGAGGAATGTCAGCGGCTGGTCGATGCTTATGGGGTAGAATCTGATAACGCCCGTTATTACCGCTCTATTGGAGATGCCTGGAAGCTGAAAGGTAAAAAGTTGCAGGTATTACAGGCATTGGCTGAATGGCGGGAAACCGTGGCGCGGGAAAGGGACAAACCGAGGGGGTTTATTTTTTCCGATAAAGAGCTGTTCGCTATCGCTGATAAATTGCCGGGCTCTACTGCCCAACTTGCCGAAGCGGGCAATTTTAAACCGGTGCAGGTGCGTAAATACGGATCGGAAGCCCTTGGAATCATTGATACAGTCATAAAAAGTAATGCCGAGCCTTTGCCCTTGCTGGAAAAGCCGTTTAACAATACCGTTAAGAAGCTAACCAGGTGTATTAAACCGGAAGTAGAGAAAAAAGCCATTGCCCTTGATATGGCAACAGACCGCCTGGCCAGCCGTAAGTACCTGGAAAAATACGTAAAAGCAGTCATAGAAGGCAAGGATTTGCCTGGCTATTTTCAAGGGTGGCGAGCGCAGGCGTTAGTACCTGAATTAGACGCTGCCTTAGAGCAAATTCAATCAAATCAGCCAGGTTAAAAATACCATGACGGAACCCTCAGTTAGTTCGAAAATACTCTGTTCTATTTATCGCAGTTCTAAACAGGAAGGCATGTATATTTATGTGCCCAAAGAACAGGGGTTGGAACAGGTGCCCGACACACTGTTAAAAAAAATCGGTACATCAGAGCATGTGATGGACTTACTGTTAACGGCAGATAGAACTTTGGCCAGGGCGGATGTGAATGAAGTGATGCAGCAGCTATCGGAGCAGGGCTTTTATCTGCAAATGCCCCCTGGCGATAGCCTTAAAAACAGCTTTTAGGTAGCTCCATGAACGCTGCGAAACCATTTTGGCAAACCAAATCCCTGGAGCAGATGTCCAGCAGCGAATGGGAATCGCTGTGCGATGGTTGTGCCTTATGTTGTTTGCAAAAGCTGGAAGATGCTGACTCTGGCGAAGTTTTTTATACGGATCTGGCTTGCCGTTTATTGGATGTGAATACCTGCCAATGCATGGACTATTCCAACCGGTTGGCCCGTGTTGCCGATTGTGTCAAATTAACGCGGGAAAGTATTCCCCACTTTCACTGGTTGCCGAAATCCTGTTCTTATCGGCGACTGGCCGAAGGGCGGGGGTTGGCGCAGTGGCACCCGTTGATCTCGGGTCGAAGGGAATCGGTGGTTGAGGCCGGGATTTCTGCTCAAGGGCGGGTTATACCTGACACCCTGGTCGCAGAACAAGATTGGGAAGATCATATTATTCACTGGGTTGAAAGATAAAAATCATGTTAACAGATAATGAATATTTAATAGCCTGGGGCGTTTACTTGCTCGCAGTTGTCGGTTTGGCCGCAGTGTGGTGGCGCATGACTCGCATAATCAGTATTCGCTGGCTACAAAACAGCATACGGGTGCTGTTTTTTGCTCTTTTAGTCACACCCACCTGGGTGGTGGCAGACAGCTCGCGCATGGCACCTGCGTTTATGGTGTGGGTGTTGGAATCCACCATTGTCGATTCAGATAATCTATCGAGAGTCTATGCTCCTTTAATAGTCGCTGCTGTTGTCGGGTTGATTTTGGGCTTGGTTGAAGCCTATCTGGTGCGAGCTCGAAAAACCGATTAATACCCTGCATCCTGGCTTACTAAACGATCATCAAATCAAAAGCTTAGATAAGCTTTTGCGCCAGCCGGCCTGAAATCACCGTGAAACCTGCTATAACTTTATTGATAACACTTTGTCGATAATAAAGGTTTCTTGGTAATTTTGTGGCTTTAATCCGGATATTGGGCATTTGCTTCTTACTGTTAACGGCTTTCACAGCTGGGGTACCCGCATGGGCGGAGGAGTCTAAACTCAAGCCTCGCCCTGACATGCGTGTGGTCATCGATATTTCTGGCAGTATGAAAAAAACTGACCCGGATAACTTACGCATACCGGCTTCCAAGTTGTTGTTAAATTTGGCGAAAGAGGGTTCCCAGCTGGGTGTTTGGACCTTCGGTCAGTACGTTAATATGCTGGTGCCCCACAAACCGGTAGAGCAGGCATGGCGAGAAAATGCGTTAAACCAGGTGGAGAAGATCAACTCTGTCGCACTGTTCACCAATATCGGTGAAGCATTGGAAAAAGCCTCCCTCAATCAGACTGAACCAGATCCCGAATGGGATCGTACCATTGTGCTGCTATCCGATGGCATGGTGGATGTGTCGAAGGATGAAGAGGTTAATCAGCGGGAAAAACAGCGGATTCTGGACGAGGTGATTCCCCGTTTAAAAAAAGCAGGTTTTAAAATCAATAGTGTGGCGTTATCCAATGCTGCGGATACTGAGTTTCTGGAACAAATTGCCATGGAAACCGGGGGCAGTTATTCATTGGCCCACACCGCGGACGATTTAATGCCTTTGTTTGTGCAGGCCTCCGATCAGGTAAATAAGCCGGAGCAAGTGCCGCTGGAAAGCAACCGTTTCGATATTGATGCATCGGTACAGGAATTTACCGCATTGATATATCGTAAGCCCGGCAGCCCGGCAACAGAGCTTTATACGCCGGATAATCGTAAAATAACGGTTCGCAATAAGCCCGCAGGAATAGCCTGGTTTAATGATACCCGTTACGATCTGATCACCGTTAAAAATCCTGCCCCTGGATCATGGCGGGTGCGGGCCGACATGAGCCCTGATAATCGCGTAACGGTAGTAACAGACCTTAATATGGTGGTGGAAGGTTTGCCGGATAATTTAATTGAAGGCGAAAAAACGACCATGCGTATGCACTTGAATGAAAAGGGTGCCGTGATTACCAACCCTGATTTTCTCACAATTCTGGATATTACCTTTAGTCAGGAAAACAATGCTGGAGATCGTTTTGCCGGTAAATTGTCGCATGATAAAAGTGGCAGGCCCAGGATTCCTGAAGATGGCTATTACACAGCAAGATTGGGTAGAACCCTTACAGAAGGTGAACACCTTTTTGAAGTACAGGTGGATGGTAAAACCTTCAAACGTAAGCGCAGCCATAGAGTGATTGTGCATCGTGATGTGCTTGACGTTGCAGAAAATTTTACAGACATGGATGGCGAAGAGCTTAAGTTTCTGGTGGTTAAACCGAAAGCTGGCCTGGTTGACCCTGAACAGTTGAATATTGTTTCGCAGCTTAAAGGGCCAAATGGCGAAAAGGCTATTCAGGATGCCGTGATTAATCAGGAAGGTTTGTGGCAGATTAATGTGTCAAAATTTGATGGCCCGGGTGTTTATGAAGCGTTGATTAAGGTGGCAGGCATATCGGCCAGTGGTCGACCATTTAAGCTGATTCAGGGCCCTTATGAAGTGGACTACACAGCGGTGGGGCTGGCAGAAGAAATTCCTGATCTGGATGCATTGGCACAAGAGTTTGAAGACGAAGATTTGTACGTTCCCGACCTGGACGAGCCATCCGAAGCGAGCCCGGTGCAACAACCGATGGCAGAGCAGCTAGAAGTACAAGCAGGGGAGGATATAGAAGATCTGGTAGAGGGTAGTTCAGATGTGTTCGTTAATGATATGGATGAGTTTGCTGATGAGCGCTACCAGGAATATCCTGAGAATACCGAAGAAACAGAAATCAATATTGCCTTACTGGTAGCCGTTATTTCTGTGGTGAATCTGATGTTGATTGGCGGTGGCTGGTTGATTTATCGGAAAACCGTGAAAAAAGAGGACGATGAGCGGGAAACCCTGGAAGCAGACATTGCTCGGATGCGAATGAAAAAAACCGACACTCAAGTTGTTGCGCAACCCGTTGAACAACCTGTTGCTCAACGGGTTGCTGAAGCTGATGAATCCCCTGAGTCCAACAGTGTTTCTAAACCTGATAGCACTGGTGAACCTGATAGTGCACCTGTTCCAGACAGTGTTCCGCAGCTGGATGACCTTCCTGAGCTGGATGATCTTCCTGAACTGGATGACCTTTCAGCGCTCGATGATTCTGAGGATCTTGAAAAGGTGCTCGGAGAAGAACCAACCGTCATTAATACCTCTAATACTTCTAATACCTCTGCGGTTGATGAAGTTGTCGCTGAGCCTGAGCCTGAGCTTTATAAAGAGCAGCCTGTACTGGAAGATATTCAGGATTATAAGAATACTGCAGCACCGCTGGAGCTCGATGATGATGAATTGATAGAAGTGGATGACTTTGATGACTTCGAAGAATACGGCGTTGGTGATCTGGAAGATATGCTTAATGAACAGGAAGACGAGCAACAAAAGGATAAAAAGGGCGATACAGGTGGCTTCGATGATGCGGACGATGAGTTTATGCTCGATAGCCCGGGAGACCATTAAAAACAAGTGATGACGATCTGATTTGGTTCAATCTGGTTATGCTCAAAACCTAAAAAAGCATTACAATAAGCACCACTTTTATTGTTAATAGGCCGTTTTATGAGCGACTGTATATTCTGCCAAATATCCGAAGGTAAGGCGCCTGCCAGTGTTGTTTATGAAGATGAACATGCTATTGCATTTTTAGATTTGTATCCTATGAATCCCTGGCATGCACTGATTATTCCAAAACAACATGCGGTACAGATCCAGGAGTTGTCTTCGGAATTACGAAGCCATATTTTTGAGATTGCTACAGCCGTTGTTCTGGCACAGAAAGCTGTCGGTATCCCCTGCGATGGCAATAATATTTTTATTAATGA
>PDSR01000072.1 GCA_002748575.1 Gammaproteobacteria bacterium
ATAATTGGTTGATAGACAATATAGAATTGGCAAGGCAGGTGTCTGATGCTACCAATGGTTTGTTTGATATCAGTATAGGGCCTATAGCGGCGTATTGGGGGTTTGGCCATTTACCACCGCCCAACAAAGTGTCGCAAAAGGCAATAGATAGTCTGTTGCAATATGTAGGTTATCAAAAAATGAGCATACAAAACAATAGGCTGATAAAAGAAGTGTCGGAGCTGCAACTTAACTGTAATGCCATAGCACAAGGTTATGCTGTGGATGTGGTGTCTCACTTTTTGTTGGCACAGGGTATGCACTACTTAGGGTGATTTGAAACGCGGCTGAAACATCTGGCCGATAAGAATAAACTTTAGGTGTCAGGATATTACAAAATGAAACTTACTCATATTTTAGCAGCAACAGCATTAACAGCAGTTTCCGGTTCAGCGTTGGCGTTACCCACTTTAGATACTATTTTGGGCACTGGCCCTAGCTTAACGTCAAGCGGCTCTGAGTATTTTAATTTGGTTGATACAGATGGAAATTCAGATGATTTCTTTGCAACTATTGTTCTGGAGCAGGCAGCTTACGAGAGCAATATGGGGATCTATGAGTTTACAACCGATGCCGCAGGTAATGTAACGGTTACTGACTCATTGCAGATTTTCTCAGCAAGTAATGAGCCAGGCATTTTGACAGGATCTCAAACGGTAAACTTCGATCTTGCTAATGGTATTGCGTTCCTGGACGATGATGGCGTGTTTGGTTATTCAGCAGGAGATAGCCAGGCAACTATTGATGGCAGCTTTGGCTTTTATCTGAATGTCGTTAATACTGGCCATACCTATTACTCGCATAACAGCCTTAATGCTGACGGATTTGATCATTTAGCTGTGTTTGAAACACTTGGTCAAGGCGGCGCTACCAACTCATTTGATCTTGTGCTTGCATGGGAAGACCTGAATAACGGTGGTGACCAGGACTATACCGATATGGTTATTGTCGCGAATGACATTGCCGTATCTGAACCAGCTACTTTCCTTATGCTGGGCTTAGGCTTGGTTGGTTTAGGATTTGCTCGCAAGAAGCGTGCTTGATTCATGATGCTTTAGCGCTGCTCTATCTGGCATGATATAGAGACAGAGCGTAAAACTTCTGGATAAGCTGAAATACCCGTATCAACTGATGCGGGTATTTTTTTTGCGTGATGAAAAGGTCACAGCATACCAGCAAAGCCTGAACAGTTAATTTGTTTAGGTGTAAGATGTAACTAGGTGAAAGTAAATAGATTGAAACGGGTGTAAAGGAGGTTTCAGTGGCAGAAAAAACCTATGATGTGGTTTTGTTTGGGGCAACCAGTTTTGTTGGGCAAATAATTTGCCAATATATGGCAGCGACTTATGGTATTAATGGCAACTTGAAATGGGCCGTTGCCAGCCGTTCGCAGAACAAATTGGAGTCTGTTAAGCGTGCTTTGGGTACGAACGCCGGGAAATTACCGTTAATCATTGCAGATGCCAGCAACGAACAATCTCTGAAAGCGCTGTGTGATCAGGCTAAAGTGGTGCTATCTACGGTGGGGCCTTATGCCTTGTACGGTGAGCCAATGGTTAAGGCCTGCGTTGAAACCGGCACCGACTATTGTGATTTAACCGGTGAAGCTCAGTGGATTCGCGATATGCTGGTGAAATATGAAGCTAAGGCTAAAGTAACAGGTGCACGCATTGTGCATTGCTGTGGTTTTGATTCTATCCCATCAGATATGGGCGTATATTTTTTGCAGCAGGCTGCCCGGAAACAATATGGCCAGGCTTGTCAGCGGGTAAAACTGCGCGTCAAAGCCATAAAAGGGGGGCTTTCCGGTGGCACGGCTGCCAGCATGGTAAATATTATGAAAGAAGCCACTGGCGATGCTCAGCTGAGAAAAGATCTGGCAAACCCTTATTTATTATGTACCGCTGGCAAGGCAGCTACAGTCAGGCAGCCGAATGTGAATGCTGCTCGATTTGATAAGGATTTTTCGGCCTGGCTGGCACCGTTTGTGATGGCGGGTATCAATACTCGCGTTGTACATCGCAGTAATGATTTGTCAGGTGCCGCTTATGGCGAGCGTTTTCGTTATGATGAAGCGGTCATCACTGGTCGTGGTGCAAAAGGCTGGGCCAAAGCGCAATCCATGGCGGTTGGTATGGCGGGATTTTTTGTGGCTGGTGCGCTGCCGCCAACCCGTTGGTTGCTGGAAAATGTGGTATTGCCAGCGCCGGGAGAAGGGCCTTCCCCCGAGTCACAGCAGAACGGTTTTTACGATATTCGCTTGTATGGTGAAACGGCTAACGGGCAAGTGATTAACGCTAAGGTGACTGGCGATAGAGATCCCGGTTATGGCTCAACCGCGAAAATGATTTCCGAGGCGGCTGTTTGTCTGGCACAGGAAATACCCTCCACCGAAAAAGCCGGTGGATTCTGGACACCAGCAACGGTTTTTGGGGATAAGTTGATCAAGCGTTTAGAGCAAAGCGCCGGGCTTGCATTCGAGCTGATCTGACGTGGGTTTCATTCTGATGTGGGCTTCATCCAGGTCGGGGTTTAATATAGATGCGTTTATAAAAACGCATCTATGATCAGCATCAGTGTAAAGATAAAACCGAACCTTCGGGTATACCAGAAGGCCCCTGCTACATAGTAAAGCGGCCATACCTGTTCCAGCTCTGGTGGTGGCTCTTTTGGTGGTGGCTCTTTGTAATAGGGGTACATGCGTATTAGTGAAGGCAGTGCCAGAAAGGTCAGCAGTACAACGGGGTGAAAGTAACCGCTGCTTACCAGTACCAGAATCAAAAGGTACTGTAGCGCGAATAACCCCATAACACATTGGCGGCTGCGCTTATGACCTAAAATAACCGGTAATGTGCGAATACCTTTGGCTTTGTCGGCATCCAGCTTATCGATATGTTTGCCAAACAGCACCGCGGTGGGAGCCAGTGCATAGGTGGTTGCGGCCAGCAGTACCGGAAAATTAATGTCTCCGGCGATCACAAAATAGCCGCCGCCAATCATTAATGGCCCCCATACCAATAACACAGCAGGTTCCCCTAAGCCGATATATTTTAATGGCCAGGTATAAAACAATACAAAAAACGCCCCAATAGCGGTTAACAGAATCACGTCATTCCCGCGCACACTCCAAAGATAAATACCGCAAAGTAGCGCTAAACCGCCGGTGACAGCGGCATAAGCGATATTCTGCCTCACCGACATCAGGCCGCTTTCAATCGGCTGTACCCCATATTGCGAGCGAAAGTAATTGCCTTTATCGACACCTTTCAGGTGATCGGTCAAATCGTTCAACAGGTTGTTGGTGGCATGTGCCAGGCATAGCCCCAGGGTAACAAACAGCCAGAGAGTAAAGTCAAACTGATTGACTTTATAGGCAAATAGGCCGGCTAATGCGGCCGATGTCAGGGTCATAATGAGTACGGCGGCCCTGGTGGCGACTAGCCATTTAGCAAACAGGTCGAGAGATTGCCAGGTTTGTTCATCGACTTTGGGCATTCCACTTAGGGCTTTGCCCCACATAGCAATAGAAATCATAAATAATGTACTTAAAAAACGGTATTGATCAGGTGAGTGCGAAGTTTAAAGATAAAAGCCGCCACTGACAAAGAGAGTTGTGGTGAAGGCTGCTTTATATTTTGTGGCCAGCCAGCCATCATTGTAAACTTGTTGTTTAGTTCCAGAGGAGTCAGAAAAACTTATGAAGCTGTCGGCAGCGTTATTTGATGCAGGCTTTTTATGGATATTGGCCCTGGTTGTTGGTGTGTTAATCGTAGCCGCTTTCTGGTGCGCTCCCTGGAAAGCACTGATTGAGAAGGCGGAACGGCAACATGCGTTTTTTGCTGCATGGTTATCGCTGGTTGTTATGATGCATTTGCAGATTTCCTGGGTCGATGGTCTGGTGTCGATCCATTTTTTGATGATGACGTCTATTGTCGTTATTTTTGGGTGGTCTTTTAGTATGATTATAGGGCTTCTGGCCCATGTCCTGTTAAGTGTCTGGCACCAGGATTACTCAATAGTGGTGGCAGCCAATTATTTCCTGTCGGTCATCATTCCCGCGTCTACAGCTTATACGATTTATCGCATTATTATTCAGCATCAATCGAAAAACCTGTTTGTATTTCTTTTGGGTGGGGGGTTTTTTGGTGCGATAGCTACCTTACTGTTCAGCCTCGCAGCACTGTTTATTTTACTGATGCTCAATCAGCAGTGGGATATTCTTGAAGAACTGTACCATAAAAGCCTGATGGTGGTGTTGCTGTCGTATTCGGAAGGCTTTTTAAATGGCATGGTGGTCACTGCCTTAACGGTTTTCTTTCCGGGTATTGTGCGAACATTTGATGAGAAAAAATATCTGGATAGTTAATTGGACTATGGGTGTAATCCGGTGGTGGAAAGGCCTTGTAAGGAGGGCACAAGGCCATGATATCCAATTTACGATGGTTTCAGGGCTCTTTAATAAAATCTATGGTGGCACTTTGATACCTGGGCTCTTTTACAGTTCTCAATAACCCCTTGATAGTGTTAAACGGGATATCGACCGCAAAATTATTGGCCAGCCAGCCCGGTACTTTTCCACCGGGGTTAACGTGATTGATGTAATACACTTTTACCTTGCCGGTTGCGTTGCCGTTATCCATTATGGGGGTAAAAATCCACTCGCCATTAATATCGGCAACACGCTCGCAGCCTTTGGCTGGTTTCATTAACTCATTTTTTGCCCTGAAGCGAATGTTAACTTCCAGGGTTTCCGGGTCTTGTGTGATGATGGATTCAACCACGGAATCACGATCTTTGACTGGCCAGGGGGCAGGCGCAATGGAGTGGGTGTAGTAGGTATCGCCGGTATCTTTAAAGCACTCAGATGTTTTTACACCATCCATCCATTTGGAAAAGCTGGCAGCATCTTTTTGCTGAGCAATAAGCCCGGCCAGCGTGGATTCGGCAATGGCTTCTATTTTATAGGCACGGAAATTAGATCCGGGTACAGTGGTGGTGTAGGCTTTTACTTCGCTGTCTTGTTTTTCCAGCTTCCAGTTATCGCCAAAAGATGTATGTTTTGCCATGATTTATTATCCTGCTATAGGTAGCATTATTGTGTGTTTGGCTTAGTCAGACTGGCCATCATAATCTCAAATGGGCCATGACTCAAATGGCGGGTTGGCGTAAATACCTAACTTATTTTCCCTGATTGCAAAGTTTTGTAATATTGGCGCTTCCTCTGGGCAAGTTGTAATCTGTCGGGCTAAAATGATTTGATACGGTTACAACAACTTAAATTAGGCGTAGGTTTTATGCACTTTTCAAATGCTATTGATGCCAATATTGTGCGCAAAGCACTTAACGAGGTTGAATCTTTATGCACGGCCGCTGATTGTGGTTTGAGCTATATGGCGTTGGTGGCAAAGTTTGGTGATGATCTGGCTCAAGCCGGTACTCGCAATGATTTCTGGTTTCACACACGCGGGGCTTTGCTGGGCAGTTTTGTGATCAACTGGTGCAAATTGTTCGGTGTGGATGTGAAGAACCAATACTGGAAACAGACCACACTGGAGCAGAAGGCGTTTCGTGAATGCGTCTATCAAAAAACGGGTTTTAATTACCAGTCGTGGGATAAATACCGCAAAGCCATGGGCGATTTAAAAGCGGTGATGTCAGATCATATGAATCCTTATTACCCCATTGAGCAGTTGCCGGATCTTAACCCGGCCATTGATATCATTAATGTGTGTTACCAGTGGTTGAAAGAAGTTGTTGAATACCTGGGGTTGGAAATGCCTGCGCAGCTTGCCAATGATAACTACCTCGAAAAGGTAGAGGCAGATATTCAGCAAACGCTGGACAAATTTTAGTAAGGCGGATTTATATTCGGTGCGTTGGATATTTGATATTTATCTGCCTTTTGCCAAGCGCAGTCAACGGGAGCTGCGATCGCCAGCCGCCAGACTGCTGGTATCGGTATTTTGCTTTTTTATTGCTGGCGTATTGGTGTGGAAGGTCTTTAATGTATATCAGAGCGATCCTGATAACAGTCCGGGAGCATTATTTTATCTGGCAGTTCCCCTTTTGGGTGCCGCGTATCTTTTATATGTGGTCTATCTGGCGCTGTTTGCGTCCGGACAGCGGGTGCGTAAGGGATTGATTTCAGTCTTTTGGCTGAAGGTGTTGGGTTATTCCCTGGTGCCGACGGGGTTTTGGCTGTTGTCTCAGGGGCGCCTGGATGGTGCGGTAGTAATTATTGCCGGTTTGGCCTGCCTCGGGTTGGTTAAACGGCGAGGTGAGTGGTTTTTTGGTGATGAGTGATAAGCGAAATTTAGCTTGCGGAAAGGTACTCATTCAGGAGTAAAGATTCTATGAATGTTTTAATTGTTGATGATCAACGGTTGATGCGTGAAATCTCCAAGGCTGTGGTGGAGTCTATGGGTCATACAGTTTTTGAGGCGAAAAATGGTGAAGAAGCGCTGGAAATTGTGCAGGCCGAAAAAATAGATTTGCTGTTACTTGATGTGGAAATGCCTGGCATCAATGGGTTTCAAACAGCAAAGCTGATTCGTGACATAAGTGCCATCTGGTTTCCGATTATCTTTTTGAGTGCCAAGGTGGAAATCGAGTTTTTTGTTGAAGGGATCCGTTCTGGTGGCGATGTCTATTTATACAAGCCTGTTATACCGGAAGTGCTCGAAGCGATGATTAAGGCTATGGAGCGCATCGTTATTTCCCAGGAAGAACTGCATCATGCGAAGGTGAAAATGGAGCGCCTGGCGCACCGCGATAAGTTAACCGGCCTGGTAAACCGGCGGGGCTTTGACAATGCCATTAGCCTTGAGCTGACCAAGGCAAAGCGCGATAAAACGCCGTTAACTATCATGATGATTGATGTTGACCAGTTTAAGCAATATAACGATAACTATGGCCACCAGGCGGGTGATGATTGCCTGAGGCGTGTGGCTCAGCAGTTGGAAAAGGCCCTGTGCCGTGGTTTTGATATTGTTGCCCGCTATGGCGGCGAAGAATTCGCGATCATTTTGCCCAATACGTCACTGGAACAGGCAAAGGTGGTATCGACGCGTATTGTCCAGCAAATGGCTGAAGCTAATATTCCCCACGAATTTTCCATGGTGGCTGATCATGTAACAATAAGTGGTGGTATGGCGGAACTGGATCAACATGATACCGCGAAGGAGTTGGTGGAGGCAGCAGACAAGAAACTATACCTTGCCAAGGAAAATGGTCGTAATCAGGTGTATGCCTGATCGGCCACAGGATCAAGGTTTGCCCAATAGGAGAAGCTGAAGGGTATGGAAAACCAAAAAGAAGAAAATAGAACGTTGTTCTACACAATCAAAACAAAAAGCTAAAAAACCGATACTATTGCTGCAAAGTCATTAAATGGGGCTTAATCATTCAACGACGCAGGCTGCTTTTTGCTTGTGCAGAACAACGCTGCCAATGTGGCTCTCCAATGCAAGATCAACCATTGTGCATAAGGCACACGCTCAATTAATCTATGCCCATATTCTGAACAATTTTATCCGCTATCGCTAGATGCAAGAGGGAACAACGGTCTATGCCTTTTGGTATAAAATGGGAAAATAATGAAAAAAATAGCGTAAATTTTGTAAACTGGCAGGAAAATTGAGCTATTTGTCAGGTTTGAGTTGTATTATCAACAAGAATTACGGCTATTCGTGGGGGTTGCATGGGGATTTCTGTTAGCCTAGTTACCCCCAATTTATTTAGTAAATCGGTTAGCGGTTTGACATTTTCTGCCTT
>PDSR01000073.1 GCA_002748575.1 Gammaproteobacteria bacterium
GCAACATCACTTGGTTTTGCATTCGCAATAATTTTAAAAACATTACCGGGGTTACGGGGAGGCACAATATTAATATCGCCTCGATAGCTTTGATTAACTATCGAGTGGGTTTTATCAAGCAACAATGCCAGCTGCTGATTGCTGATTTTGTCAGTAATAAATTCCAGCACCTGACCAGCATTGTAGCGTGCATTGGATGCCACCATATCAAGCAGATAGCCTACGGCGTTTTTCTCGCGCCGTTTACGTGAAATAAAAGGCACCACATGAGGGTTGGTTTGGCTCACAATGGTGTGGTTAACGCCATACAAACGAGCTAACCGCAATGCCGGCAAATCATTTTTTATCGAGCCATCCACCCACTGACGAGAAGGAATATAGGGGCATTTTTCACCATCAATGTTTTTCGCCCATAACATAACCGGTGGATACACATAAGGAATAGCACAAGAAGCCAGGGATGCCTTACGCACCAGTACGTGGGGTGATGTCATCGCATTCAGTAACCGCGACTCCTGATGAGGATCAGCCGGTGATACCGTGATATTAATCCGCCGCCCGGTTCTTTCAAATGCTTCTTCAAAAGTTAAGTCTTTTACATTGCGCTCCAGGCAAAGCTCTAATTGCGCCGGATCTAACACGCCCTGGCCTTTTAATGTGCCACGCCAGCCTACTGTACGAAAGGCTTCAACATAGAGATATTCGGGATCAAAAATTTCGTCGAGTTCTTCATCGGTGTGCGTGCCCAACACGGCGGCCATAATGGAACCGGCACTGGAACCGGAGATAACACTTGGCAACAGGTGCTCATCATACATTGCTTTGAGTACACCCAGATGAAACATGCCTAGTGCAGCACCGCCACTGAGCATTAAGCCACTTTGCCCGAATGCCGCTGCGGTGCGCTCGAAAAATTCTATTTTTTTAACGAAAGGAAAATCTTCAAATTCAGTATTACAGATCCATTCCAGGCTATCGCATACTTCCTGCAGATATTCAGTAACGAGCTGCTTGGTACCAAAACAACACTGCCCGTATAACGCCGGGTTAGCGATCCGGCCCAGGTTGCCATGCAAGCCTTCGTTGATATAGAAAACCAACTGGTTAACGTCTTCCCGTTCACGGGCGGTACGCAATTCGTTGTAGCGCAGGCGTATCATTTTATAATCATAGAGTGGCGATGCATCATCTTCCTTCCACTCATCATTGCCTGACAGCCGATCATATTCTTTTGCTGCGTCAGCCCACGCCTGATAGTTTTCGGCGTTTTTCATTGCCTCCAAGCAAGATTTAAGCGCTTGCTTCATACCTGTACCCCTGAAACCAATACGGGAAAACCCAAAAGCCATTAGCAAAATGCCATGGCACCTGCATTATAAAAACGTAATAGATTTTTGAACGGCAGCCTGTTTCAGGTTGCCTGGTTTTTAAAGCCTTCCTGACTATATAACAAGAGTTTTGAAAGGTGCTATGAAGTTGGGTTATTTTTTTGTAACAAAAAGAAGATCGCCTAAACACAAGAAAACAAAATGTTTACTCGGTACATTGGCAAAATAAAAGCAGGCTGTTGGGGAATCAGGCGTCGGCTTCCAGCAGATGCTTGGAGAGCTCTTGCTTAACTTCATTAGGGATTGGCAGGGATTTCCGGGTACGCTTATCAAAGTTCACCATAGTGGCAGTCGCAGTTGCCTTAAGCTCTTCATTCTGCCATACCTCCTGCCCCACCAGGATCGAGGACACACCAATTCGCAATACATAGGTGCGGATTTCTACGGATTTTCCAAAAAAGACTTCATCCAGATACTCGATTTCAATCTTTGCCAGTACCAGGCTGACTTCATCGGTTGACAAGCTGGGATTGAAAACTCTCAGGATGGATTCTCTACCCTCAAGGAACCACACCGGATACACGGTATTATTGATATGGCCCATTGCATCTGTATCACAGAAGCGAGGATTGATCTCAATGGAAAAAACGCAATTACCTTCAGACATAGGTAGCCTTTTTCTTGTTAGATTTAGGCAAATTTGGGGGCGCATTATACACAGTCGTGGTATACAGTCACGAAACTTTAAGGCTGATTTTACACTTTTTTGGCTGAAACCCATAAGCAAACGCGACCCATAAAGATTCTTTGCTGTTTTCAGCAGGCGTAGTCTATGATTTTGACATTCCTGAACAAGCACCTGAACATAACACTATGATAAGCAGCTTTTCTTTAGATTCCCCCCCCATTGTAATGTCGTTTGCCGGCCACGATCCTTGCGGTGGCGCGGGTATTCAGGCAGACATCGAAACACTGATCAGCCTGGGGTGCCACTGCACACCGGTGATAACAGCACTAACCGCACAAGACAGTGTTAATGTGAAAGATTTTACAGCCACTAACGCCAGCCTGTTAGTGGAACAGGCTCGGGCCGTGCTGGAAGATATGCCGATTGCCGCTTTCAAAATCGGCATGATTGGCAGTGTCGAAAACGCCGAAGCCATTCACACGATTATTCAGGAATACAACACTATTCCGGTGATTCTTGACCCAGTGCTGGCAGCAGGTGGCGGCAGTGAACTGTCCAGCAGCAAACTGATTGATGCGATTAACAACTTAATCATTCCAAAATCTACCCTGGTAACACCCAACTCTGTCGAGGCCAAAAGATTATGCAGCGATGCCGATTCGCTGGATGCCTGTGCACAAATGATCATGGATCAGGGTTGTGAATATGTGCTGATCACCGGCGGGCACGAACCAGGCAACACGCTGATCAACAGACTATGGCATGACCGACAACAACTGGAAAGCTATGAATGGCAGCGCCAGGAAGGTGAGTTTCATGGTACTGGCTGTACCCTGGCTTCAGCCTGCGCCGGTTACATTGCTCACGGTGCAAACATTGAATCAGCAGTGAGAGATGCACAGCAATACACATGGCAAGCAGTAAGCAATGCTCGCAGGCTGGGAATGGGACAGGCTATTCCCAATCGGCTGTTTTGGTCGGATAATAGCGCCTCGCAATCTTACTGAACCCGATTCGGGGAATATACCTTATTTAGGAATACTCCTTTGCAAACTGAAAAACAGGCCCGCCTGCGCGGGCTGTATGTAATTACTGATGAAAAGCTGACTCCTGCTTCCACCCTGTTGGCGCAGGTTGAAGCGGCCCTGGCCGGTGGCGCACGAATTATTCAATACCGGGATAAATCCAGTAGTTCAGCTAAACGCCAGCAACAGGCCTCTGAACTGTTGGATCTATGTCATCAATATAATGCCTGCTTTATTGTTAATGATGATGCTCCGCTAGCTGCAAAAATAAAAGCCCACGGGGTTCATCTGGGGTTAACCGATTCACCGTTGGCCGAAGCACGAGCACTGCTGGGTGAAGGCGCTATTATAGGCGCTACCTGTCATGGTGATATCGAGAATGCATACCGAGCAGTCGATGCGGGGGCCGATTACGTTGCTTTTGGCCGCTTTTTTTTATCAAGCACCAAGCCGGATGCAGCTCCCGCCGAGCTGGATAAAATTGCCCCCAGGCTGGCAACATTGCCGCTACCCGCAGCAGCCATTGGTGGCATCACGATCTCGAATGCGCCACAATTACGCGCCGCCGGATTTGCTATGCTGGCGGTCGTTGCAGATATCTTCACCCAACAGGATATCACTGCACACTGTCAGCGTTATGCCGCGCTTTTTCACGATTGACCTTTGCAGATCACACAGGAATCAACATGAGCAACAGTCTTACCCCAAATTCGGAAACACTTTTTGCAGCCGCCCAGGCCCATATCCCCGGCGGAGTGAACAGCCCGGTTCGCGCCTTTAAAGGTGTAGGCGGCTCACCGATTTTTTTTAAAGCCGGTGAAGGGGCCTATTTAATCGACGAAGATAATCGGCGCTACATAGATTATGTGGGTTCCTGGGGGCCGATGATTCTTGGTCATGCCCACCCGGATGTGATTAAAGCGGTGCAGGATCAGGCCGCCAAAGGCCTGGGGTTTGGCGCACCTACCCGCATTGAAATCCAAATGGCTGATAAAGTCTGCAACATCATGGACTCCATTGAATCAGTGCGCATGGTGAATTCCGGCACCGAAGCCACCATGACCGCCATTCGCCTGGCCCGTGGCTATACCGGCCGTGATCAAATTGTTAAGTTCGAAGGCTGTTATCATGGCCATGCCGATTCACTATTGGTAAAAGCCGGTTCCGGTGCGTTAACACTGGGGGTTCCCTCCTCGCCAGGTGTACCAGAAGGGCTCGCCGAGCACACTGTTACCCTGCAATTTAACGATATCGACGGCGTTACCAACTACTTTGCCGAACATGGCAACAAGGTAGCAGCCATTATCGTGGAGCCAGTGGCCGGTAACATGAACTGCATTCCCCCGATTCCCGGCTTTTTACAAACCTTAAGGCAGGTTTGCGATCAATCCGGCGCGGTACTGATTTTTGATGAAGTCATGACCGGCTTTCGAGTAGCCTTGGGTGGCGCACAAAGTGTTTATAACATCACCCCCGACTTAACCACTCTGGGCAAGGTTATCGGTGGCGGAATGCCAGTGGGCGCGTTTGGTGGTAAAAAAGATATTATGGATCATATTGCACCGGTGGGTCCGGTGTATCAGGCGGGCACCCTGTCGGGCAATCCGGTTGCGATGGCCGCCGGCATGACCATGTTGAATGCGATTCAGGCCGAAGGTTTTTATGCCAGCCTGGCAGAAAAGGCATCCACCTTAATGGCCGGTTTTGAAGAACGGGCAAGTGCGGCCGACATTCCTTTAACCACTAACCAGGTGGGCGGCATGTTCGGTTTCTTTTTCAGCGAAGAAGAAACCGTATCGACATTTGCTCAGGTTAGCCAATGCGATATTGAGCGCTTTCAAAAATTTTATCATTTAATGCTGGATGAAGGCGTATACCTGGCGCCGAGCGCTTACGAGGCGGGGTTTGTTTCTGCTGCCCATGATGACAACACATTGCAGCAGACATTGAACGCAGCAGAGAAATGTTTTAACCAGCTTTAGCAGAACCAACAACTGTGTTTTTTCAAACCACCAGGCAGCACTTGATATCCCCTGTCAGTGCCGCCTGGTACGCAACTCCCGGCATCCGTCAGGCTGACTTGTCCAGTTCAGCCATTGTCTGCTTAATACTTTCTGGGATAGCACAACTTTTGCCCTGATCATAATTATAAAAAACAACAAGACCTTCGCCTTCTGCTGCCAGCGCCGCCAGCTTTTCACTGAATACTTTATATTTCATCGTAAAACGCTTTTCTTTGACATCTTCAACCCAGGCAACAATTTTTATCGTGTCGGGATAACTTAATGGCAAGCGAAAATCACAGCGAGTAGACGCTAAAATAGGACCAATATGCGAAGTTTTTTTATCCCCGCTGACTCCAACTTTCTCGAAATAAGCAATTCGTGCATCTTCAAAGTAGCGGAAGTACACCGTGTTGTTTACATGATGGAACACATCCATATCTCCCCACACCACTGACTGCTCCAGCACTACCGGATACTGTTTTTCCAAATCCTGATTCTGCATGCTTCCCCCTGTTTTCAGGCAATAAAAAAGGGCTAAATTAGCCCTTTTTTATTATGCCCACAACCCTGTACAGGCTGAAGTTGAATATTATCTACCGACAAGACCACGGGCAATCACTTCTTTCATGATCTCGGAAGTACCGGCATAAATGGTCTGGATACGGGCATCTACATAGAAACGCGATATTTTATACTCGCGGGTGTAACCGTATCCGCCGAAGGTTTGCAAACACTCATCGACCGCCCTTAGTTGCATTTCAGTGGTCGCTAATTTAATCATGGCAGCATCATCAACGGTCATTTCGCCTTTGGCAAATTTAGCCATATTTTTTTCCAGTAAAGCTTTGCTCAATGCAATATCCGTTTTTACTTCCGCCAGTTTAAAGCGAGTGTTCTGGAACTGACTGATGAACTGATCAAACGCTTTACGTTCCTGAGAATATTCAACCGCCAGATCCAGCGCCCCTTGAGCCTGCCCGACTGCCTGGGTAGCACAACCCAGCCGTTCCCGTGGCAGCTCTTCCATCAGGTATAAAAAGCCTTTACCTTCTTCACCTAATAACGCATCTGCTGGCAAACGCACGTTATCCATAAACAGTTCAGCGGTATCACTGGTGTGCTGCCCAATTTTGGCGATCTTCTTACCTTTTGAAAAGCCAGGAAGACTGCAATCAACCAGGAATAGAGAGATACCCTTAGCACCGGCAGAAGGGTCTGTTTTGGCACAAATGATCGCCAAATCAGCATGAATACCATTAGTAATAAAGACTTTTGAACCGTTCAGCACCCATTCATCACCATCTTTGACTGCCGTAGTGCGCAAAGCTGCCAAATCACTGCCTGCTCCTGGCTCGGTCATACCGATACAGGCAACCACTTCACCCGTAACCATTTTAGGCAGCCATTTTTCTTTCTGCGCCTGGGTACCAATGTTGTTGATATAAGGGGCAACAATGCTGCTGTGAATGTTGTAGCCACAGGCCAGGCCGGCATAGCCTAAGCGGGACATTTCCCAGATAATTAACTGGCAGACATCAAAGCTGGCGCCGGCAGAACCAAACTCTTCCGGCATGTCGACACACAACATCCCCGCCTCGCCCATGGTATTCCATACTTCACGGGGCAATTTTTCTTCATTTTCCCAATCTTCAAAGTGGGGTTCAATTTCCTGCTCAAGGAAACGTAACACCATATCTCGAAACAGTTCCAGTTCTTCGTTATTCGCTGACATTTTTGCAACCTCTCAGTTTGGGTAAACGGCAAATTCAATGGGCGAAGTCTCCCTTAAACGCGCTGGCTTCTCAATGATAAGACCCGCCAGTCAGTTACCATATGTGGACAACCATAGCTATAATCAGCTGCATAAACCCACAAATCAGGCCAGATTATCAGGAAATGACCACCAATACCGGACAGCTTTTGATCACATCACTGCCCACCACAAAGCAAGAGGTTAAGCACAGCGTTTCCAGCCATTTCGCCAGGGTGCAACTGGCCAATGCAAAACGGCTCGGGCTGGACGAAAACCAGCTGCTGGCATCGGCCAAACTGTCAGCCAATCTGATTCGGCAAACCAACGCCAGAATTTCACCTCAACAACTGGCAGACCTGTATCAAGCCATCTGGCAGGCGCTGGACGACGAGTACCTGGGATTAACCGAAACACCCTCACGAATCGGCGTGTTTTCGCTGGCCTGTGAATACATGCTGGATGCCACCACGCTGGGCGAATCGTTAAAACGGGCAATATATTTTTACCACACCATTTCCGATGCGATTCACTTTGAGCTCACGGAAACAGAAGATCAGGCTCATTTTTCTATCACGCTGAAACGGCCGGAACTGGATGAAAAACACCTGCTGATGGAACTGTTACTGCTAATCTGGCATCGTTTTCCAAGCTGGCTGGTGGCTGAAGTGATTCCATTGATAGCCGTTCACTTCACTTATTCAGCGCCCGATCATCAACAGGAATACCGCCTGCTATATCCCGGCCCTTGCCATTTCAATCAACCGAAAAACACCCTGGTTTGGAGTAACCATGTATTGCAGTGGCCAATACGACGCAATAAAACGCAGCTGAAAGCATTTTTAAAAGAAGTACCTTTGCCCTGGTTCAGAAAGCAGCGTTACATGGAGAATATTACCGACCAGGTTATACGGTATTTAGAGGATTCCCCAGGTGCAAAACTTACCAGTATTGAGCCGGTTGCCCGGCATTTAAATATGACTTCAAGAACATTAAGGCGG
>PDSR01000074.1 GCA_002748575.1 Gammaproteobacteria bacterium
TAAAAATCATGCTGCAAAATTTGAAAAACACTTTTTACGAATACCCAAAACAATTTTGGATTGTTGTCGGCGTTTCTTTTGTCGACCGCATTGGCGGGGCAATGCTTTTCCCCTTTTTTAGTCTTTATATTACCTCCAAATTCAACGTCGGCTTAACCGAAGCGGGAATCGTTCTGGGATTGTTCTCCGCATTCGGATTAATCGGTAACATGATCGGAGGCGCACTCACCGACAAATTCGGCCGACGCAAGCTGATTATCTCCGGTTTGGTCTTCAGTGCCTTCAGTATGTTATCGCTCGGCTGGGTCAAAGAAATAAACACTCTTTATCCGCTGGCAGTTTTTATCGGACTGTTTTCCAACATGGCAAATCCGGCACATCAGGCGATGGTAGCAGACATCCTGCCCGAAGAAAAACGCATAGGCGGTTTCGGCTTGCTTTATGTAATCGGAAACTTGGCTTGGGTGATCGGTCCCGGCATTGGCGGCTTTATAGCCAATCGTTCTTATTTCACCCTTTTTAAGTTTTAAGACAACTTCGGCAAGCGGTAAATCCGCCACCTTCATACCATGATGGTTTACAAACACATAACGTTCCGGGGAATCACCAATCCAGGCAAGCTGATACAAATGGCTATCCTTAGACAACGCATCAAACTCCAGCCATTGCCCCTGTTTCAGCTTTCGTACCCGTTTTAGCCAACGTTGTATAGACTTTTCACTTACGCCCGCCATCAGATGAAGCGGCTCCGATTCGGTCTGAGATTTTGGCTGAAATATAACTAATTCATTTTCGTCAATGGTATCTGCATGAATTAACCGATCAATTTCACTAACAGTATCAGCTTGATTAAATTTAGTTTGAGGTATTTTCGCCAGGCCTTTCTCAATCAACTTAACCAGCTCATCTTTTTTAAAGATGATTTTTTCACTATCGTATTCACCGGGCGATAGCCGGCACTTCAGCTGATCCAATACTAACAAAGACGTTAACCAGGCACGGCTGCCTTCCCCTTCACGAAACAGGCAAAGCCTCATTAGTTCACGCCAGCCAGCATCCAGCAGATTAACAACAGCCAACGGCAAGCGTTGTTGAGCAAACCGGTTATTAATTTCTGCATCGATTTTGGCGTTCGCTATACTGATTCTTTCCTGACCACGACAAGCCTCAGCAACACGCTCCAGATTACGTTGAATGGCTCGATTTTCACGTTCAATATCTTTTGCAATCTGTTGCTGTGCATTTTCAAAAGCACTTAAATCACCTTCATAATTTGCCAGTAAAGATTGAACCGTATCCTCAACAGCTTTGGCGTTTCTCTGCAGGTTAACGCTGTCTTTATCGGATAACAATGCCAGTGAATTAATCAGTTTTCTTGCAGGATGATGTTCTACTTGAAATAAACTTGCATCATTCAGCATAACATTAAGCATGGGAACTTCGATCTGGCGAAGCACGCTTTTCAGTTGTGGCGCTATCCGCTCATTATCAACAATGTTTGAAAACAGCGTATCAAGCACATCGATTGACTCGCGCTCCCTGTTGCCAATGCTGGCTTTTGACTCAATATTGTTAGTAATGAAATGTAATAGCGTTTCCTCCCCGGTAAACTGCAAACTCGACTGGGCTATTTTTTTCTGTAATTCTTGAATTTCGGCTGTTATTCCGACCAAACTCTGCATTTCAGAAACATTATTATTCTCTGGATTTGCTGGCGGAATCACTGGAAGAGTCTGGCTCTTACCTTCAGTTTGTACGCTGATTGCACCAGCGTTTGCACCTGCACGTGAAGCAGGTTGCTGCAACTTTAACAGTTTACTTACCGTTGAATAGGCTGACTGGGCTTTAGAGAGGTTTTCCTGCAGTCTAGACAGGCTACCAGCATTACTTTCGCTAGCGCCATTGGAGTTTATATTCTGACTGTTATTCACAGTCATGTTATGGGCAGAACCGCTACTCACACCGGTTTTTAACGTGGTTGGCGGCTTTTCCTGGGGCAATTCACCCGGCATATTCGGCGCTTGGAGTGTTGCGCCAGCAGATTTAAGTTTTTTAGCCGCTTCCGTTGCCAGATATTTACGCGTATCAATATCCGGCAATACGCCATTTTCTACCAGAACTTGATTTAGTTTACCGTAAAAACGCCCCAACCTATCAATAACACGATCCTGAAAAACTTTAAAAAGAATACGTTCGATTTTTTGTTCAAAACGTAAATGGCGAATATAGTGGTGGAACGAACGACAGATCGACGATGGTGAAAACGGGTTTTGAGTATCACCGTCTCCATAAACGGGAAATGCTGCATCCAGCCTGATCTGAAGCTCGGTGAGTGGTTCTTTGAATTGTAAATCGGCCCTGGATACTACCACCCTAACCATTAACCAGTCTTCAAAATCTTCTTTTTCTACCAGGGATAGTTTTGAAACTGAAAAATCAGGATGATCTTTTTTCGCGGGTTGATCCGCTATCTTCCCAATCGCCGCTTCATCTAAAACAATTTTCAACTCATCCTTAATATTTTCAACAATGCTTTTACGGTGCTGACGTAAAAGAGCCACTGCATCAAAAAAAGGGTGCTGTTCTTCATCTGTTTTTTGATGATCTGCCTCAACAATCAGTGTTTCGTCGAGGCTATCAAAAAACTCATTAAAATTTTCATCAATAAACGTTAAACCAAGGTTATATAAGGAATTAACAATGGCTTCTTTAGTGTTTAAGGGAATTGATTTTTGGGTGCCGATAAACTGTTTTCGGACAGAAGTTACAGTCCTTTGTTGATCACTATTCACGCCTTCCAGGAATTGGAAAATCTGAACATGGCGCTCCAGGTACTGAATGCCCAGTCCCATGTCGTTATAGCGAGCGACCTTGCCTTTAATAATGATTTCGTTAGATTGGTGAGATACAACTACTTCAACAGTATCGCCCACGTGTATTCCATTACGCTTCAGGAACATATACTGCGAAGGATCGATATATTGTAAAAACACCCCTCCCTGGCTGAAATCCTTGATGGTTCCTGTATAAACTGCATTACCGTTTACGGAATAAACGGCTTCTATTTCTGTTGGCTGTCGCTCGTGTTTGCGTTTGTTCACAAGCTGTCCCTTCATAACGCTATCTACTGATTATTTAAGTGTAGACGATTATTTGGATAAGCCTGTAAGGCACAAACAAACCTTCTAAGAAAAAGGTTTCAACCCGTTAACATCAGAGCAACGATGGATAAAGCCATAACCTGATTTTTTCGCTGTTATTTTCCGGTAAAGTCAGGATCTCTCTTTTCTAAAAACGCATCAACCGCCTCATGGTGATCTGCAGTCTGATGGGCAAGTGCCTGCAAGGCAGCGGACATTTCAAGCATGGTGTCTAACGATGATTGTTCGCTTTTCTTCAACAATATCTTAGACATACGAATGGCATGCGCCGGATTTTGCGCTATACGCCTGGCAAGGTGAATCGCCTCATCCAGCAGCTCATCATTTTCCACCACCTTGTTAACCATTCCCCATTCCCTGGCTTTATGGGCGGAAACCGGCTGCCCGGTAAACATCATTTCAGCCGCTTTTCCATAACCAATTACCCGCGGCAGAAACCAGGCACCACCATCGCCGGGGATCAGTCCTAATTTAATAAAATTCTCTGCAAAAACAGCGGTTTCCGCCGCAATTCTCATGTCACACATCATGGAAAGATCGCAGCCTGCACCAAAAGCAGCACCGTTTACCGCAGCAATAGAGGGCACTTTAAGCTGGTTTAGTGCCACCGGGATCCGTTGAATATGGCGCTGATAATTAACCCTAAGCTCATTAGGGGAGCCCGCAAAGATATTTTCTTTGGCTTTCATATCTTTTACGTTACCACCGGAGCAGAAGGCTTTTCCCTTACCGGTGATAATCAGCACCTTGATACGATCATCCGCATTAATCTTTCGAACGGTTTGTTCAATACCTTCGATGATGTCTTCATTAATGGCGTTGCGCACATCAGGGCGATTAATTGTTACAATGGCAATTTCATTATCAACCAGCTCAAATACAAGTGATTCATTCATTTTTATCGGCTCCAATGTTTAAGCGCCCAAAAAACTTAAGGCGCTTGTAAATGATCAAGCGCCCGTATCAGTAGAATAGTAATAATAACGAATTTTTAAGCCCGGATACCACCTGATTGAACGGCTAAAAGCCACTGTCACCCCAGCCAAGCAATAATAAAACACCTGCTGCCAGGCCGCTCAGTAAGGTAGCTCCACCATAACACGCCCATAGCATGGGTGCTGCTGGTGCGTTGATATGAAGGTCGTGAAAGCCATGGTAGATTCGATGGGCAGCATGATAAAGCGGCAATGCAATAACAACTAACAGAAAAGCTTTTCCCCACCAGGCCTGTGTAAACCACAGCACTCGCTCATAAGCAAGGGCAGCGTTGTCAGCCAGCCCCAATGGCAATAACAGCCCGGTCACTAAAACCAGTACCGGGGTAACGAAAGCGACCACCATGCCGCCGCCGCCAAATAAGCTCCAGGCAATGGGCTCGTGAGATCGGGGATAGTCCTTTGCGGTTTTCCGTAATGATGGATTAGTTATCATGATGCACCCCCAGCAAAAACAACCACACCCAGTATCAACAAGGTGACAACGACAAATCCAGCCCACTGCCCTGCAAGCATTGCTTTTTCAGGTAAAGTCCAGCCACCTATTCGCACCTGCATTATTTTCGGTGCCAGTTTAAACCAGGTGTAGGCATGGTATAACGCAGCAGCCAGCGCAATAACGTGAAACACAATCCATAAGGGGCTGCCCAGTGTAGCCAGCCATTGATTCCAGGCCGCTTCCCCCTGACTTAAACGCCATAAACCCGATATTAAAACCAGGCTGTAGAGCAACACAAATACCGATGTACCCTCTCGAATCATGTACCTGACATAAAACGGATTGGATGCCCACCACCAAGGTGATTGTTTTTGCACATAGGGTTTTCGGTAAATGACTTTATCTGTTTTGGCTGTCATTTTAGCGCCCCTTTTTTTTGGGTAGTGGAATAAGGTTAATAGCGTAATCCGTGGTACTGGCCACTTTTCCCTGATTGATAGCCGCCGCCGGATCGACATGCTTTGGGCAAACATCAGAGCAATAGCCCACAAAGGTGCAGCTCCACACGCCTTCTTCTGCATTTAAAAACGGCATTCGCTCGCTGGTTCCCTGATCCCTTGAGTCCTGATTGTAACGATAAGCCAGCGCCAGCGCCGCAGGCCCGAGAAATTCAGGGTTCCGGCCAAACTGTGGGCAGGCTGCATAACACAATCCGCAGTTAATACACTGCGAAAACTGTTTATAAAGTGATTGCTGTGCCGGAGTTTGCACAAATGCTTCGCTGATGGGCTGGTTGGTATCTAGTTCGCTTTTATCTTCACGAATAATATACGGCTTTATGGTTTCCAGCTTTTCAACAAAGCCTGAAATATCCGCCACCAGATCCCTTTCAATAGGAAAATTCGCCAAGGGTTCCAGAGTTAACCGGGTGTAATCACGCAGGAAAGTTTTACACCCCAGCTTGGGAACACCATTAACCATAAACCCGCAGCTGCCACAAATGGCCATACGGCACGACCAGCGAAAGCTTAACGTAGGATCCAGCTCATCCTTGATATATTGCAGCGCTTCCAACACTGACATATCCATTGAATAAGGTACCTGATATTCCTGCATAAAAGGTTCATTATCCTGTTCAGGGCGATACCGCTGAACCTGCACACTCATTACATTTGCTTCAGAGTTCATGGTTTACGCCTCCTTCTCTTGTGCGGCAGCCCCGTAAACTCTTGCTGCGGGCTGTGAACGGGTAATGACGACATCCTGATAGTCTATGCGCGGTGCCCCCTGCTCGGTTCGATAAGCCAAGCTGTGTTTCAGAAAATTAACATCATCGCGTTTATTCCAGCCCTGTTCGATGCCGTCTAACCGTTGGTGAGAGCCTCGGCTTTCCTTACGTGCCACCGCCGAATGCACCATGGCTTCTGCCACATCCAGTAAATACCCCAGCTCAATGGCGCACAGCCATTCGGTGTTAAACACAT
The DNA here is from genome assembly GCA_002748575.1 of Gammaproteobacteria bacterium. Classification (GTDB taxonomy): domain Bacteria; phylum Pseudomonadota; class Gammaproteobacteria; order Pseudomonadales; family Ketobacteraceae. Next base: position 6,080 of record PDSR01000074.1, read on the forward strand.
GGCTGTTATCTTCCACCGCCATTTGCTGATAACGCTGCTTCAGTTCCTGAACTTTGGCACAGCTTTTCTCCATCAGATCCTGCTGACGGAAAATACCTGCACCTTCTTCCATGGTATCGGCCAGTTCATTACGAATATCAGCCAGGCGCTCACTGCCTTTTTGATTTTTAAGCCGCAGCCAATGATCAGCTTTATCTTTGGCGATCGGCGACACTGTTGCTTCATTAGGTGTATCGGCATGTTTAGCAAAGGCTGCCGCCTGCTCACCGGCCACACGGCCCAGAACACTCAATTCAGCGAGCGAATTGGAGCCTAACCGATTGGCTCCATGTAAACCGGAACTGGCACATTCGCCAACAGCAAACAGCCCGGGTAAGGCGGTTTCGGTGCGAATATTGGTTTGAATACCACCCATGGTGTAATGCACCGTAGGGCGAACCGGAATCGGCTGATCGACCGGATCAATACCCAAGTAAGAACGTGCCAATTCACGAATAAAGGGTAAACGCTCGTTAATCTTGGCTGCACCCATATGGCGTAAATCCAGATTAACCGCCGTGCCCCGTTTGGTTTCAATGACGCGGCCCTTTTGTTCTTCATGCCAGAACGCCTGACTTAAACGATCCCGCGGGCCCAGCTCCATGGTTTTATTCTGCGTCTGACCAATGGGCGTTTCCGGGCCAAGGTTGTAGTCCTGTAAGTAGCGATAACCTTCTTTATTGGTGAGAATGCCACCTTCCCCACGACAGCCCTCGGTCATTAAAATACCCGATCCCGGTAAACCCGTTGGGTGGTACTGCACAAACTCCATATCCCGCAACGGTACGCCTGCCCGATACGCTAACGACATGCCATCGCCAGTAACAATACCGCCATTAGTATTAAAGCGATAAACCCGGGCAGCGCCACCGGTGGCAATAATCACTGACTTGGCCAGTATTTTAGTAAAAGTGCCGTTGGCAATATCAATCGCCAATACGCCTTGCACCTGCTGGTTGTCGGTCAGCAAGTCGGTGACAAAGTATTCATCCAAGCGCTTGATGGAAGGATATTTGATCGAGGTTTGAAATAAGGTATGCAGAATATGAAACCCGGTTTTATCGGCTGCGAACCAGGTTCGTTCTATTTTCATTCCGCCGAATGCCCGCACATTAATACTGCCATCGGGCTTACGGCTCCACGGGCACCCCCAGTGCTCCAGACGCAGCATTTCTTCCGGGCACTTCTCGACGAAATACTCCACGACGTCTTGATCAGCTAACCAGTCAGCACCTGACACAGTGTCGTTAAAATGCTGCTCGAAAGCATCATGCTCCTGAATGACGCCGGCTGAACCGCCTTCTGCGGCCACTGTATGGCTGCGCATCGGATAAACTTTGGAAACCAGCGTAACATCCAGCTCCGGGTGACTCTCTGCGACGGAAATGGCAGCTCTCAACCCACCACCACCGGCACCTACAATTACAATATCGGTATTGACCGTATCCACTATAAACGCCCTACTCATCTATTTTAAAACTCTCTCTAACGGGAATTTTGCACAAAACAAAAAGGTTTGCTGTTGATATGAATCACTGCAAACCTCATCAACCCTGACAAACCAGTCAGATTTATTTCAACCCATCAAAAATAACCAGACAGGTGTTCA
>PDSR01000075.1 GCA_002748575.1 Gammaproteobacteria bacterium
CATTACTTAATGCTTTAATCTTTTTTTCCAGAGCGGCAATGCGCTCGGCCACATCGTCAAAATCAGGTTTAGAGGGTATATCCAGCCGTTTTAAAGCATTGGAAACACGCTGATCAAACGCTTTTTCCACTTTGCCCCATGATCCAGTGGCTTTTGCTTTAACCTCACCGACCTTGTCTTTTGCGGCAACCACCTGATCTTTCGCAACATTTACCTGACGATCAACAAAATCACGGGTTTTGTTTTCTATGCGTTCGCCATCTTTGACCAAAGAGTCAAACAATTTGCTGCCTTCTTTTTCGGCTTTATTATAAGCCCCCAAGCCTGCCAGCCAGATCTGATTGGCTGATTCTTTAACTTTGTCGGTTACCTGGTTGTCTGCCAACGTAGCAATCTTATCAATAACACTGCCTAATTCCGTTTTCAGGTCTGCTTTTTTATTTTCACACTCAGTGTTTTCTTCGCTTGCTGTTATACGTTCGTCTGACTTATCCATCACTGTACCTGCCTGACAATACTTTTTACTTTTGGTATACACATGCGCCCGCCGGTATACAAACACGTTAAGGTATACAAATAAAGCCTAACAATGCAAATTAGAATATTCATACTAACAGGCACTAAGCACTGCAAGGTTCAATAAAAAGCGCTAAAATCGGCTCCAATTTTCAACTGGCATTTACGGCGTTAACTTAATTAACTGTTATTAATGATTGCGCTGCCTTGCCATCTCATAAGGTATAACTATTAGCACCGCGTTCATGAATACCACATTAAATAGCAATCACCTGGAAAAGTTTATCCCCTCTAAAGCTAACGACCAAAAGCATTGGGGCAATGCTCAGGGTGCAGGCCTTGCCTGGGCGATGAGTCAGGCTACACGGCTTCATCAGGGTGTGACACTGATCATAACACCCGACACCCGCACAGCACTGCAAATGGAAGATGAACTCCGATTTCTTGCCGGAAATGAGCAAAAAATACTGTCTTTCCCCGATTGGGAAACCTTGCCTTACGATTCGTTTTCACCGCATCAGGATATTATTTCCCAGCGCATTGCCACCCTTTATCAGCTGCCCACATTAGGCAATGGCGTTCTTATCATTCCAATCTCAACCCTGATGCACCGTGTTGCTCCAAAATCCTTTTTAACCGGGCAAAGCCTGGTGCTGGATCGCTGTCAGACATTTGATATTGATGCCACCCGCCGCCAACTGGAACAAACCGGCTACCACTGTGTGGACACCGTCTATGAACACGGCGAATTTGCGGTGCGCGGATCTATTTTTGATATATTTCCCATGGGCAGCCAGGTACCGTTCAGGATTGAATTAAATGAAGATGATAAAATCGACACTATTCGCACCTTCGATGCAGAAACTCAACGCTCTATTGATAAGATAGAAAGCGTCAGGCTGTTACCCGCGAAAGAGTTTCCATTAACAGACGAAGCCATCGCGCATTTTAAGAGGGCATTTAAAGACAAATTTGAGGTGGATCATCGTGCCTGCCCGGTGTATCAGGACATTAACGATGGTATTGCCTCTGCCGGTATTGAATATTTTCTACCGTTGTTCTTTGATGAAACCGCCACTATCTTCGACTTTTTACCCGACAATACCCTGGTAATCACTCCGCCAGAACTGGAAGAACACGCCAGCCATTTCTGGGCCGACTGTGAAAACCGCTACGAAGATTTGCGTTACGATATTCTGCGCCCCATTCTGCCGCCTCAGGATCTTTTTCTGCGGGTTGATCATTTATTCAGTGCCATTAAAAATTTCCGCCGTTTGATCGTCAGCCGCGATGCTGTTGAAGAAAAACCAGGGCGAACCAATCTGCCGCTCACCACACCACCAGAACTACCGATCAATGCCAGAGCACAAAGCCCGCTGTTAAAGCTTGAAGCTTATATGATCAGCGCCAAAGAAACCGGCAAGCGTGTTTTATTCTGCGCTGAGTCTGCCGGCAGGCGGGAAACACTGCTGGAATTACTGGGCCGTATTCGCATCCACCCCACAGCGACCGAAAGCTGGGAAGCGTTTTTGCAGGATACACAACTGAATCACGGCATTATTACCGGCCCACTGCTAACCGGCCTGGAAATTGAAGCCAATAACACCTTGTTAGCCATCGTTACCGAAAGCCAGTTATTTGGTGATCGCGTTATGCAGAGCCGTCGTCGCAAAAAAAGCGACGATAGCGGCGAAAACGTTATTAAAAATTTAACCGAGCTGAAAATGGATGCGCCGGTTGTTCATATAGACCACGGGGTTGGCCGGTATAAAGGATTGCAAAGCCTGGAATTTGATGGCCAGCATCAGGAATTTCTAACGCTGGAATACGGCGATGGTGCCAAGCTGTATGTGCCGGTATCGTCGTTGCACTTGATTGCGCGTTATTCAGGCGTTAACGATGAGCTGGCGCCTTTGCATAAACTGGGTAGCGAAACCTGGAGCAAGGCAAAACGCAAAGCCGCCGAACAGATCCGCGATACCGCCGCAGAGTTGCTGAATGTTTATGCCCGACGCGCCGCCAAAAAAGGTTATCAATACGCTATTGGCCGCCAGGACTACGAGCGCTTTGCCGAAGGCTTTGTCTTTGAAGAAACGCCCGATCAGGCAGCAGCGATTGATGCTGTGGTTGCCGATATGACCTCGCCGCAGCCCATGGATCGATTGGTATGCGGTGATGTGGGCTTTGGTAAAACAGAAGTAGCCATGAGAGCCGCCTTTATTGCGGTGCAGGCTGGCGAGCAAGTGGCCGTACTGGTACCCACCACCCTGCTCGCGCAGCAGCATTATGAAACCTTTAAAGATCGCTTTGCCGAGATGCCGGTGAATGTCGAGGTACTGTCGCGTTTTAAATCCACGAAAGAACAAAACCAGGCGTTACGTCAGTTGCAAGACAACAAAATCGATATTCTGGTGGGCACCCACAAGCTGTTGCAGGAAGGGGTAAAATTCAGCAACCTGGGATTGGTGATTGTGGATGAAGAACACCGTTTCGGTGTGCGCCATAAAGAAAAACTGAAAGCGCTGCGCTCGGAAGTGGATATGCTGACCCTTACCGCCACACCAATTCCACGAACGCTCAATATGGCGATGTCGGGAATCCGTGACATGTCGATCATTACCACGCCACCAGCGAAACGCTTATCCATTAAAACCTTTGTCCGCCAGGCGAACGAACCTATCCTGAAAGAAGCCATTCTGCGTGAGCTTCTCAGGGGCGGCCAGGTTTATTTTCTGCACAACGAAGTCAAATCCATTGAAAAGCGTGCCGCCGAGATTCAGGAACTGGTTCCCGAGGCACGCATTGCCATTGCCCATGGCCAGATGCGCGAACGGGAATTAGAGCGCATTATGAGTGACTTCTACCACAAACGTTTTAATGTGCTGGTTTGTACCACTATTATCGAAACAGGTATTGATGTACCAACGGCGAACACCATTATTATGGATCGAGCCGATAAACTGGGCCTTGCACAAATGCACCAGCTTCGTGGTCGGGTGGGCCGATCCCATCACCAGGCTTACGCTTACCTGCTTACCCCAAACCCCAAAGCCATGACCAAAGATGCTAAAAAGCGCCTTGAAGCCATTGCCCAAGCGCAGGATCTTGGTGCCGGTTTTACTCTGGCAAGTCACGACCTGGAAATTCGCGGCGCAGGCGAACTGCTGGGTGAAGAGCAAAGCGGTAATATGAACAGCATTGGCTATTCATTATTTATGGAAATGCTGGATCAGGCAGTAAAAGCCATAAAAGAAGGTAAAACACCCAATCTGGATAAACCCTTCCAGCATGGGCCAGAGATCAATTTACGCCTTCCTGCGCTGATCCCCGATGATTACCTGCCGGATGTTCATAACCGTTTGATCATGTACAAACGCATTGCCAGCGCAAAATGTAACGATGACCTGCGTGAGCTGAAAGTCGAAATGATTGATCGCTTTGGCTTGCTGCCCGATGCCACCAAACAATTATTCGGGGTAACACAGTTAAAACTGAAAGCAGAAGCACTGGGTATTAGTAAAATTGATGCTGGGCCCAACGGTGGTAGCGTTGAATTCGGTGCCGATACTCAGGTTAACCCGCTGACGATTGTAAAAATGGTGCAATCGCAACCGCAGAACTACAGACTGGATGGCGCGAATAAATTAAAATTCATGTTGGAAACAGAAACATACGATCACCGCATTAAAGTGGTGGAGACTTTAATCGGCCAGCTTGGCCTCAAAACATAAACATGGAGCAAAGACATTGAAATTTTTTAGTCGTTTACTCCCGTTGATTGCGGCACTGATGTTTGCCGCCGTCAGCCAGGCTCAGGTTGATATTCACGACAACGTACCGAGCAAAGGCAACCCTTGGTATGAAGTCAGTATTGTCATCTTCAAGCAACCCCATCATTTGTTACAGAGCGAACAGTGGCAACCAGGAAAGGAAATCTCACTGGCTTTCCCAAGGCACCTGGTTTCCCTGGAAGAACCCTCCACTGCAAATGTGCAAATGGGTGCATTTGATCATTCAAGGATCGGGCTACCAAAAGCTTTTTTGGCGCAACCGCCAACTGACAACGAATTTGTAAAAATGGTTAACCGCTTATCCCGCAGCCCCAATTACGATATTCTGTATCAAAATAGCTGGCTACAACCCGGATTAAACAAGAAAAATGCTCTGCCTGTGCTCATTCAGGCTGGTAAAGTCTATGATGGTTTATACGAACTCGAAGGCACTGCCACTTTATACCTTGCTCGTTACCTGCATTTTCAAAGCAACCTTTGGCTATCAAATTATGTTCAGCAATTAGAAGTCACTAAACCTTGGTGGCAGAACGCTGACGACACCCTGCCAAACAATTCACCCCCACTGGTAAATGAAGTGGCCGCCCATACCGATGCGGCTATGGCAATGGGCGAAACCATCACACGTTATCAATCCACTCGTACTGGCGTATTAAACGAATCGCGTCGGATGCGCAGTGGTGAGCTTCACTACCTGGATCACCCGCTGTTCGGCATTGTTGTTAAGGTTACGCTGTATCAGCCGATACAGGAAAAAGATTCAGCAGAAACAGACAACGACCAGCTGTTATCTGCTGCTGATGAAAATTAATAGCCCGTTTCAAACCATAGAGGTTAAACACTCCCCGCGTTTTGGTCAGCAACTGTATTTAAATCATCAGCTGGCCCTATCCAGCAGTGATACGGCCTATTGTGATGCGCTGGTGGCACCCTTTGAAAATGCCACCGAAGTTTCTAATATTTATGTTCTGGGAGGCGGTCATGGCGGGGTGTTAAAACGACTGGTGTCGCGTTTAGCAACACGCGAGGATTTTCAGAAGGCAACCCTGGTGGAAATTGATATCGAAGTTATCCGCTGCGCGAAAGATCATTTACAGGTACTGAATAACGACATCTATCAACATCCGAATGTCAGCATAATTATTGGAGATGCACGCTATGTTATTGCCAATACCCGCCGTTTGAACGGTGTAATTGTAGATTTATCATTAACACATTCAACTGATAGTGATACTTCAGCTGACGCAACGGAAAGTTTTTTTAAAGCCCTGCGCAAGAGCCTGAAACCAGGCAGCTATGTGAGTTTTCGGGCAGGCCCTTGTGGCAGTGATGCCTGCGCAAACCAGATATCAGCCATTAAACAACTGGCTGCCAATCACTTTAGCAACATAACCGAACGGCAAATTATGATTCCATCGTTTCAGCAGCCGTGGTGTTTTATCTCGGCGCAAAAGCCAGTTACCACTAATGATTAAACTGTTATTACTTATCAGCTAAAGCCCTGGCAATCACCCGACGCACCTTACCCATACCGCTATCAATGGCCTGCTGAATCTGTGTCATGGTAATCTCGCGATCACTGCGGCCAGCAGCAGGATTTACTACCAGAGATAAACAGGCATAATCCAGTTCAAGCTCTCTTGCCAAACAGGCCTCCGGCATACCGGTCATGCCAACAATATCGCAACCATCTTTTTCAAAGCGATCAATTTCTGCGGCAGTTTCCAACCTTGGTCCTTGGGTTGCGCCGTAAACACCCCGAGTATGAATGGTCAGCCCTTCCTGCTCTGCGGCACGGATCAACAGCTCCCGCAATCGCTGGGTGTAAGGCTCGGTAAAATCAATATGAATGACTTTACCCTTATCAGAATAAGATGATTCCCTGCCCCAGGTATAATCAATTAATTGATGCGGCACCACTAATGATTCAGTGGCCATGATAGAACAAATCCCACCGACTGCATTCACCGCGATAATGGACGTAACACCCATATCTTTTAAAGCCCGGATATTTGCCCGATAGTTGATTACATGGGGTGCCAATACATGGCCCTTACCGTGACGTGCCAAGAACGCAACTTTTGTTCCTGCATAGATACCTGTCTGCACAGGTGCCGAACACTGGCCATAAGGGGTGTTAACGGTTTTTTCTTCCAGTATGTTTAAACCATCAAGATCCGTCAGGCCAGTACCGCCAATAATTGCCAGCATATCTTCCCTTACACACCCTTAACCGCATAAATGCCCATGGCGTTACGCAAATAACCTTTGTAGTCCATGCCATAACCGAAAACAAAGCGATCTTCTACTTCCAAAGCCGTGTAATCCGCTTTAAAGCCCGGATCTGCTTTACGGTCATGCTTTTTATCCACCAACACGGCTGCACGTACTTCTTCGGCACCCTGCGCCCGACACGCTCGCATAATGGACGCCAATGTCTGACCTTCGTCCAGAATATCGTCAACAATCAGAATGGTGCGGTCTGCCAGATTTTCCTGGGGAGTGACTTTCCATTGCAGATCAGTACCCACCAGTTCAAACCCGTAGCGGGTCACATGAACATAGTCGCATTCTAATGGAAAGTTTAATCGCGACATTAGTTTTGCAGTAAAAATCAAGCCACCATTCATTACCGTCAGTAACAATGGCTTTTTATCGGCCAGGTCGTTTTCAATGTCCTGAGCCACCTTATCAATCGCTTGTTCTACCTGCTGCTCTGAACACAGGCAGTCCGCCTGCTCCCAAACACGATCGATCTCTTCAAGTAATACTGACATGGTTTTTCCTTATTATTTTTTATGGCTTTAAAGGCGTATCTTGAGACACGGGTAATGCATCCATCCTGGCCTCTGCTGAAGTTTCATCGAATAAATGCAATGTCTGAGTTGGGAACGCAAATTCTGCCCCATAACTTTCGACAATATCAGAAATTTTCAATAATACATCTTCTTTTACTTCATGGAACTTAATCCAGTTGGTTGTTTTGGTAAACGTATAGATAAAGAAATCCAAAGAAGATGGCCCATAGGTATTAAAATTAACGATTAAGGTTTGCGTGTCATCAATCTCGTCATGTTCAATTAGCATGGTTTTTACCGCCTTTAAGATATCCCTGACCTTGCTGATATCATCGTAACGAACCCCCATGGTTTCCTTTATTCTGCGGTGACTCATACGACTGGGGTTTTCCAATGCAATACTGTTAAACATGGAATTGGGCACATACAGTGGGCGTTTGTCGAAGGTGCGAATACAGGTTAAACGCCAACCAATGTTTTCAACCGTACCTTCAATCTGACGATCCGGTGAGCGCACCCAGTCACCTACTGAAAATGGGCGATCCATATAAATCATCAGGCCACCAAAAAAATTAGCCAGCAAAT
>PDSR01000076.1 GCA_002748575.1 Gammaproteobacteria bacterium
AGGATCGTCGTACATCGGAATTTTGTTCCACATTAAAAGAGCAGGGCCTGGAAAACAAAGTTCAGAGTAAAACCGGCCTGTTAATTGACCCGTATTTTTCGGCCACCAAAATAAAGTGGATGCTGGATAATGTAGAAGGTGCCCGCGCCAGAGCAGAAGCTGGTGAGCTTGCCTTTGGTACTATTGATACTTTTTTATTATGGCGTTTAACCGGTGGTGAAAGCCATAAAACCGATGCTACCAATGCCTCACGTACCCTGTTGTTTAATATTCACGATCAGCAATGGGATCAGGAGCTGTTAGATATTTTCTCGGTACCGGAATCGTTACTGCCACAGGTTGAAGACTGCGCCGCCGACTTTGGCTACACCACGGAAGATATTCTGGGTGAACGTATTAACATTGCCGGTATGGCCGGTGATCAGCAGGCCGCCTTGATCGGCCAGGCGTGTTTCAAGCCCGGTATGATTAAAAGCACCTATGGCACAGGCTGTTTTATGGTACTGAATACCGGTAATGAAGCTTTGCAATCCAATCACAAATTGCTAACCACCGTTGGCTATCGCCTGAATGGTGAAACAAGCTATGCCCTGGAAGGCAGTATTTTTGTGGCGGGTGCTGCAGTACAGTGGCTGCGCGATGGCCTGGAACTCATTTCCCATGCCAAAGAAACCGAAGCGATGGCCGAAGAAATGGGGGCAGAGCACAGTGTGTATCTGGTGCCTGCGTTTACCGGATTGGGTGCACCTTTCTGGGACCCTAATGCCCGTGGAGCGATTTTCGGGTTAACCCGCGATACCAATATTAAAGCGATTGTAACGGCCGGCTTGCAATCGGTTGCCTATCAAACCAAGGATCTGGTTCGTGCCATGGAAAAAGATGGGGCCGGTAAACCCACCACATTGCGGGTAGATGGCGGCATGGTGGCCAATAACTGGGTGGTGCAGTTTTTAAGTGATCTGTTGAATGTTGAAGTACAGCGGCCAGCCGTGATTGAAACCACTGCCCTTGGCGTTGCTTACCTGGCCGGCTTGCAAACAGGTATTTATGAGTCCCTGGATCAGATCAGTGAATTGTGGCATTGCGAACGGCACGTATCACCGGCAATGGATGATCATGTTAGAGAACGTTTGTACTCGGGCTGGTGTGATGCGGTAGAGCGAGTCAAAAGCACGAAATAAGGCTGACTCTAGAAAATAATAAAGTAGAAAGTAATAAAATAGCTATGCGCCCCTTATAATGCCGAAAATTGCACTATAAGGGGTGCGAAGTGCTTTGTAAGGTAGGGGCCGTTATTTAATGTATTCTTCAGGCAGTATCGCTTCCTGCTGTATAACGTCTGTTGTTGTGCTTTGAAAAACAGGTAGTTTAATCGGGGCTTTCGGTTGATATTTTTTCAGCTCCAGGTCGTATATGTCGCCGCTGGCATCTACCTGTTTTACTTTTACTGCCAGGTAATTCAAACCCGGTGCCAGCCAGACGCTGGTTTTCCGTTTTTTATCGATTTTTTGCAGTTTAATCGTTGGTAGTTTACCTATCGGAAGGCTAATGGTTTCCTTGCCTTTAACCACAAATTTGCGATCTTTTATTTTTCTGCCGTTTACTTCTTTAAAGTAAATGTTCTGCTTGCCGGCTTTTACCTGTTTGGCCAGTTCATACACTGAAGAAACCGGATCAAACATGCCCACTGTTAAGGGCTTGGTGCCACTGCGTTTTTTATCCTGATAGTGAAGCACGCCGTTTTTCCAGTCAAAGCCCGTGGCTTTGGTGCGCTTTTTAAACGGGTTAGAGCGGCTTGATTGGTATTGCAGTGGAAGAATAGTGTTATTGGTTGCCTGGAATTCGGACACTTCCTTCATCTTGAATAGCATGTTTTCTGCTGTGGCGGTAAACCTGAACTGGCCATTACCCAGATAGCGCAGTTCGCGTCGGCCTTCGTTATCCACCACTGTGCCGTTAAGGCTGGCCACATAAATGGCGCTGTAGGGTATCCAGGTAGTTTCTGAAGTGGCTTTCGCCATACTGCTGAAAAGGCAAAGCAGGCTTATCCAGAAAATGGCAAGCCCGCCAGTCAAGCGTGATGTATTGTTAGTAACTGGCCCAGTCATTAACCTGGGAGAAGTCCTGACCTGTGATGGGGAGTTGTTTCCCATCCAGTGTTGGTCCACTATCATTGAGCGCTAATCTTCCTTCCATGATGAGTTTACAAACTAAAGGATAGAGTATGTGCTCTTGTTTTTGTACCCGAGATGCAAGAAGTTCTGCGGTATCGCCCGGCATCACCGCAACAGAACGCTGGCCAATAATAGGGCCACCATCTAATTCATAGGTAACAAAGTGCACCGAACAACCGTGTTGCGTTTCATTGGCATCAATGGCTCGCTGATGGGTGTTTAAACCTTTGAACTTAGGCAGCAGCGACGGGTGGATGTTGATCAGCCTGCCGGTGTAGTGATTGACAAATCCCTCGGTCAGAATACGCATAAAACCGGCCAGCACCACCAGTTTCGGGGCATACTGATCAATGATGGTGGCCAGTGCCTGATCGAATGACTCCCGGGAGTCATACTCCGTGTGATCAATTACTTCACAGGGGATGCCGTGGCTGGCTGCCCGTTGCAACCCTTTGGCATCTGCCTTGTTACTGACGACAGCAGCTATTTTACCGGGCATTTTTCCGGCTTCGAGGGCATCAATAATGGCTTGCAGATTGGTACCACTGCCGGAAATCAGCACCACCATGGAAGGTTCGCTATTATTTGCTGACAAACTCACTGGAAAGCCTCGTTTAAATAATCACTTCGGGAGTAGCCTGGCTGCTGGTTTCAATCGAACCCACTACCCAGGGCTTTTCACCATTGGCTTCAAGGCATGCCAGCGTTTGTGCTACGTCTTCCTCAGCAACGCAGATCACCATGCCGGCACCGCAGTTAAAGGTGCGATACATTTCTTCCGTTTCAATGTTGCCCTGTTCCTGAAGCCATTTGAAAACAGCGGGCCATTCCCAGGAATTGCTGTCGATAACCGCATTGGTGTATTCCGGCAGCACCCGTGGAATATTTTCCAGAAAACCGCCACCGGTGATGTGCGAGAGCGCCTTTACATTCACTTCCTTCATGGTAGCCAGAAGCGGTTTTACATAAATACGTGTTGGTTCCAGCAACGCTTCACCTAACGATTTGCCATCCAGCTCCTGGGCAAGATCAGCGCTGGCCACCTGAATCACTTTGCGGATTAACGAATAGCCGTTGGAATGTGGGCCGGATGAAGGCAAGGCAATCAGTTTGTCGCCGGCTTTAACGTTATCACCGGTGATGATTTTTGATTTTTCGACAATGCCCACACAAAAGCCGGCCAGATCGTAGTCTTCACCTTCATACATGCCGGGCATTTCGGCGGTTTCGCCACCAACGAGTGCAGCACCGGCCAGCTCGCAGCCTGCGCCAATGCCTTCAACAACACTTGCCGCAACATCCACATTCAGGCTGCCTGTGGCATAGTAGTCCAGAAAGAACAGGGGTTCGGCACCGGCCACGATCAAATCATTAACACACATGGCCACCAGGTCAATGCCAATGGTATCGTGTCGATTAATATCCATGGCCAGTTTTAATTTGGTGCCTACGCCGTCGGTGCCCGATACCAGAACCGGCTCCTGATAGCCTTTTGGTAGTTCGAACAGAGCACCGAAGCCGCCTAAACCAGCTAGAACTTCGTTGCGGCGGGTGCGTTTGGCAACCCCTTTAATACGCTCTACCAGCGCATTACCGGCATTGATATCGACTCCGGCGTCTTTATAGCTTAAGGAAACGTTGGATGAGGGTGTATTCGACGAGTCGTTTGAATTGCTCATTGGTGTGGCATCAACCTGTGTAAAAACTTGTTAAAGATAGTTTTCCAGAAGCCCTGAAAGGGCCGGTGGGTTATTCTAGCAACTCAGAGAAGGGGTTCCTATGTAAAACACAGTGTTTTTAACGGTTTGATCAACAGAAATTGGGGTGTAAACTTCCAGCATTCGTTTTTTTACCTGGTTAGCCTGGCGTTTGGCATTCATTGAATGTTTTGCAGGCAGGTCTTTAGATAAGCAGTTTTTTAAGTATGGCAATAAACAATATGAAAAACCTTGGGCGGTTAATCTTGTGGCTCACCTGTCTGGTGTTGCCTGTGGCGGCTCAAGCGGTGGAAGTGAAAAATCTGTACAAGGCCTCGGCAATAGTGGCAGATCGCAGCGCTCAATCTTTAAGGCAAGGTGGTAAAGCGGCCCTTGCCGAGGTGATTATTCGGGTAAGCGGAAATTCCAATGCGCTGGAGTCTTTCGATATCAGTCGGGCCTTGGCTGATCCCAGTCGTTTTATGGAGCAGTATGGCTATAACAAAACCATATTGGAAAATCCCGAAACCGGCCTGCCAGAGCCTGTGTACGAACTGAAAGTTACCTTTAACGCCCGCAGCATTAATCAGCTGATTCGCCGGGCGGGGCTGTCTATCTGGGCACGTAATCGTGCCGAGGTGCTTGTTTGGCTGGTCATTGAAGATGAAACCGGGCGCCGCTTTGTGAACGAAGCAACCGCACCACAGGTGATGGAAACACTGCAAAAGCTGGCTGCTCGTCGCGGCCTGCCCTTGGTCTTTCCGTTAAATGATCTTACCGACCAGTTGGCAGTAACCCCCAGCGATGTCTGGGGTATGTTTATGGACCCGGTGGTGCAGGGATCTGAGCGTTATGCGCCGGCAGCAGTGCTGGCGGGTAAAATTTACGCGCCCAGCGCAACCGGCAATCTGGCCAGTTGGACCTTGCACATGGATAACCGGCAGAATATGCTGGACTCTAAAGGCACGAATATGGGGGAAATTCTTGCCCCCGCCGTTGATTATGTGGCGGATATGTTAGCCAATAAATATGCAGTCACATCGAGCGGGGGTGATGCTGACTTTATCTGGTTGAATGTAGATGGTGTGCAATCTTTGGAAGATTTTGCCCGCTTAACGGCCTATCTTGAAAAACTGGAGTCGATTCGCCAGGTGAATATGGGGCAGCTGGAAGAAGATAGCATTCGCTTTCGTGTCTATCTTGAAAGTGATATTGAAAACTTACAACAGCTGTTAGCGCTTGATAAAAAGCTTATAAAGATCAGCCCACAGGTGCCTCACGCGGGTGTGGCGATATCAGCTGCTAATAATTCCGTTGGTAATAATGGTGTGATGCATCACAAGCCAGCCATTCCAGAATTAAACTACCATTGGTATAGCACTTACGTATCAGCTGAACCCTGAAGGCCGGTAAGGTGAGTGATAGCCCGATACTGAAATCGATTCCCAATATGCTAACGGTACTTCGCATACTGTTGGTGGCTCCCTATGCTTGGTTTTTATTGCAGGAACAGTATCAGGTAGCGCTTCTATTGCTTTTTATTGCCGGGGTTTCTGATGGCCTCGATGGCTTTCTGGCCCGGCAGTTTGGCTGGTACAGCCGCTTTGGTGCCATTGCCGATCCAATCGCCGATAAAATTTTACTGGTGGTATCGTATCTGGTGCTGGGTGTTATGGAGCATGTGCCCTTGTGGCTGGTATATCTGGTGGTGGGGCGCGATATACTGATTTTCAGTGGTGCTTTTACCTATTGGAAACTCGTAGGCCGGTTTGAAGCCAAACCCACCTGGCTGGGGAAAACCTGTACATTTTTACTGATAGCATACGGGTTGCTGGTGTTAATAAATCTGGCCTTGATAACGGTTTCGCAAACGCTTCTTGATGGCGGCGCGTGGCTGGTTGCTGTGTTCTGTGGGTTGAGTGGCCTGCATTATGTTTATTTAGGCATTGTGAAAACCCGGGAATCACGCGCCGGCTGAGTGATCCGCCTCATGACTTTCTGGTCTTAAATCGTTATTATCGCCTGCCTGCTAATAATCAGCGATTACTTATGAGTCAGCAACTTACCTTAAATATAATGCAGCCGCTTGCATTTGCGTTTGATACTTTTGTTGAAGGATCAAATCACCAGCTGGTGGCGCGATTGAAAATGTTATCTACGGGTGGGTTAAGTGGCAATATTTATATCTGGGGCGAGCAGGGAAGTGGCAAAAGCCATTTATTGCAGGCTGTTTGCCAGCAGTGTCAGCAATCCAGTATTCAAGGTATTTATTTGAATTGTCGGCAGCTGCTGGAACTGCCTGCCGAGGCCATTGAAGGGCTGGAACATATGGATCTGGTGGCGTTGGATGATATTGATGCCCTGGCGGGCCACCAGGAATGGGAAGAGGCCATGTTCCATTTTTATAATCGGGCTCAAATAGAGCATACTTCGCTGGTCTTCAGTGCCGTTTGTTCGCCGCAGGTGATTGCTGTCCAGCTGCCTGATTTAAAAACCCGCCTGAATGCCGCAGAAACCTATCGTGTTAACCGTCTGGGTGATGTTGATAAGCATCAGCTGCTTACCCAGGCCGCAGAGCAGCGCGGGTTTTATTTGAACGATGAGGTGGCCAACTTCATTATGCAGCGCAGTGACCGCGATATGGCATCGCTGCATCGTATCATTGAACACCTGGATCACTCATCTTTAACCGAACAGCGCAAAATAACAGTGCCATTTGTTAAAAAAGTGCTGGGTATTTAGGTTCTCTAGTGCTTAATAATGTGGTGGCGGTGGTTCATCGTCGGGGTTTTCCATTAACAACGGCATCAGTGATTCAAGTTGCTGCTGAATCTTTTTATATTGCTTGGTAAGGGCATCAATCTGATCCTGTTGTTTGCAGATGATGGCGTTCAAAGCATCCACCGTATCGTCGGTATAAGCCAAACGCATTTCCAGATTATTTATCCGTTCTGTCACTAATTCATACCTGAGCTGCTGTAAGTTGTCACAATTCTACCCGTTCGTCGTAGAATGTCCTAGAATTCTGCAAGTATCGAGAATTAAATCAGGGAACCTTAGTGCGTCAAGAAGTCAGCAAGAAAATCATTAAAAATATCTGGATTGTAGTTGTAGTGATCGCCGGATGTCTGCTGGAGCAGGCTGTTGCCTCTGTGCACAAAAACCTTGTTTTTCAATTACCCCCTGTTGCCAGGCAGGTGGATTTAGCCAACTACCTGATTTATTGGGAAGATGTTTCCGGTAAAGCTTCCCTATCAGATGCCAAAAAAGCGTTGTTGCTTAAAAAGTTTCAAAGCTCTACGGGCAATATTAATCAGGGTTTTACCAACAGCACCTACTGGTATTACCTTGAAGTAGCCAACTCGGAAAAATATCAGCGAAACCTGCTGCTGGAAAGTGATTATCCGATTCTGGACACTATTGCAGTGCATTGTGAAATCGGTGGAAACTGGCAATACTTTTTGCTGGGCGACCTGGTTGCTACTGCTTCTCGCCCGGTTAAGGTAAGAAATTATGTCGTGCCATTACAAATTGGGCCTGAAGAGCATGTACATTGTTTTTTTCAGGTAAGTAGTACCAGCAATATCACCTTGCCGTTAACCATATCGGAT
>PDSR01000077.1 GCA_002748575.1 Gammaproteobacteria bacterium
TCTGTGGTGGTGGTTAGCTGGCCACCGGGCTGAATGCCTGTAATGATTACCGGGTTCAGGTTGGCACGAGCACCATAGACAGCTGCTGTATAGCCAGCAGGGCCAGAACCTAGAATAATCAGTTTGCAATGTTTAACTTCACTCATGAATAAAGCCTCTTGAATAGGGTAGTGGTGGCGGCATAAATTATCGGAAACTTAAACGATTTGTCGGGCTGTTTGCAAATAGTTCCTCGAAATCATCAAGATAAACACAGTTACCACGCAGGTAGCTAGGGTATTTCATGGTATTTGGGTTAAACGGGGTGGCACTGCCATTTAGTTTTGTAGCCTGGTCTGTTGCCCGAATCGTTAAAATGTTAACTTAGCAGCCATACTTAAGAAGTTGCTGGGTGTTTTGTGTGCAATTATCTGAAATTCGGTTAAAATTCATCGTTACCTGAAACTCAAAACAATACCTGAAAAGAATATCTGCAAACCATCACTCGTGCTCCCGGGAACAGGAGGCGTAGCTGGTTAGGAGTAAAAAGCTGACATGGCGACCAAAAAAGAACAGGCACCAGTGCAAGAGCCGCTCTGGTCAGAGCATGCATCCAGGGGCCTGAAAGAAGGCGCTATGATCGTGCTGTTCTTTCTATCTATTTACCTGTTAGTTGCATTGTTTACGTTCGACCCGGGAGATCCAGGCTGGACGCATATTGGCACCACGGAGCCGGTCAACAATGCTGGTGGCCCTACCGGTGCGCTGTTTGCTGACATTCTGATGTCATTATTTGGTTATCTTGCTTTTTTATTCCCGGTATTAATTGCTTACCGTGCCTGGCTGGTATTCCGTGACAAAAGCAATAATGGCATTAACTGGCCCATGTTGGGTTTACGTACACTGGGCTTTTTTATGACCATGTTTGCCGCCACCGGGCTGGCTTACCTGCATTTTGACGTGACCGAAGGGGCATTACCCGCGATTGATTCACTGGGCCGTAATCCCGCCGGCGGTATATTGGGAATAGAGTTAGGCGCCAGTGCGCTACAAAACCTTAATGAACTGGGCGCGACCCTGCTTTTTCTGGCGCTGTTTTTAATTGGCTTAACGATTTTTACCGGGGTGTCGTGGATACAGTTAATGGATAACACTGGCAAGCTGACCCTCGATCTTATCGCCTGGTTGATGTCTCTGAAGGAACAATGGGAGCGGCAGGCTGATGCCCGTGCCGAGAAAAAAGAAATCCACAAGGCTCAAAAAGCGCGGCAGGCAGCGTTAAAGGTCGAGAAGAAAAAGCAGGAAAAACGGATTCCTCCTACCATTACAGAACCCGTTAAAAAGAAAGTTCAAAAAAGCAAACGGGCAGAAAAAGAGCGCCAAAAGAGTCTGTTTGATAATCCAGTGGCTGGTGAGTTGCCATCTACTGCACTGCTGGATCCTGCCGATAGCGATAACAAACGGGGCTTTTCTTCTGAAACTCTTGCGGGTATGTCGCGCTTACTGGAGCTTAAGCTCAAAGATTTTGGCGTTGATGCTGTGGTGGAAAACGTATTGCCGGGCCCGGTGGTAACTCGTTTTGAAATCCAGCCTGCAGCCGGTGTTAAAGTCAGCCGGATTACCAATCTTGCCAAAGACCTGGCTCGTTCGCTGGCGGTGATCAGTGTGAGGGTAGTGGAAGTGATTCCGGGCAAAACCGTCGTTGGTATTGAAATACCCAATGAAACCCGTGAAATGATTCGCTTAAGCGAAGTGGTATCTTCTGAAACCTACGAAAAAGTCAGTTCTCCGCTGGCGCTGGCACTGGGTAAAGATATTTCAGGGGCTCCGATAGTCGCTGACCTGGCAAAAATGCCTCACTTGCTGGTGGCCGGTACCACCGGTTCCGGTAAATCGGTGGGCTTGAACGCCATGTTGCTGAGTATGCTGTTTAAAGCATCACCCGAGCAGCTGCGTTTAATTATGATTGACCCAAAAATGCTGGAGTTGTCAGTTTACGATGATATACCTCATTTGTTAACCCCTGTTGTTACCGATATGAAAGAAGCGGCTAATGCGCTGCGCTGGTCGGTAGCAGAAATGGAACGTCGCTATCGCCTGAT
Source organism: Gammaproteobacteria bacterium (assembly GCA_002748575.1). Classification (GTDB taxonomy): domain Bacteria; phylum Pseudomonadota; class Gammaproteobacteria; order Pseudomonadales; family Ketobacteraceae. The sequence continues at coordinate 2,082 of PDSR01000077.1, forward strand.
GGCAGCCATGGGGGTGCGTAACATTGCGGGCTATAATCGCAAAGTGAAAGAAGCGATTAAAAAAGGCGAACCTATTAAGGACCCACTTCACCAACCGACCGACGAAATGCCCGAAGGTGAAGACCTGCAAGAGCTGCCATTTATTGTGGTGGTGGTGGATGAATTTGCCGACATGATGATGATCGTCGGTAAAAAAGTGGAAGAGCTGATTGCACGTATCGCTCAAAAAGCGCGTGCTGCCGGTATTCACCTGATTCTTGCCACGCAGCGACCTTCGGTGGATGTTATCACCGGCTTGATCAAGGCTAACGTACCTTCACGCATGGCTTTTCAGGTTTCGTCAAAAGTGGACTCTCGCACAATTCTGGATCAAGGTGGTGCTGAGCAGCTGTTAGGCCACGGTGATATGCTTTTCCTGCCGCCTGGCACCAGTTTGCCCACCCGTGTTCATGGTGCCTTTGTGGATGATGATGAAGTCCACCGGGTATGTAATGACTGGCGCCGCCGCAGCGAGCCCGCCTATTTACAGGATATTCTCGAAGGCAGTCACGAGTCGGCATTCCTGCCGGCAGAACCCGGGGCAGGTGGCGGCTCCGATGAAGAGAGCGATCCGCTTTACGATGAAGCCGTGGCGTTTGTTACTCAAACCCGTCGCGCTTCTATTTCTTCAGTGCAGCGTAAATTAAAAATTGGTTATAACCGGGCAGCCAGAATGATCGAGGCGATGGAAGCGGCTGGCGTAGTGTCGGAAATGCAAACCAATGGCCAGCGTGAAGTGCTGGCTCCACCGCCACCACAATAGCAGTAAACTTCTGTGCTTTGCTGGTGTCTTACTAACAACTCTATACCTGTTTTCGCAAGGAAAAACGCGAGATGATTTTGACAAGAATACCAGGCATCTTTTTAATTGCGGTGCTTTTAAGTGTTTCAGGGCTTTCCTTTGGTGGAGAGCATTCCGAAAAAGTGGCGACTCAAAAACTGATAGATTATCTTTCGGCCATGAACTCAATGGAATCCAGATTTCATCAATGGGTCGAAGATTCCAAACGTAATGCATTGCAGGATATTACCGGTACCATGTGGGTAGAACGCCCCGGAAAGTTTCGTTGGGATACTAACGAACCTTACCCGCAGTCAATTATTACCAATGGTGAGTTGTTATGGATTTATGATCTGGATCTTGAGCAGGTGACCGAGAAAAAACTGGACACTCATGTTGGTAACACACCTGCCTTGTTGCTCAGCGGCGATCCGGCAAAAATTTCCGAAAGCTTTTCGGTTTCTGCTTACGAATATGAAAAAACCGGAGAGTGGCGTTTTGACTTGGTGCCAACAACTGAAGAGGCGTTATTCGAGCTGTTAAGAGTTCACTTTGTTAAAGGCAAGTTAAGGGACATGTATTTGCGCGATGGCCTGGGTCAAACCACTCGCATTGAGTTTAAGTCGCCCAAATTTAACGGTAAAATCAAGGCCGATATTTTCAATTTTTCGATTCCTGAAGGCATTGATGTTATCAGAGATATGTAACCCGGGCTTATGAGTGACCTTTTTAGTGGGCAGGAAGATACCCATTACCAGCCGTTAGCGGCCAGAATGCGTTCCAGGAGTTTGCAGGAATATATAGGCCAGTCACATCTTCTTGCCGAAGGCAAACCCCTTAGAAAAGCCATCGAGAGCGGTAACATTCACTCTATGGTGTTATGGGGCCCTCCGGGAGTTGGTAAAACCACCCTGGCGCGTTTACTGGCACAGTATATTGATGCCCAGTTCCTTACCGTATCAGCAGTGTTGGCTGGCGTAAAAGAAATACGCGAAGCGGTAAAGCAAGCAAAACAGGCGCGGGCTCAAGGGCAAACCACCATTCTTTTTGTTGATGAAGTGCATCGTTTCAATAAAAGCCAGCAAGATGCCTTTTTACCCTATGTTGAAGATGGCACCTTTATTTTCATTGGTGCTACCACTGAAAATCCATCGTTCGAATTAAACAATGCTTTGCTTTCACGGGCGCGGGTTTATGTGCTTAAAAACCTCGATACCGAAAGTGTCGGGGTGCTGGTTGATAACGCCATGCAGGATGAAGATCGCGGCATTGGCAAAACCGGCTTATCACTCACCACCGAAGCCAGGGCAGCGCTGTGTCAGGCAGCCGATGGCGATGGCCGGCGAGCCTTAAACCTGTTGGAGATTGCCTCTGAACTGGCATTGGCCGACGGTTTACAACAGATTGATGTTGAATTGTTAGAGCAGGCGCTGGGGCAAAGCCTGCGGCGTTTCGATAAAGGCGGCGATCTGTTTTATGAACAGATTTCCGCATTGCACAAAGCGGTCAGGGGCTCATCGCCCGATGGTGCCCTGTATTGGTTTGCAAGAATGCTGGAAAGCGGTGTTGACCCGCTGTATATCGCCCGCCGAGTGGTACGCATGGCCAGCGAGGACATCGGCAATGCCGATCCCAGAGCGTTGCAGGTCGCATTGAGCGCGTGGGATGTACAGGAACGCCTTGGCAGCCCGGAAGGGGAGTTGGCTATTGCTCAGGCGGTTGTGTATCTGGCCAGTGCTGCAAAAAGCAATGCGGTTTATTCCGCCTTCAAACAAGTGATGCGCGATATTAAACAACAGCCTTCATACGATGTGCCGCTGCATTTAAGAAATGCGCCCACCAAATTGATGAAAACACAGGGCTATGGCGAAGAGTATCGCTATGCCCATGATTACCCCGATGGCTATGCCGCCGGTGAAAATTATCTTCCCGAAGAGCTGGCTAATGCCAGTTGGTATCAGCCTGTTTCAAGGGGGCTGGAAATCAAAATAGCGGAAAAGCTGAAGTATCTTAAAGAGCAGGATCAGTGCAGTCAGTGGCAGCGATACGCGCCCAAGCCTACCGAAACCAGGAATAAACCATGAGTATTTCATTCAGCCAGATATTATGGGTGGCCCTTGGCGGTGCCCTTGGTGCTGCTTCCCGGTTTGCGCTGTCTTCCTGGGTGAATCAGGCAACCAGTTCATCGTTTCCCTGGGGCACTTATGCAGTGAATATACTTGGGTCTTGCGTATTTGGTGTGCTGTTTGTTGTGATTTTTTCCAATCAGCCCCACCGTGAAGAGCTGCGATTATTGGTAATGGTTGGATTTTTAGGCGCGTTTACTACATTTTCCACCTTTTCGTTCGAAACCGTTAGATTAATGGAGTCGGGGCTTTGGCCAATGGCTTTGGCGAATATTTTGTTTAGTGTTATTACCTGTATCCTAGGCGCGTGGGTTGGCATGGGGATCGCCCGTCTTTTCTAGCAGGCTGTAGCGGGTTTCTGATTACTTATAATCTCAACTGCGTTAAAATCCCTGCCTTTCTTTCATGGGCTGAAAATCAACGAATCATTATGTTAGACGCTAAATTAATCCGTACTGAACTAGAAACTGTTGCTGAAAAGCTGAAAATCCGTGGTTTCGAGCTAAACCAGGAAAAACTGTCTGAGCTTGAATCAAAGAGAAAGGGCTTGCAGATCGAAACAGAAAATCTTCAGGCTGAACGCAATAAAAAATCTAAAGAAATTGGCCAGGCAAAAGCCCGTGGTGAAGATATCGAGCCGATTAAGCAGCAAGTCGCGCAGTTTAGCGAGCGGTTAGCCGAATGTGAAAAGCAGCTCAAGGAGTTACAGGAAGAACTGGCAAACGAGCTGCTGGCTGTTCCGAATATCCCCCACGAATCAGTACCCGCCGGTGATTCTGAAGACGATAATGTTGAAGTAAGAACCTGGGGTGAGCCAACCACTTTTGATTTTGAGGCCAAAGATCACGTCGATTTGGGCGCCGATACAGGACTGGATTTTGAAGTAGCCGCCAAAATAACCGGCGCACGATTTGCCGTGATGAAAGGCCCGCTGGCCCGATTACACCGGGCATTAATTCAGTTTATGCTGAACACCCATACCGAAGAACACGGATACAGCGAAGTTTACGTGCCTTACCTGGTAAATTCCGATTCATTACTCGGCACCGGCCAGCTTCCTAAATTTGAAGAAGATTTATACAAAGTACCCGGCGAAAGGGACATGTACCTGATCCCCACGGCAGAAGTTCCCGTTACCAATATTGCCCGCGGCGAGATCTTCGAAGAAGCGCAGTTACCAGTGCGCTTTGCCTGCCATACGCCCTGTTTCAGAAGCGAGGCGGGCGCTTATGGCCGTGACGTTCGGGGTATGATCAGGCAGCATCAGTTTGAAAAGGTAGAATTGGTGCAACTGGTGAAACCGGAAGATTCCTATGCCGCGCTGGAGGCGTTAACCGGCCATGCCGAAACGATTCTGCAAAAGCTTGGTTTGCCTTACCGTGTGGTCGTTTTGTGTGGTGGTGATATTGGTTTCTCGGCTGCCAAAACCTACGATATTGAAGTCTGGTTGCCCGGCCAGCAAAAATACCGCGAGATTTCTTCATGCAGTAATTTTGAAGACTTTCAGGCAAGGCGCATGCAAGCGCGTTTCAAACCCAAAGGCAGTAAAAAAGCCGAATTGCTGCATACGTTAAATGGCTCCGGCCTGGCAGTGGGCAGAACCTTGCTGGCCGTGATGGAAAACTATCAGCAGGCAGATGGCAGTATTAAAGTGCCAGACGTGCTGGTGCCTTATATGGGTGGTGTTCAGGTGCTTACGCCCTAGGAGCTTATGCGTTCTCGCCTATAAGCTTGTCGGTCGCTGGTAGTTTACATGGATTATTTTCCGCTTTTTTTCGACTTGAAAGGTAAGCCGTGCCTGGTGGTTGGCGGTGGTGATGTTGCCGTTAGAAAGGCCGGTTTACTAAAAAGGGCTGGCGCCCATATCAGCGTTGTTGCCCCACACATCAGCAGCGAAATGAAAACCCTGTTAGCCGCGCAAGAGCATGTACTGATTGAGCGTGGCTACCAAACGGCGGATCTTGACGACAAGCAACTGGTGATTGCGGCCACCAATAACCTGGCGGTCAATGAGCAGGTGTCTGATGATGCCCGGCAGCGTTCATTACCGGTAAACGTGGTCGATAATCCTGATCTCTGTACCTTTATTTTGCCAGCCATTGTAGATCGCTCCCCGATTGTTATTGGTGTTTCCAGTGGTGGCCAGTCCCCGGTATTGGCCCGTTTGATTCGCGCCCGGCTTGAATCCACCATTCCAGCCAGTTATGGAAAACTGGGTAAGCTGGTGGGATCTTTTCGGCAGCAAGTTAAAGACAAGTTTAACGATATTAACCAGCGGCGAAATTTCTGGGAAAACGTATTAACCGGGCCTATTGCCGAGTATGTCTTTGCCGGTAAAGAGCAACAGGCTGAAGCCATGCTAAATTCAGCTTTGGAGAATGTTGATACCACCTTGCCTGTTAAAGGTGAAGTTTATCTGGTGGGCGCTGGCCCCGGCGACCCGGATTTG
>PDSR01000080.1 GCA_002748575.1 Gammaproteobacteria bacterium
TTATTTATCGCAAACACTTTATCAGTCGGCCACCAATCTGGCTATGCAACTGTTATTGCTGATTATATTTTGCCTTTTTTTAAAGCGTATCCCCGGCTGGATTTATGCGTTACAACAACGCATGGTACGCCATCACCTGAATAAAAAAACTTCACGCATTGCTATCAGCCTTTTACGTTTTTTCCAGCCAAATGCCCAATGGTTAAGCGCGGTATTGCTTTATTATTATTTGCATTATCAACTGAAAACATCTGATAACGACTGGCTGTTAGTTTATAACGTGGTGGCGATTGCGGCTTTTTATTTACTGGTAAAAACTCTTGCATTGGGCGCTATCAGCAACACCAACAGCCGCGCCCATTTATTTGTGCTGAAATCAAAACAACTTGACATAAAACAGCAGTGTCACCGGTTTGCGTTATACACAACATTCGCTTCAGTCTTTTATATTATTCTCCAAATTATTCTTAAAGGCGGCATCATTTGCACCGCTTACCTGATTATATTGATCCTTACTATTTGGTTGCTTGGTTATCGCACCATTAATGCCTTTCAATCAGAATTTGCTACTCATTTATCGAAACGCGTATCTGAACAATTTATCAGTCGCTTTGAGAAGCTGCAAAAACCCTTGATAAAGCCATTGGTAAATCCTGCGATTTTTATCGGCTTACAGTTACTCGATATTATCAGAGCTGCCCATATTCAACTGTTGCGTTTGGAACGCTACCAGACGCTTACCGCCAAGTTTTTAAAAATTCGCCTGGAACAAAGCCAATCCAATACCCCTGAACCAGAACAGGAAGAACAAGACGACATTCATTACGAGAACTGGTTTTTAAACAGCAATGTATTGGAAACCCGGCCTAATTTACTGGCGCAATCACCCTGGCTGGGGGACATCAACCAGAATGCTGGTGACTGGCTGGAAGGCAAACAGGATGAAAACGATCTGGCGCTGATCGGTGAAAACGGCATTGGCAAATCAACGCTGTTAAAGCAGTGGCTGAAGCAATGGGACAAATCAAAAACGGTTTATATAAAAACACCGGAAAAAACGTTAAGGGCAAATGAGCTCCTCAAACTGATATGCGATTCCCTGGATTTTAAAGATTGTGAAGATATTGCCGGGTTTGTTAGCCAACAGGAAGCCCTGGAAAAAACCATTATTGTGATTGACGAGGCCCACCACTTATTTTTAAGTGATGTAGGAGGCTTTGAAGCCTATAAAAAATTGCAGGATTTAATCAGTGCAAAACTGAAAAATATATTCTGGGTGGTTGCGATCAATCAACAGTCCTGGATTTATTTGAACGATGTTTTTAGCCAAACCTATCAGTTCTCTTCATTCATTACCATGCAACGCTGGACGCAACAGGGTATTCGGGATTTGATTTTGCGCCGCCATAAGGCATCCCGCCGCCAGCTCCACTTTGATGAGTTATTACTGGCCAGTACATCCCACAGTGAAACAGCGACCAGAGCTGCGGAATCCCGCTGCTTCAGCCTGATATGGGATCAGTCGTCAGGCATTCCTGCGGTTGCGCTTGCTATCTGGATTAATTCTGCCAGAAACCCTGCCACCGGTTTAATTGAAATGGGCATACCGGAACGCCCAGGCAGCGATGCATTGAACAGCCTGTCGGATGATCACCTGTTTGTGTATGCCGCTCTGGTGGTTCACGATTCTCTGAACACTCAACAGGCCCATGCCGTTGCCCATTTATCAGAAGCTATTGTCAGGCGCACATTAAAACACGGCCTGGATCAGGGCTTTTTAATACGCAAAAGCGACGACCGTTACTTTATTAATCCGCTGTGGCAAATACAGCTTTGCCAACTGTTAAGAAGGAAGAATTTCCTCCATGAATAACAACGTGGTTAACGACCTGACTAATATCGCGTCTTTGTTTAATTTATACAAAGTGCTGTTTTTGATTTTAGGCTTTATGTCGCTGTACTTTATCAACAAACTGGCGCGTTCTTTGTTTGATCAGCTAATGATAAAACTGCCCGGCAGCCGCTTTACCGTATTGCAGATTGCTACCCTGTTCAGTTTTGTAGTTTATATCATTGGGTCATTTGCGCTGGTTATTGGTGTACTCAATCCGCCCAAAGAATTTCTGTATGCGGCGGGGGGCAGTATGGCCGTTGCTGTTGGTATTGCCTTAAAAGATGTGGTCGCATCGGTGATTGCCGGGCTGGTTTTGCTGTTCGACCGGCCATTTATTGTGGGTGATCGGGTGAATTTTGATGGCAGCTATGGCGAGATTATCAGTATTGGCCTCAGATCGGTTCGCCTGCAAACGCTGGACGATAATACTATTACTATTCCCAATGCCCGCTTTATGAATGAAATGGTGTCATCGGGGAATGCCGGTGCATTGGAAATGATGGTGGTATGTGATTTTCACGTGGCGCTGACCGCTGATGTGCAACAGGCCATTGAAATCATTCGCGAAGTCATTGTGACCAGCCGTTACGCCTACCTGAAAAAACCAATTAATTTCAGCGTTAGTGAAGTGGAAGTGGCTCAGCGGCTTGCCATCCAAATCAAGGCAAAAGCCTATGTGCTGGATATTCGTTATGAAAAAGCTTTTCAGAGCGATATCGTCAGCCGCACAACGCAATTATTTATTGAGCAACAAGTGCAGCGCCCGGTGTTCGGTACGCATATTTAACCAGCGCTGCTTTGCTTTTTTCTTTTTCCAGTCAGGCAGATTTTTCCACTTTTTCTTTAATTTTTTTTGTTTGCTTTCAGGCAGGCTTTTAAACCATTTATATTTCGCACGAAGATCACGACGCACTTCAGGTGGCAACTGTTTAAAATGCTGAAACCGGCGACGTAGTGTTTTTTTCTGCGCCGGGCTTAATGCCTGCCAGCGTTTAAATCTGGCCCGGTATTTTTCCCGTGCCTGCGCCGATAAGGATTGCCAGCGATTAACACCTTTCACCATGCGAGCACGTTCTGCGTCAGGCATGGCCCCCCACTGCTTTTTATAAGGCTGTAACAGTTGTTGCTGCTGTTTGCTTAAAGTATCCCATGCAAACTCATCAGCAATAGCAACTGAATTCAAAAGCAAAGCCAACAAAAAGATTAATAGTTTACTGCCATTATTCATCTTCATTCTCCTGCTGCTGGTCACTCTCGACTTCATCCAGAGAGATCATTGCTTCCAGCTCTTGCGGGTCCACCCATTCACCGCTGTCGGTTTCAAAATCAGCCAGATAGTGCAAAAATTCCTGCGACAACACTGTATCTGCCATCCCTGCACTGGCTATAAACAGCATCACCAGCAGGCTATTTCCCACCCTTGTTTTAACTGGAATCGTTTTAACTGACATTGTTTTAACCAGCATTGCTTTCCTCCTGGGCCATCAGCCAGGCAACAAATTCAAGATCCTGCATCAGCTCCAGATCATTTTCAGATCCAATCAATTCCACATCACTTATATCCGGGGCTGGCATTTCGGACGGCTGTATCATCGGGAATTGTGTCGCCCATAAAGCAACAACCAGGGTTGCCGCTGCCACACCACCGGCCGGTGCCCACAACCTCCAGGATGTCGGCTGCATTTTAAGGTGCCGGCCATTAAGTGCAGACTGGCGAATACGATTCAAATCAGCCAATGTCTGTTGATCAAATTCATCAACACTTTGATCCAGTGCCTGCTTTACCTTTTCTTCAAAGGGATCTTTCTGTTCAGTCATTACCAATACCCTGCCAGCTGCTGCCTTAGTGTTGCCAAAGCACGAGCATAATGTGTTTTTACGCTGCCATCCGAAATGCCCATTGCCATCGCCGTTTCTGCTACGCTCATACCTTCCCATAACCGTAACATAAACGCCTGCTGCTGGCGGATGGGGAGTTGTGCTACCGCTTTTACCAACTGATCGGTGGCCTGGGCAAATTGCAGTGTTTTTTCCGGGGTTAACGCCTGTTGATCTTCTACCTGCTGAATAGCATCTGCGTTTTCGTTTTCGGCAGTTTTATCTTTGCTCAAACCAAGCCAGCCAAATACCCTGTTTTTTACCGCGTTACGCCGATAATAATCATAAATCCGTGTTTGCAGTATTTTAAAAAACAGCCCGTGCCAATCGTTCGCATCCCTATCACCATAGTTTTTTACCAATGCCATCATGGCATCCTGCACAATATCCAACGCATCCTGATCACACCCAGTAGCGATCCTGGCCATTTGAAAACCACGTTTCTGCACTCCGATTAGAAAATGCTCCAATGCCTTGCGATTATTCATTGCGTCCGCTCATTATTCAGTGTTTATACCAACCACTGTTTGCGCAGTAAAATCTTCAGGGGCACTGGCGAAGGCAACAGGATATCCGCGAACCTTCCTCTGTAATGACAGTCCCTGGGGGTTAATGGATTGATTAAACATAGTTTTTAACTCCGTGATTAGAACCTGTAAAAGATTTTTTCAGTGGCCACTACAGGTAATAACGTGGGAGTTAAGATTTGGTTGACAAAAAAAATGAAATTTTAAAGGCTAAATGAAAAACCAGTGCCAATTTCTAACCCTAAGAAACCGCAACCAGCCCGGCAATGATGTCGTTCACCATAATGCACAGGAATTATAGCGCACCACCTGTATGGCGATGGCATAGGAAACCACTCAATGGTGCAGATTTAAATTGCAGGCCTGTGCTCGAAGTCAGATTCAACTTTTAATTTGAGGCCAAGGCCACGGATGACCTTGGTAAAGCTGGATAGTTTGGGATTACCAGCAGCAGAGAGCATTTTGTACATGCTTTCGCGGCCTAACTCAGAACGCTGAGCCAAGCCGCTGATTCCGTCTTCCTGAGCCTCGGCGATATTACGTAAGGCCATCAGGATAACGGCAGCTTCACCATCTTGCAGTGCCTCACTTAAGTATTCTGCGGCGATTTCAGGGTCGCGCAGGTGTTCATTATGTGTCGCTCTTACATTACGCGCCATGTTTATTCCTCCGCTTGTGATCTTTCCAGTATTCTTTGGCTTTATTGATATCTTTCGATTGGGTGGACTTATCACCACCACATAGCAACAAGTACACTTGCTGCCCTTCTTTACCGTAATACACTCGATAACCTGGGCCATAGTGGATGCGCAACTCACTCAGTCCTTCACCTATCGAATCGACATCACCGAACAGCCCCAGTTCCATTTTATCCACTCGCATGATGATCTTCGCTTTAGCTTTACTATCGCGCAAGCCGCGAAGCCAATCCGCATAAGGGCTTTTTCCCTTCTCATCGGTGTATTCTTTGATGGTGTTTATCATATCAGGCATACTGTTTATTGTATCCCAAAGGATACAATAAACAACTTGTTTTTTCTTTGTCGGCTTCAGCGCCAGGAAGGTAACTTGCCCATATCCAGCGCTTAATGCAACGGACAGTGCCAATTCCTGATACTAAAAAAGCACAACCAGTAACTGTAAAATCACCAGTGCAAACAGCCCGGCAATGATGTCGTCCACCATAATGCCAAGCCCGCCATGCACGTGCTTGTCGAAATACTGAATGGGCCAGGGTTTCCAGATATCGAACAGACGGAACAGAGCAAATCCTGCCAATAACCAATACCAGGTAAAAGGCACCGCGATCATGGTAATCCAGAAGCCGACAAACTCATCCCATACGATAGCGCCATGATCATGCACCCCCCAGTCTGCCGATGTTTTCCCGCACAGATAAACACCTACCAATGCAGCCACCACTATCACCGCCAGATACGCAGTAAGATTTAAGTCCGACAAGGGAATATATAAAATCGCCGCCGCCACGGTACCCCAGGTGCCCGGTGCTTTTGGCGCTGCACCGCTGCCGAGGCCAATCGCCAGGAAATGAACAGGATGTTTAAATGCAGAAGCAGGTACTTTATTCATTTTCAGATACTTTATTTTCAGGGGTTGTATTCAGCGTTAAAAATGCCGGTAGCCTTTGGCCTTGATAGTGCTGCCGTGTTCATCGGTTAATACTCGGGATTCTGTTATTTCGCCTACCGCCGTCAGCGAACAGCCAAGCCGTTGCTGAAGTGACTGTAATGCCGCGATACGTTCTTTGGGTACGGTAAATAACAGTTTGTATTCATCGCCAAAATTAACGGCGTCCCACTGTTGTTGTGGCGCAAGCTGTGTCAGCGGCGCTGCTTTGGGTATTGCTGCCAGATTAAGTCTGGCTCCCACTTTGCTGGCTTTCAGAATATGCATTAAATCGGCGCTCAAGCCATCGGAAATATCCAGCATGGAGGTTGCCAAACCCCGCAGTGCGCTGCCCAGTTCCATTTGTGGCTCTGGCCGTAACAACTGCTGCCTTGCCATTCTTGTTTGTGTTTTGCTAATGGTTGCTGTATCTGCCAGGGTATTATTCAGTAGCAATAACCCAATATAGGGCCAGCCCAGCTCTCCGGCAACGAAAATCTGATCACCGGGTTGTGCGCCACTGCGGGTAATGGCTTCACCGTTGGGCACCCAACCGGCTATTTGAAGCGATAGCGTCAGCGGCCCATGGGTGGTATCTCCACCGATCAGAGGCACCTGGTATTGCTTTGCCAAAACCGCCAGACCATTAACCAAACCCTGAATCCAACGCTCATTTTGTTCCGGCAGAGTTAAGCAAATGCTGAACCAGGCGGGCTGCGCTCCCATAGCGGCCAAATCACTTAAATTGACTGCCAGCGCTTTGTGGCCAATATCTTCAGGAGGAGTATCTGCCAAAAAATGCACACCGGCCACCAGCGTATCGCAGGACACCGCCAGTTGATACCCCGGCCTGCCGGTTAACAGCGCGGCATCATCACCAATGCCCAAAACTACGTTGGGGGAAGCAATGGCTTCCCCCAACGGTTTAAAGTAGTCATCAATGATTGAAAATTCATCAGCCATTTATTTGTGCTTGTTACGATGGGCGGTGATTTCCATTAAACGCAATCGCTGCGCTACTTTATCGAGAATACCGTTAACATATTTGTGGCTGTCGGTAGCGCCGAATATTTTGGCAAGCTCAACCCCTTCGTTAATCACCACTCGATACGGCACATCAATACGTTTTGCTAACTCGTAAGTACCGATACGCAAAATAGCCAGCTCCACCTGATCCAGTTCATCCTTGTCACGATCCAGATGGGGTTCAAAATAACTATCCAATTCTGAAACACAGCCTGGAATCTGGTGCAGTAATTCGTGGAAATATTGCGTGTCGGTTTTACGCATATCGTTATCAACACGAAACTGGGTTTCGATTTCGCCAAGGTTGGCTTTGGTCATTTGCCATTGATATAAAGCCTGCGTTGCAAACTTGCGGGCCTTACGACGCTCCGCTGGCCGGGGGCGTTTATTCGCTGATTTGGCTGCCGGTTGCCCGGCACCCGTTGCTGGTTTGCTGCTGTCATCAGCTTGTGGATTTTGCGAATCAGTGTTCACCAGTGCTTACCTTTTAAAGCAGGTTAATCAGTACAACCATTTTCTGATTGGGTGGGGCACAAAAACCTGAAATTAATTTTCCAGATTTCTAAACAGGCTGACCATTTCCAAAACGGTTAACGCCGCTTCTGCGCCTTTGTTACCGGCTTTGGTACCGGAGCGCTCAATGGCCTGCTCAATGGTGTCGGTGGTAATCACACCAAACGCGATGGGAATATCTGTTTCCAGGCTTACCGAGGCAACGCCTTTGGAACATTCACCGGCAACGAAATCAAAATGCGGTGTACCGCCACGAATCACAGCACCCAAAGCAATAATGGCATCGGGCTTACGGCTAGTGGCAACTTTTTTAACCGCTAAAGGCAATTCGTAAGCACCAGGAACACGTACCACTTCAATATCGTTTTCCGACACGCCATGACGCACTAAAGTATCGATAGCGCCCTGCAACAGACTTTCCACTACAAAGCTGTTAAACCGGCCAACAACGATTGAATACCGGGCGGCGGATGCGCGAAAATCACCTTCGATAACTTTTACATTGCTCATTGTTTCTTTCCTTCATTAAAAAATCTAAAAACAGCGATTCAGTTAATCTTTTACTGAATCGCCGTGAATGTATTCAACAATTTCCAAACTGAAACCGGAGATTGCATTAAATTTCATCGGGCTGCTTAACAGGCGCATTTTTTGAATACCCAGATCCTGCAAAATCTGCGAACCGGTGCCGATGCTACGATAAACACTGGTGCCATCTTTTGCCAAGGGGCGTGGCCCGGGCTTAACGCCATAGAAGTTATCAATAATATCTTCAACCGGGTGTGCGGCAAAGGAATCACCTAAAATCAGTACCACGCCGGGATCATCTTTCGATGCCAGAAAGCTTAACACTTCGGGTAAACACCAGCCGGAAGCATTTTTCTTTTCTGCCCGCAATAAATCACGTAAAGGATCAACCACATGCACTCGCACATAAGGGGCTTCACAGGCAGCTAATTCACCCTTCACCAGGGCAATGTGCTGTTTATTATCAATCAGATCCCTGAACTGCACCAAAGTAAATTCACCATAGCTGGTTGGGAAAGGCTGAGTTCTTACCCGCTCGATGGTTTTTTCGTTTACCGTGCGATATTGAATCAAATCAGCAATGGTGCCAATTTTTAGCCCGTGCTCTTTGGCAAACACTTCCACATCCGGGCGACGCGCCATGGTGCCATCGTCATTCATGATTTCAACAATCACCGATGCCGGTTCCAAACCTGCCAGCCGTGCCAGGTCGCAGCCGGCTTCAGTATGGCCAGCACGACGTAACACGCCACCGGCCTGGGCTCTTAAGGGGAAAATATGGCCTGGCTGTACGATATCCTGTGGCTGTGCATTAGAGGCAACCGCTCGCTGTACAGTGGTTGCCCGATCAGCCGCCGAAATGCCAGTGGTAACACCTTCCGCCGCTTCAATCGACAGGGTGAAATTGGTGCCATGCTGGGCATTGTTATCATTCACCATTAATGGCAGATTTAACTGTTCACATCGTTCTGCGGTTAATGTTAAGCAGATTAAACCACGGGCATGTTTTGCCATAAAGTTAATATCATCGGGGCGCACCATGGTGGCCGCCATAATAATATCACCTTCGTTTTCACGGTCTTCGTCGTCCATCAGAATAACCATTTTGCCGTGGCGAATATCTTCGATGATTTCTTCTATGGAGTTTAATTCCATTGTTACTACCTCGGTTATTACAACAACCTCAATTATTTAATTTACGACCTTAATGATGTCATTAAAATTTTAACGGTTACAGTTTTAGAAACCCATGTTCTGCTAAAAAGGCTTCGTCGATACGTGATGCCGGTTTTGCTTGTGCTGCCGGCTCATTCATTAACAGCCGTTCCAGGTAACGGGCAATGACATCCACTTCCAGATTCACTTGGGCGCCCAGATGCCAATCAGGAATCGTGGTTTCCAGTGCCGTATGGGGCACGATATTCAAATGAAAACAGTGGGACTCAATATCGTTAATGGTAAGGCTGACACCATCCACACAGATAGAACCTTTTTCTGCCATGTATTTTCCCAGGCCACTGGGAATGCTCACCTGAAAATGCATGGAACGGGCATCAACAGTGCGGGAAAGAATTTCACCGACACCATCTACATGACCACTCACTAAATGCCCCCCCAGGCGGGTGGTGGGAGTTAAGGCTTTTTCCAGATTCACCCGGCTGCCCACACGCAAATGGCAAAACGATGAGCGGCGCACGGTTTCTGCCGACACATCGGCAACAAAGCCATTGCCCGGCAAGGCCACTGCTGTAAGGCAAACACCATTGGTGGCAATGCTGTCGCCCAGTTTGACATCGCTTAAATCCAGCTTGCCGGTAGATACCTGCACCTGTAAATCGCCACCTTTTGCTTCCAGGCGGCTTATTTCACCAACTGATTCAATAATACCGGTAAACACTGGGCTTAATTCTCCGACTTAAACTGATAGCGAAAACGTACATCATTACCTATCTGCCGCATGTCTTTCAGGGTCAGCAGGCGTTTTTGTGCCATCGAGGCCATATCAGGCAGGTTCAACACTGGCCGGGCATTGCTGCCCAGCAACGATGGCGCCATATAAAGCCACCATTCATCCACCAGTTGCTGATCCACAAAGGCACCCGCCGTCACCGCACCGGATTCTACCAGCACTTCATTCACATCGGCCTGCCCCAAATGGCGTAGCAATACCGCAATATCCACTCGCCCCTGCTGATCAGGCATGACCAGCACTTTGGCACCCGCCTGCTCCAGTGCGGCCTGCTTTTGGGGATCTGGCTGGACACACACCACCCAGGTTTCCCCTGCCAATGCCAACATTTTCGCCGATAGCGGCATTCTCAGGCTGGAATCCAGCACCACACGCAGGGGTTGGATGGGGGTAAAATCTGTGGGCCATTGATGAGCGCAGCAGTCCGATGCATGCCAGGATTCGGGACGCACTGTAAGCGCCGGATCATCATGGAGCACCGATTCCACCCCGGTAATAATCGCCTCTACCCTGGCGCGTAATCTTTGCACATCACAGCGCGCCTCCGGCCCGGTAATCCACTGGCTTTCGCCGCTTGCCATAGCGGTACGGCCATCGACACTCATGGCCGATTTCAGCCATACCCAGGGAATGCCGGTTTGCATACGTTTGATAAAACCGGGATTAACGGCGGCGGCTTCGGCCTGTTGAAGCCCGCAGCTCACTTGAATGCCCGCCTCCCGCAGTTTGCGATGGCCATTACCTGAAACACAGGGATTCGGGTCTTCGATGGCACTGACCACACGGGCTACTTTGGCTTTGATCAGGCTATCTGCACAAGGGGGGGTTTTACCGAAATGGCTGCAAGGCTCCAGGGAAACATAGGCGGTAGCACCGGCGGTATCTTCACCGCGCTGTTGTGCTTGCTCAAGCGCATTGACTTCGGCATGGCCCTGGCCTGCAATCTGATGCCAACCTTCACCGATCACTTTGCCGTTTTTCACCAGCACACAACCCACCCGGGGATTCGGGTGAGAGGTATACAAACCACGGCTGGCAAGGCGTATTGCCTGTGCAATGTAAGCGGCATCTTCTGGCAGGTTGGGTATAGTATTATTCATTCTTCTGCAAACGGTTAATTTCGTCCTGAAATTCGCTGACATCCTCAAAGCTGCGATACACCGACGCAAACCGCACGTAAGCCACTTTATCCAGCTCTTTCAGTGCTTCCATGACTTTTTCACCAATAATGCGCGAATTCACTTCCCGCTCGCCGGTGGCTCGCAGTTGAAAGCAAATGCGTTCAATGGCACTTTCAATTTTTTCCATACTCACCGGGCGTTTTTCCAGCGCCCGTAAAATACCGCTACGCAACTTGCCTTCATCGAACGGTGCACGGGTGCCATCCTGTTTCACCACTTTCGGCATCACCAGCTCTGCTGTTTCGTAGGTAGTGAAGCGCTCCTCGCAGGCAATACACTGGCGGCGGCGGCGAATCTGATTGCCCTCGGCCACTAACCGGGAGTCGATCACTTTAGTTTCGGTGGCACCACAGAAAGGACAATGCATAAGAATCCCCTGAAAAAATACGCAAAAGGCAGACTCTTTTAAATCTGCCTTTTGTTGATCAACCGTGCCTTAAGCCCGGCTGTAAACCGGATGGTTACGACACAGCACCTGTACTTTGCTCTTCACTTCCTCGATCAGGGCATCGTTACCAAGATCATCCAGAATATCGCACATCCAGCCTGCCAGTACACGTACTTCGTCTACGCCAAAGCCACGGCGGGTAACGGCGGGAGTACCAATACGCAAACCACTGGTAACAAACGGTGAACGGGGATCGTTGGGAACGGCGTTTTTATTCACTGTGATGTTGGCTCGGCCCAGGGCAGCATCGGCATCTTTACCGGTAATGTCCTGCTTGATCAGGCTTAACAGGAACAGATGGTTTTCAGTACCACCGGAAACCACCTCATAACCACGTTCGATAAATACACCGGCCATGGCCTGAGCGTTGTCGATCACCTGTTGCTGGTAGGCTTTAAATTCGGGAGCCAGTGCTTCTTTAAAACAAATAGCTTTGGCCGCAATCACGTGCATTAACGGGCCGCCCTGACCACCGGGGAATACCGCAGAATTCAGTTTCTTTTCCAGATCAGGGTTTGCTTTAGCCAGTATCATGCCGCCACGGGGGCCACCCAGGGTTTTGTGAGTGGTGGTGGTGGTAACATCGGCAATTTGCACCGGATTGGGGTACAGGCCAGCGGCTACCAGGCCGGCAACATGAGCCATGTCTACAAACAGATAAGCGCCCACTTCATCGGCAATATCGCGGAATTTCTGCCAATCCATAATCTGCGAATAGGCAGAGAACCCCGCCAGAATCATTTTCGGCTTGTGCTCGCGGGCAAGTTCCGCCACCTGCTGGTAATCAACCTGGCCGGTTTCAGCATTTAATCCGTATTGAACAGCGTTATAAATCTTCCCGGAAAAATTCACTTTGGCGCCGTGGGTTAAATGGCCGCCATCGGCCAGGCTCATGCCCAGTACCGTATCGCCCGGCTCAAGCAGCGCCATGTAAACCGCTGCATTGGCCTGCGAACCGGAATGGGGCTGCACATTCACATAATCAGCACCAAACAGCTCTTTGGCACGATCTATCGCCAGTTGCTCGGCAACATCAACATGTTCACAGCCACCGTAATAACGCTTTTGTGGATAGCCTTCGGCATATTTGTTCGTTAAAACAGAGCCTTGCGCCGCCATTACCAGTGGGCTGGTATAGTTTTCAGAAGCAATCAGTTCAATGTGCTCTTCCTGACGCTTACGTTCCAGCTCGATAGACTCGGCAATTTCAGGATCGAATTCGGCAATAGTTAGGTCTTGTGAAAACATGAATCATGTGCCCTCAGTAGAATGTTCAAAATATAAAATGATCAACCCGGAATTCATATCGGGCGCATTGTACATGATCAAGCCGCATTGGGCACATGAAATGCCTGCCAGCACATTTCAATGGCTTTCAGATTGCATCAAACCGCCAATTTCGGTAGCGTAGCGGGCTGATACGATTTCCTGTAACCCCTTGTCAGACGAGAATTTTCAAGCAATGGCTCAATACATCTACACCATGAACCGGGTGAGTAAAGTAGTACCACCCAAACGCGAAATCCTTAAAGATATTTCCCTTTCTTTTTTCCCTGGTGCCAAAATCGGCGTATTGGGCCTGAATGGTGCCGGTAAGTCCACCCTGTTACGCATCATGGCGGGCATTGATACCGAGATTGACGGCGAAGCCCGCCCGCAAGCAGGCATTAATATCGGCTACCTGCCCCAGGAACCGGAACTGGACCCATCGAAAGACGTC
Source organism: Gammaproteobacteria bacterium (assembly GCA_002748575.1). Taxonomy (GTDB): domain Bacteria; phylum Pseudomonadota; class Gammaproteobacteria; order Pseudomonadales; family Ketobacteraceae. Next base: position 13,311 of record PDSR01000080.1, read on the forward strand.
AAAGGCAATGTTGAAGACGGAGTGCGTGAAATTAAAGACGTACTGGCGCGGTTCGACGAAATCAGCATGAAGTTCGGCGAAGAAATGACCGACGACGAAATGAATGCACTGCTGGAAGAACAGGCCGAGCTGCAAAACAAAATCGAAGCCTGTAATGGCTGGGAAATTGATCGCACCCTGGAAATCGCTGCCGATGCCCTGCGCCTGCCCCCCTGGGATGCCGATGTCAGCAAACTGTCTGGTGGTGAAAAGCGCCGTGTTGCCCTGTGCCGCCTGTTGTTATCACGCCCCGATATGCTGTTGCTGGACGAACCCACCAACCACCTGGACGCAGAAAGTGTCGCCTGGCTGGAACGCTTCCTGCTGGAATACACCGGCACCGTGGTGGCGATCACCCACGACCGTTATTTCCTCGATAACGCCGCCGAATGGATTTTAGAATTAGACCGTGGCCACGGCATTCCCTACAAAGGCAACTACACCTCCTGGCTGGAGCAAAAAGAACAGCGTTTGGAACAGGAAGCAAAACAGGAAGCTTCACGCCAGAAAGCGATTAAATCCGAGCTGGAATGGGTGCGCTCCAATCCCAAAGGCCGCCAGGCGAAAAGCAAGGCGCGTTTACAGCACTTTGAAGAACTGACCAGCCAGGATGCGCAAAAGCGCAGTGAAACCCAGGAGCTTTATATTCCGGTGGCCGAACGCCTGGGTGAAGATGTCATTGAATTTAAAGGTGTTACCAAATCTTTCGGTGATCGCATGTTGTACGAGAACCTGGATTTCAAAATCCCCAAAGGCGCCATTGTTGGCGTGATCGGCCCGAACGGTGCCGGTAAAACCACCCTGTTCCGGTTGATTGTCGGCGAACAGCAACCCGATAGCGGTGAAGTGGCCATTGGTAAAACCGTGCAGATTTCCTATGTGGATCAAAGCCGCGAAGATTTGAACGATAAAAACACCGTTTGGGAAGAAGTATCTGGCGGTGCCGATTTTATTAAAGTGGGCAATTTTGAAATGCCTTCACGCGCCTATGTGGGCCGTTTTAACTTTAAAGGCTCCGACCAGCAGAAACGGGTTGGGGAGTTATCCGGGGGTGAACGTAACCGATTGCACCTGGCCAAATTACTTCGCTCCGGCGGTAATGTCTTAATGCTCGATGAGCCCACCAACGATCTGGATGTGGAAACCCTTCGTGCGCTGGAAGAAGCCTTGTTATCTTACGCCGGTTGCGCCATTGTGATTTCGCATGATCGCTGGTTTCTGGATCGTATCGCCACCCATATCATTGATTTTGAAGGTGAAGAAGGCGTGGAATTCTTCGAAGGTAACTTTACCGATTATGAAGCTTACAAGAAGAAGAAATATGGCGAAGAGGCTACTCAGCCGAAGCGACTCAAATACAAGAAAATTCAGTAATAACCAGTGTACTAGCTGAGCAAGACATTCCGGGCCAAGGATGGCCTGACATCCAGATGACAACATATTAAATTACACAATTTTTGCGCTATGTTGGCAGACATTTTAAGCCTGTCTACACTTAGATAAAATCATTGTAGAAGTTGTTCCTCATGCGTAAAAATCTTCCCGTTACAAATCAAGAAATTATATTAAAGCCTGGCGAATTCATTGTTTCTTCGGCCACACCCAAAGGCGTTATCACATCCGTTAATCAACGCTTTTGTGATGTAACTGGCTTTGAAGAGGATGAACTATTGGGCCAGGCGCATAATATTGTGCGCCACCCAGACATGCCACAAATGGCTTTTAAAATGCTCTGGGACCGCCTTACGGAAAACAAGCCGTGGATGGGCATAGTAAAAAACCGCTGTAAGAACGGTGGATTTTACTGGGTAGATGCTTTTGTTGCCCCCTTAAAAGAAGGTAAAAAAACAGTGGGCTACGAATCTGTGCGGGTGGCGCCGAATGAAGACCATGTAAAACGCGCCCGCGAAGTCTATCAGCGAATTAACGCCGGTGAGTCGCCCTTTCCCAAGTATCAAATTTTCAGAGAATATTGTTCTATTACCAATATCAGTGCAGTGTTGTGCCTGATAGCCATTTTAGGGTTGACCATCGCCTCCCCTATAGCATTGCCAATCAAGCTCGGTATTGTCACGCTGGCTATCATCAGTAGTCTGTTTGGTTTCTATGCCACTAAAAATGCGCTCCGCGATTCCGCAAACGCCGCCAGAAAGATTATTAACGATCCGTTGGCCCAGTATATTTATACGGGGTATCTGTCGGATAAAGGCGCACCATTGCTGGCCAATATCTTTAACGATGCGCGGGTCAGAACGCTGGTCTATTGTACCCTGCAATCCGCTTCGGCCATTAAACAAAGCGCCGATGAGACAGCCAATAAAACTGACGCAAACAACCTGACCATTAATTCACAACGGGAAAATATTGAAATGGCGGCCACTGCTGTTAAGCAAATGAGCCAGTCTATTTCTGATGTATCAGGAAACACGTCGGTCGCATCGAAAGCCACCAAGGAAGTCAGTGCTCAGGTTGAAAGTGGCAGCCAGTTTATTCAGCAAACCGTCGACAGTATCCAGAGCCTTTCCACGGAAATTGCCACCGCGCGAGACGTTATCAAGGGTCTGGCGCAGGATTCAGATCGTATCGAAGGCATGACCGCCACCATTAAGGAAATCGCAGACCAGACCAACCTGCTGGCGCTAAACGCTGCCATTGAAGCGGCACGGGCAGGCGAATCAGGACGGGGCTTTGCGGTGGTGGCTGATGAAGTGCGTAATCTAGCAAGCCGTACCCAGGAATCCACCGAAACCATCCATTCAATTATTACCCAGCTGCGCCAAAACACCCTTAGAGCAGTGGAAACCATTGATTCAAGCCACTCCAGTGTTAACAGCGCAGTTGAATTGGTGAAGCTCGCTGGTGATACCATTTATCAGATTACCCATGCCATTAATAACACCGAAAAAATGGTATTCCAGATTGCTGCCACCACCGAAGAACAATCCACCGCATCTGACAACCTCAGTGCCAACATGCAAAACATCCATGATTTATCCCTGGATATTGTGGAGCAATCCCGCCATGTCATGAACGCGAATCGCCAATTACAACAGGTGTTCGATCAGTTAGAACAGCTTGCCCAACGTTTTGTAGTTTAAAATACCGCCGCCAGCACTCTGACTGGCTTTCACACTAAAATAAAAAAGGCGAATACTGATATGTATTCGCCTTTTTTTAATCATCCCAATCGTAATCTGCTAAATGATCTCGTAGCAGTTTTTCCTCTTTCAGCCGCTCGATTTTTCGCAAATAATCACCACTACTGCGCTTGCGTTTATTGGAAGAAACCATCTTCACTTCTTCCCTGTCATCGCTCATTATTTCAAACGCATTATCGAACAATTCATTACTGCCATCCCTTTCTTTATTGCTTTGTTGACCTATTCCAAGTGAACTATAACCAGACATGGTGGCCACCTCTCTACAGTGTTAATACCAGGAATAACTTTTTTAAAAATCCTCTAATGACTCGTAAACATCAATGCTATACACCAAAACTAGCAAAACATTGGTTTTTTTGTAAACAACCTTTTTCGCATAAACACAGTGGTTTTCTATTACTAAATAATCCTGGTTTAAAAATAACTACCGTATTTGTTTTTTAGAATGCCTTTAATTTTAAAAGCTAAAGACTCCCTGTTTTTTAATTTAGGCTATTCTTAGTAAAAGCACGGAACAACCGCAAAAGACCATGAATGAAAAAAGACATTTTACCCGAGTTCAGTTTGATGCCAGCGCTGTCATAAAAACGGCAGAGGGCATTTGGGATACCAAAGTTATTGATTTATCTTTAAAAGGGGCTTTGATCGAAAAGCCTGATACCGCGTTTGTAAACAATGAACCCATTGAGCTGAAGCTGACACTTTCAGACAGCCGCACTGAAATTATTATGCAGGGTCGCATTGCTCACACCAGCAACAATCACATTGGAATGGTGTGCGAGCATATTGATGTAGACAGTATTTCTCATTTACGGCGTATTGTAGAACTTAACACCGGACAGCAGGAACTGCTGGAAAGGGAACTGGAAGCTTTCACTATTTTTACAGATCGTGACAGCTTTCACGAACTCGACGAGCAATAAACCACGTCCAAAGACGTATTAAATAGCTTCCAACGCCTGTTCCAGGCGCTCTACCCCGATAACGGTCATACCATCAATGGCAGGTTTCGGTGCATTGGATTTTGGCACATTCGACATAGGTACAATAGCCTTGGTAAAACCGTGCTTGGCGGCTTCTTTTAAACGCTCCTGACCATTTGGCACCGGGCGGATTTCACCCGACAGCCCCACTTCACCAAAAGCAATCACCCGATTTTCCATGCAGCGGTTACGCAGGCTGGAAACCACCGCAATTAACACCGCCAGATCAGAGCCGGTTTCCAATACTTTTACACCGCCCACCACATTGGTAAATACGTCCATCCCCATGGTAGACACTCCGCCGTGGCGACTCAAAACGGCCAACAACATAGCCAGGCGGTTTTGATCCAGACCCACGGCAACCCTGCGCGGATTACCTAGCTGGCTGTCGTCAACCAGTGCCTGCACTTCCACCAGCAAGGGCCGGGTGCCATCGCGGGTGACCATGACCACACTGCCCGGCACGTCGCCTTCATGACGCGACAGAAAAATGGCTGAAGGATTGGAGACCTCGCGCAGGCCACGGTCGGTCATGGCGAACACGCCCAGTTCGTTCACCGCACCGAAACGGTTTTTTACTGCGCGAACCACGCGGAAACGGCTATCCTGCTCGCCTTCAAAATAGAGCACCGTGTCCACCATATGTTCCAGCACCCGTGGCCCGGCGATGGAGCCTTCTTTGGTGACATGGCCCACCAAAAACAGCGCTGTGCCCGACTGTTTGGCAAAGCGCACCAGTGCCGCCGCACACTCTCGCACCTGCGACACGCCCCCCGGTGCCGATGTCAGCCCTTCGGAATAAATGGTTTGAATGGAATCCACCACCATGACTTTCGGCTGCTCTTTGTTGGCGGTTGCCAGAATATTCTCGATGGATGTTTCCGACATCAGCCGCAATTCGTCCTGGGGAAGCTCCAGGCGGTGGGCGCGTAGTGCCACCTGCTGTAAGGACTCTTCGCCGGTGACATATAAACAGGGGAATTTCTGGCTTAGATAGGTTAGCGTCTGCAATAAAATAGTGGATTTGCCAATACCGGGATCACCACCAATCAGCACCACCGACCCTTCCACCAGGCCACCGCCCAGCACCCGGTCAAGCTCGGTCAGGCCAGTGGCCACCCGTGGTTCTTCACTCACCGATACCTCCGCCATGGTGGTGACTTTCTTGGCTTCGCCAGCATAACCGGCGCGTCCACCACGGGATGAGGCCATGCCCGCATCAGGCTTGAATTCAACCAGGGTATTCCAGGCGCCGCAGTCATTGCACTGCCCGGCCCACTTGCGGGATTCAGCACCGCAATCGGAACACACAAACACGGTTTTTGCTTTCGCCATTTTTTATTCCCGGATTAGTTTTTGTTATGTTAGTTTTTGTTATGGAAGTGGCTACCCCGTGCCGATGGCTCGCATACACACTAGCGCGGCAAAAATATAAGCGGGAAGCATTAACACCAGACTGAACAAGACTGAATTCGCGTCCATTTCGGGGCGCTCCTGCTCTGGCAGATCAAACATTTCCGGAAGTTTATCTTTCAACAGGCGCAGGGAATACAGATCCCAGCCAATAATATACGCGAACAACAACAGCGTACCCGTCCCGGAAAACGGCACCAGTTCCGGCATCCAATAACTGATGACAAACCCAATACTTAATAATGCCGATACCAGGCCACCAACCGGGTGTAGATAATCCTGCTGCATCCGACGCAACACCAGCGCTCCAAAGGGCAGGGAAATCACCATAAAGGCCACATAAATAGATACCCACCAAGGCATAATGTTACTTCCTTAAATGCCGTAAGTTATTGCATTAACGATAAATGTGCTAACGATAAATACGCTTAACGCGCCCCGTAACCTGACAAAGCAGCTCATAATTGATGGTGCCTGCGGCCTGGGCAACGTCCTCTACCGGCAAGCCATTACCCCAGATAATCACCGGCTCCCCCAGCCCAATGGCGCCTGCTGGTAGCTTCAACGGGGACAAATCCACCGCAATCATATCCATGGATACCCGGCCCACCAAAGGACAGCGCACACCACGAATCAGCACCGGCGTTTGTGCCGCCACATGGCGCGGATAGCCATCGCCATAACCAATGCCCACAATAGCCACCGGGGTATCCCTGTCGGCAATCCAGGCGGCACCATAACCCACGGCGTCCCCCGCTTTCACCAATCGGGTGGCCAGCACCGTGCTGCTTAACTGCATCACCGGCTTTAACCCCAAAGATTCAGCCGTTACCCCTTGCAGCGGTGAACCGCCATAAAGCGCCAGGCCGGGCCGAACCCATTGAAAATGGGTACCTGTCTGAGAAAAAGTGCCGGCAGAATTTGCCAGGCTTTTGCCGGCACCAGCAGGCACGGCGGCGACCGTTTCAATCGTTGTATTGAATTTAGCTAACTGGTTGGCAGAAAACGGGCTGTTCGGCTCATCGGCACAGGCCAGGTGACTCATTAAAATCACATCGGAAACACTGTCGAGGCTCTTCAGCGCCCGGTAAAACTCCGGCAGCTGAGTCGGGTGAATACCCAGGCGGTGCATTCCGGTATCAAACTTCAGCCAGACTCTAACCGGCCTGGGCAGGGATGTTGCCTGAAAGAAACGCAACTGTTCAACGGTATGAACCACTACATCCAGCCCCTGATTGGCCGCTTCAGCCAGATCACCGGCACTGGTAACGCCTTCGAGCAATACCACTGGCTGCTGAATACCGGCATCGCGCAACTGAATGGCCTCGTCGATAATGGCCACACCAAAACCATCACTGCCTGAACCTGATAAAGCCGCTGCCACCCGCTCAATACCATGGCCATAGGCATCGGCTTTTACCACCGACAGAACATTACTGTCACCCACCCGCTGACGAATAACACCAAAGTTATGCTGTAGCGCAGCCAGATCAACAACCGCATAGGTGCCTCGCGCCATTAGTAACCACCACCGTAATCATGGGCCAGGTCTTCAAAGCGGGTATATTTACCCTGAAAAGCCAACCTTAAACTGCCAATAGGGCCATTACGCTGTTTGCCAATGATAATTTCAGCAATACCCTTGTCGTCGCTATCTTCGTTATAAACCTCATCGCGGTAAATAAACATAATCACATCGGCATCCTGCTCAATGGCTCCGGATTCGCGCAGATCCGACATCACCGGGCGCTTGTTGGGCCGTTGTTCCAGGCTACGGTTGAGCTGGGAAAGCGCCACCACCGGGCAGCCCATTTCTTTTGCCAGCCCCTTTAGCGAGCGGGAGATTTCCGAGATCTCTTCCACCCGGCTGGCAGCACCGGGCACCTGCATTAATTGCAGGTAGTCCACCATAATAATGCCGATTTCACCCACATCGCGGGCAATACGGCGGGCACGGGCGCGCACCTCCACCGGGCTAAGCCCGCCCTGATCATCAATAAACAGTTTTTGTTCGGCCAGCATACTGATCGCCGAATTAAAACGTGGCCAGTCTTCCTCTTCCAGCTTGCCGGAACGAATGCGGGTTTGATCAATCCGCCCCAGGGAGGACAGCATCCGCATCACAATGGATTCTGATGGCATTTCCATCGAGAATACCAGCGCTGATTTGCCGGTACGGATAATGGCATTTTCAATCAGGTTCATGGCAAAGGTGGTTTTACCCATGGAAGGACGCGCTGCCACGATAACCAGGTCGGATGGCTGTAACCCCGAAGTCTTTTCATCCAGATCGGCAAAGCCCGTGGTCAAGCCGGTCATGGCATTGTCGCTGGAAAACAGCTCATCAATCTTATCCACGGTGGATTTCAAAATGGTTTTGATACCCTCAGGGCCCCCTTTTTTGGCCCCCTGCTCTGCAATGGCAAATACCTTGCGCTCGGCTTCATCGAGCAGTTCATTGGTAGAGCGGCCTTGTGGATCAAAGGCGTTTTCTGCCACTTCGTTGGACACCTGAATCATTTGCCGCAGCACCGAGCGATCACGCACAATTTCCGCATAGGCTTTGATATTGGAAGCACTGGGGGTGTTTTTTGCCAGTTGCGCCAGGTAGATCATGCCGCCTGCCTGATCAAGCACACCGGAATTTTCCAGCACTTCGCTTAAGGTAATTACATCAAAAGGCTTGCCTTGCTCGGCCAACTGGAACATGGCGCTATAGATCAAACGATGGTCGCGGCGATAAAAATCCACATCGCTGACGATTTCGGAAACATCATCAAAGCCATTGTTATCCAGCATCAGACCACCCAGTACCGCCTGTTCCGCTTCCAGCGAATTAGGCGGCACTTTTATCCGGGAGGTTTCTAAATCGGCTGTTGGGTCATTTTCGGGATAGCTTTCGGACATGGTATTTAATCAATCGGGTTAATGCCTGGTTGAGCAGTGCAACTTACAACGTACCGGCAGGCAAATACAGGTTTTTTTTCGACTTTCAATTAGCCAATAAAAAAGCCAACATCGTTAAAGAATGTTGGCTTTTTTCGGCTGGGGCCAGCAATTTACAGGCCCTGTCACTTTTGCTGTAACTTATTCAGGAACAACAGAAATGGTAACTTCGCCTGCTACATCGGTGTGAACCTGAATAACAATTTCAAATTCACCCGTGTTACGAATAACACCGGTGGGCATTTGAACTTCAGATTTCTTCACTTCAACACCGGCATCAGTGATCGCATCGGCGATATCACGAGTACCGATTGAACCGAACAACTTGCCTTCGTCACCAGCTTTCGCTGTGATGGTGATGCTGCCAAGCTCCTGAATCGACGCCAAACGAGCCTGTGCAGCTGCCAGCGATTCTGCTGCTTTCGCTTCCAGCTCGGCACGACGGGATTCAAAGTGCTCAACATTAGCTTTGGTGGCAGGAACAGCCTTACCTTGAGGGATAAGGAAGTTACGGCCATAACCGGCTTTAACATTAACCTGATCGCCCAATGCACCCAGATTACGGATTTTTTCTAACAAAATAACTTGCATGATCTTTACCTCTATTAACCTGTCTGATAACCGGCTTATTGGTGCTGGTCAGTGTAAGGTAACAAGGCAGCAGCACGAGCGCGTTTAACAGCGCGAGCCAGTTGGCGCTGGTATTTAGCGCTGGTACCAGTAATACGGCTTGGTACGATCTTGCCTGTTTCAGTGATGTAATTTTTTAACGTGTCCAGATCTTTGTAATCAATCTCTTGAACACCTTCCGCAGTAAAGCGGCAGAATTTTCTACGACGATAAAAACGTGCCATGGTGTTTTCCTATTTAAGCTATATTCTTTCAATCAGTTGCATCATAGATGCTTAAGCTTTGCGAAGCTGCTGTGCGTGCAATATCAGCCGGGTACCCGTGTTATCTTTATAGCTGGACCGATCCAGAAAGCCTTGAACTTCAACCCGGTCATTCACTGCCAGGGGTTGCGCTCTGGCTACTCTTTCTCCACGAATTTCCACCAGAATCCGGCAGAATACTTCTCGCGGCTGGCCAGCTTCTTCCTGGCGGGAGCGGTGCTGCAACATAAATCGTTGATGAGCTACTCCGCCGGGACTGGTGCGTTGTGATTCAACTTCAATCACAACACCACTGATAATCGCCTGGTTTGTCTCCACGCCAGCGACGGGCGCTTATTCTGAGCTTTCTTCTTGTGCAGCTGCATCTTCTTTCGCCGCTGCATCTTCTTTAGCAACCGCTTTGGCTGCTTCTAATTCGCCATCAGAAGCGGAACGGCGAGGTGCCTGTTCTTTTTCTTCACCGCGAGCCAGTTGTGACTCTTCAGTGATGGCATTATCACGACGGATAACCAGATTACGAAGCACAGCATCGTTGAATTTGAAAGAGTTTGCCAGCTCATCAAGCACTTCCTGTGAACATTCAATATTCATCAGGATATAGTGTGCCTTGTGAATTTTATTGATAGGGTAAGCCAGTTGACGGCGGCCCCAGTCTTCAAAACGGTGAATGACACCGCCAGCATCGGTGATTGAACTTTTATAGCGCTCAACCATGGCAGGTACTTGCTCGCTTTGATCTGGGTGTACCAGAAAAACGATCTCGTAATGTCTCATTATAGCTCCTTACGGATATAAGCCTTCCAACACGCGGTAAGGCAAGGAGTGAGTGAAAGCCTGTTGAATTTCTACGAGGCGAAATTCACAAGCAATGGTTCTGTACAAAACAGCTTTTTGACGCTGCCCAAAGGAAGCAGTCAAAAAGAGGCGGGATTTTACGCCAGAACAGGGGCTATAGCAACCGTTTTTCAATCGCCACCACTGCCCTTAACAGTAAGCAAGCACTAACTTCGTTGGCGATACGCTTCAAACAGGCAAACACCGGTGGCCACCGACACATTCAGGCTGTCAACGCTGCCCTGCATGGGGATATACAGCAGCTGATCGCATTTGTCTTTAGTCAGGCGGCGCAGGCCCTTGCCTTCGGCCCCCATCACCATCGCTAAATGGCCTGTTAAATCAGCGTCATAAAGGCTCTTGGCGGTTTCATCAATGGCACTGCCCGCTACCCAGATCCCCATTTGCTTGAGTTCATCCAGGGTTCGCGCCAGATTGGTGACCTGAAAAAACGGCACGACTTCAGCCGCGCCCACCGCCACACGGCGTACCACCGGGGTCAGCCCTGCGGCTTTATCCCTGGTGGTAATCACGCCCGCCGCGCCCACCGCATCGGCTGTGCGAATACAGGCACCCAGGTTATGGGGGTCTGTCACCGAATCCAGCACCAGCAACAACAGCGGCTCGCGGGCACGTTCTACCAGTTCATATAGCTGTTGCTCTGTTTGTGGCTGCGCCAGGCGGCATTTAGCCACCACGCCTTGATGATTACCGTCTTTAGCCAGCTCATCGAGGGTTTGTCTGGTCGATAAGCGGCTGGGAATGCCGTGGGGTTCGGCCAGCGCCTGAATATTCTGAATGCGTTGATCTTCTCGGCCCTGCTGAAAACAAAGCTCCAGAATCCTTTCCGGGTGACGCTCCAGAATGGCTGCCACTGTATGCAAGCCAAAAACCCAATCAGGCTTTGCCATCGTTAATAAATCCTCTGATTGATGATGCTAACGCAGCGCTCTGCGGAAATTTAGGAGCGCCAGCGAGTAAATTTTCCGTAGCAGCGCTTTGTTAGCTCTTGGTCATACTTTCGATGCTTCGAACCAGAGCATCTATAGAGTTTCTTTTATGTGGGTTCAATGAATCCGCTGGGTATTGTTTTACACGCTCAGCAACACAAAACTTTACCCTCGACTCAACACCATTATTCCAGGGCTTTCCTTGACTAAGAAAAGCTTGTCGAACCCTATCACTCCATTTGGCCTTTCCTCGAAACTCTCGGCAAGAAAGATCTACACCGAATTCATTAAGCACTGCCTCTCTATACAACTCAAGGTTAAAACAATCTTCAAGCTCCGCATTTGGAGAGCCATTGCAAGTAACTAAGGTCGTTGATTTTATGGATAAAAGATCATCGTTTTCGGCAGCCTCATAAGCACTTCTCCCTGCATCATCATTATCAAGAAAGCAATGATATACGCACAGAGAGTTCTTTAAGGAGGTCAATTTATAAGGTAGATTTCCTGCGCCTCCAATCTGTTCAATAATCAACATGTGACTGTCAATTAACTTTTTCAACGATTCACTTAGATGCCTTAACAAGGCTCGAAGGGCTATGACGTCATCGTCACCTTCTACCACAAGCACATAACTTGCATTAGTAAGATTGTCTGATGCCTTAATTCCCAAAAGGTCTCTTATTTGTTGAGTATTCTTTGCAGGTCGCGCTTTACCACTGTCTACTATAATGTTTGATTTAATATCTTTTCTATCAACGAAAAGGGGATTGTGAGTCGTTAAAATAACTTGATTCTCTTCACCTAACGACTGAATAACTTCGTTTAGCTGGTGTATTGCCGCTGGGTGTAGATGGGATTCTGGTTCTTCAATGGCTACAATTGATGCCCCATCTCTTCTAGCCCTATCCTTGAGTAGCCCAAGAGCAGCTAGACTCTTAACCCCGTCGCCTTTAAATGATAAATTCGTTGCTGTTCCATCATCTACAATAATGTCAAAATCCCTTCTTAACGATGATCTCCTAGTGTTTTCAGGTATCTCTATGCTTACACCTTTAATGCCGGGGAGAAATTCAGAGAGTGGCTCTTTAATTCTTTCGCTGAGACTATCCAAAATTGGTTGCTGTAAATTTTTTATTGTTTGTAGTGCTTCAATATATGCAGGTTGATCTTCGAGAAACCGTAACCGCTGAGCTAACATTCGGCTAACAACCTGCATTGCTTCTTGGTCTGTTCTAACAGCAGGGATGTAATTGAATACAATCTTCCTAGCAATGAAATCTGCAATACGGCCTGATTTTGCATTTAAGGTTTTCGAGCCTTTTCCTTTTTTTGATACCTCTATATCAGGAACACTATTCTTCCCAATTTTTATTACTATTGGTAGTGTCCCATTCAAGCTAGACTTTATATTTTCTTTAAACTCTTCAATTTCGTTTTCATCTAACAAAAACTCTAAACGTATTATAGTCTGAGTACCTGACTTTCTATTTTGAAAGCTAATCGGGAAGTCCCGCTCCCAAAAGTACAAATGTTCATCACGCCGCCCCCCTCTAGCCATTGCTCTCCCATGCCTAGCTTCCATTGCATGCCTTTGAAGAGATGTCATACCAACATCCAAAGCCTTTAGTAGATTAGATTTCCCTTCATTATTTCGGCCTATCAAAATTGTGGTATTTGATACCTCCACTTTATGGGCCGTTGTAATGCTTCGATAATTTGTTACTGAGAAATTTACTAGTTCCATTAATATCTACTTTTATGGTTTATTCCACTTTAGGTAGCTAACAGCCTGTTAAAAGGCTACCGGACGACTACTTGCGCCTGGATTTTTTACCGCCCTTTTTTGCTTTACTCTTGCCGGCCTTAGTCTTGCCAGCCTTGTTTTTCCCGGAGTGTTTTTTTCCGGCTGCGCCCTTACTCTCTTTTTTGGCACCGCCGCGCTTGCCCGGTTTGGAGTCTTTGCGTTTTTTGGTTTTACGCACATCTTTTAATTCGTTTTTGCTCCAACGCTGACGGCGGCCACCTTCCACCAGATCAAAATCAATTTTCCGATCTTCAAGATCTACCTTTGCAACACGAACGATCACCTGATCACCCAGGGCGAATAAAATACCGGTACGCTCACCTTTAAGGCGGTGGCGAACATCATCAAAGTGATAGTAATCGCTGTTTAAGGCGCTGACATGAATTAACCCTTCCACGTAAACGCTGTTTAATTCGACAAACAATCCGAAGTTGGTAACACCGGTAATAGTACCTGCAAATTCCTCGCCCACTTTATCCTGCATGTATTCGCACTTCAGCCAACCCACCACATCCCAGGTGGCTTCATCGGCACGGCGCTCTGTCATCGAACACTGCTCACCCAGGGCAAGCATGGCAGCGGCATCGTAGGGCAACCATTTTGCCTTGGACAGACGTTTCGCACCCGGCACCCGTTTAACATTGGTGGATTCGTTGCGCGAACGGATCAAATAGCGAATGGCACGATGCACCAGTAAATCCGGGTAACGGCGAATGGGCGATGTAAAGTGAGCATAGGCGGTATAGGCTAAGCCAAAATGCCCCTTATTTTCTGGCGTGTAAACCGCCTGATTCATGGAACGCAATAATACGGTTTGAATTAATTCCGCATCCGGCCGCCCTTCAATCTGTTGCATTACCTGCTGATAATCCGCTGGTTTAGGATTACCTTTTCGCTGGAACTCAATACCCAGTTCCGCCAGAAAAATCCGCAGCCGTTCCAGTTTTTGTTCTTTCGGGCCTTCATGCACCCGATATAACGCAGGCAGTTTATTTTTTTGCAGCAAGCGGGCAGCTGCCACATTCGCACACAGCATGCATTCTTCAATCATGCGATGGGCATCGTTGCGAACTGTCGGCACAATCTGTTCAATCTTGCGATCCTCACCAAACAAAATCCGCGTTTCGGTGGTTTCAAAATCAATCGCACCGCGTTTTTGCCGCTGGGATTTCAGCGCCAGATAAAGATCGTATAAATCATATAAATGCGGTACCACCGCAGCGTGTTCCTGCAAGGTAGCCAGAGCAATATCACTTTCCGGCTCGTCGATAATCGCACCCACTTTGGTATAAGTAAGGCGTGCATGGGAACGGATCACCGCTTCGTAAAACTGATAGCGTGATACTTTACCGGCAGCACTCACCGACATTTCACACACCATGGCCAAACGATCAACATCAGGGTTTAAAGAACACAAACCGTTAGACAGGGTTTCCGGCAACATGGGCACCACAAACTCGGGGAAATAAACCGAGTTACCGCGAATCTGGGCTTCCTGATCCAGGGCATCATCGGGGTGTACATAATGGGACACATCAGCAATCGCCACCAGTAACCGCCAGCCGCCGGATTTTTTTCGCTCGGCATACACCGCATCATCAAAGTCTTTGGCGTCTTCACCGTCGATTGTCACTAAAGGCGTATCGCGCAAATCAATACGCCTGGTTTTATCGTCTTCCTTAACGGCATCACCAAACTGCTGTGCCTGCTGCAACACTGCTTGCGGCCATTCATGGGGAATATCATGGGTACGAATCGCCACATCAATTTCCATACCCGGTGCCATATGATCACCGAGCACTTCCACCACAGCACCTTTCGCCTGGGAGCGATAGGTAGGGTATTCAATAATATCCACCACCACAAACTGACCATGACGGGCATCACCGGATTGGTCGGCAGGAATTAAAATATCCTGGCTGATGCGTTTGTTTTCCGGGGCAACAAATCCAATACCGCTTTCTTTAAAATAACGCCCCACCAGTTGTTGTGTTTTGCGCTCCAGCACTTCAACAACGGTGGCCTCTTTTCTGCCCCGGTGATCGACTCCCGATTGACGGGCCAGCACCCGATCCCCATCAAAACCTGAACGCATTTGTCGCGGGCCAAGAAAAAAATCTTCTCCGCCATTATCGGGTTTCAAAAAACCAAAACCATCACGATGACCAATAATAACGCCGGTGATTAAATCCATTTTATCAACCACACCATAGGCATCACGACGATTACGCATTAACTGGCCATCTCGCTCCATGGCTCGCAGGCGTCGGCGGATGGCTTCAATGGCATCGGGTTCCACCACACCGAATTCTGCACAAATCTGCCGATGCGTCATTGGCAGGCCGCGATCTTCAAGCAGCTCGGCGATAAATTCGCGGCTGGGAACCGGATTATCGTATTTCTCGGCTTCTGTTTTTGCGTTGGGGTCGTGCCTGGGAGACCACTTTGCCATGGGGTTGTTATCCTTGGGGCTGATTTTTGTTTGCTGATGATACCAACAATCGAACAACATTGCCTTGCCCCTTGTTCCAGATCAATTTTCGCCAGCCGTAGCTGTGTAACAGTGGTGCCGAGAGAGTCGTTAAATTGAGGCGTTACCATGCTGGCAAACAGCGAAATAAAAAAAGCAAAAAAAGTGACTTTGGATGGTAATGAGGCGGTGGCCTATATTGCCCATAGAACCAACGAAGTGATTGCCATTTATCCGATCACCCCCGCATCCCCTATGGGCGAGTACAGCGATGCGTGGACTGCCCAGAATCGGAAAAATATTTTTGGCAGTATTCCCCAGATTATTGAAATGCAAAGCGAGGCAGGCGCAGCCGGTGCTATTCATGGAGCATTGCAGGCAGGATCGTTAGCCACCACCTTTACTGCATCTCAGGGTTTGCTGCTGATGCTGCCGAATATGTACAAAATTGCCGGGGAACTGACACCCACGGTATTTCATATTGCCGCCCGTTCGTTAGCGGCCCAGGCGCTTTCCATTTTTGGTGATCACAGTGATGTGATGTCGGCACGGGGCACCGGGTTTGCATTGCTGGCATCCAACTCTGTTCAGGAGGCTCACGATTTTGCGCTGATCAGCCAGGCCGCTACCCTGACAACACGTGTTCCCATCCTGCATTTTTTCGATGGTTTCAGAACCTCCCACGAAGTTACCAAAATTTCCCTGATCAGCGACGCTACCATTGATGCGCTGATCGATAAAAACGCCATTGCCGAACATCGGCGGCGGGCATTAACACCGGATCACCCGGTACTTCGCGGCACGTCACAAAACCCGGATGTTTATTTCCAGGCCAGGGAAACCGTTAACCCCTACTACGATGCGTTTCCGGAAAAACTGCAACAGCAGATGAATGAATTTGCCCGGCTCACCGGCAGGCAATATCAGCTGTTTGATTACCATGGCGCAGAAGATGCAGAACGGGTGATTATTTTAATGGGCTCCGGGGCAGAAACAGCCGACGAAACCGTCAGTCAGTTAGTGCAACAGGGGGAAAAGGTCGGCGTGTTAAAAGTGCGCTTATTCCGCCCGTTTTCAGCAAAACATTTTCTGGATGCCTTGCCACCAACCACGCGCTCCATTGCGGTATTGGATCGCACCAAAGAGCCCGGTGCCGATGGCGAACCCTTACTGAAAGATATTACCCACGCGCTATTTACAGCCTACAACCAGGATACCCTGCCGTTCAATCAGCTGCCTAAAGTGGTCGGCGGGCGCTTTGGGTTATCGTCGAAAGAGTTTACGCCCGGAATGGTATGTGCGGTATTAAATAACCTGCAACAAGCCACGCCAAAAAACCAGTTCACGGTTGGCATTTATGATGATCTGACCCACACCAGCCTGCCCTGGGATGACGCAACCGCACCCAACGCCAACGCAGAAACCATTGAATGTGTGTTCTATGGTTTAGGCTCTGATGGTACTGTCGGTGCCAACAAAAACAGTATTAAAATTATTGGCGAACAAACGGATTTATATGCTCAGGGTTATTTCGTTTATGACTCTAAAAAATCCGGTGCCATTACGGTTTCCCATTTGCGTTTTGGCAAGCAGCCGATTCATTCTACCTATTTAATTGGTGATAACGCTGCCCAGTATATCGGCTGCCATCAAACGGTGTTTCTTGAAAAATACGATATGCTGGCGAAAGCTGCGAACAACGCCGTGTTTGTGTTAAACACCACCGAGTCGAAGGCGACTGCCTGGGATAGCCTGACCACCCTGGCACAGCAACAGATTATCGACAAACAAATCGATTTTTATGTAATTGATGCCTATAAGGTGGCCCGACAAAACGGTATGGGGCGACGCATTAATACGGTGATGCAAACCTGTTTCTTTGCCATATCGGGTGTTTTACCCCAGGAAAAAGCGATTGCCGAAATCAAGGCATCGGTAGAAAAAACCTATGGCAAAAAAGGCAGCCATATTGTTCGCAAAAACAACCGGGCTATTGATAACACCCTGGCCGCACTTGAAAAGGTCGAGATACCCGCAGCTATCACAAGCAGCTCGGCCATTCTTGAATTGAACATTGATCAGGAATCCGATTTTGTTAAACAGGTGACTGCGGAAATTATTGCGGGTCGTGGTGATTTAATTCCGGTAAGCCAGCTTCCCGCCGATGGCACCTATCCCACGGGTACCGCGAAAATTGAAAAGCGCAATGTCGGTTTGGAAATTCCCGTTTGGGATGAAAATCTTTGTACCCACTGTGGCAAATGCGCTTTTGTTTGCCCGCACGGCGTGATTCGCAGCAAGGCATTTCCTGAACAGGCTGCCAACGATGCACCGGAAAGTTTTAAGCATGTGCAAATTCTGGGAAGAGACTATCCGAAAGGCACCCACATCAGTTATCAGGTAGCACCAGAGGATTGTACCGGCTGTTCACTTTGTGTCGATATTTGCCCGATTCGTGATAAAAGCAAGGCCAATTACAAAGCCCTTAATATGGCACCACAACCGCCCCTTCGTGAGCAGGAAAAACAGAACTGGGAATTCTTTTTATCGTTACCCGATGTGGATCGCCGCGATGTAAAAGCCAAAACCATGAAAGGTTCGATGCTGTTAGAGCCGCTGTTTGAATTTTCCGGTGCCTGTAATGGTTGTGGTGAAACCCCCTACCTTAAACTGGCCAGCCAGCTGTTTGGGGATCGCATGGTGGTTGCCAATGCCACTGGCTGTTCATCTATTTATGGGGGCAACTTACCCACCACCCCCTGGACAAAAAACAGCGAAGGCCGCGGTCCGGCGTGGAACAATTCTTTATTTGAAGATAACGCAGAATTTGGTTTGGGTATTCGCGCGGCCTATGACCAGCACCGCGTTATTGCAGAAAACTGCCTGAATGAGCTTAAAGAAGAACTGGGCAAAGAACAGGTGGAAGCCATTATAACGGCACCCCAAAACAGCGAAGCCGATATTTATGAACAACGCCAGCGCATTACCGAGCTGAAAGCAAAACTGACTGGTATGCAGCAGCCCCAGGCACAGTTGTTACTGTCGGTGGCTGATTACCTGTGCAAGAAAAGCGTGTGGATTGTTGGCGGCGATGGCTGGGCCTACGATATCGGCTTTGGTGGCCTCGACCACGTGTTAGCTTCGGGGCGCGATGTCAATATACTGGTCTTGGATACCGAAGTGTATTCCAACACCGGCGGCCAAACCTCGAAGGCGACACCACGGGGGGCAGTGGCGAAATTCTCTGCCAGCGGTAAGCCGGTCGCCAAGAAAGACCTGGCACGCATTGCCATGACTTACGAAAATGTGTATGTGGCCCATGTGGCCTATGGCGCTAAAGATGTGCAAACACTGCATACCTTTTTAGAAGCGGAAGCCTATCCCGGGCCATCGCTGATCATTGCCTATTCGCCCTGTATTGCCCATGGTGTCGATATGAGCAATAACCATCGCCAGCAAAACCTGGCGGTTAATTCCGGGCACTGGCCGCTATTCCGTTTCGACCCGCTTAAAGCCGAACGCGGCAAAAACCCATTAAAACTGGATTCAAAACCACCTTCCATTGACTACGCCGAGTTTGTTAAAAGTGAAACCCGGTTCAACATGCTGTGGAACACCCACCCCGATGAAGCGCAGCGATTATTGGATGAAGCCCGTAAGGAAGTACAAGAACGCTTTGAACGCTATCAACAATTAGCATCCCTGGATTGGGACAAGCACGGAGAAACAAAAGAGTGAATTTAACCACGACCTATTTAGGATTAACTTTAAAGAACCCGCTTGTTCCTTCTTCAAGCCCGCTGACCGGAAAATTTGACGAAGCTCGCCGCCTGGAAGACGCCGGTGCGGCTGCCATTGTGCTGCCATCCCTGTTTGAAGAAGCACTGCTGCATGAACAGGAAAACATGGAGCGGCTGTTTGAACATCAGAATATTGGCCACCTTGAGGCAGATAATTATTTGCCCACGGCACACCAGTTTTCGTCCACACTGGATCAATACCTTGAACGTATCGAGCAATACAAATCTTCCCTGGATATTCCGGTGATCGGCAGCCTGAACGGCACCACCCCATCGGGCTGGATTGACCATGCCAAAGATCTGGAAGAAGCCGGTGTTGATGCGCTGGAACTTAACCTGTACAGCATTAATGCCGACCAATCAGAAAGCAGCGACGATGTAGAAAGGCGTTACTTGCAGGTGGTTCACGATTTAAAGGATACGATTGATATTCCTTTTACCGTTAAGCTGTCGCCGCAGTTCAGTTCGCTGAGCCATTTTATTCATCGCCTGGAACAGGCCGGTGCATCGGGTGTTTCTTTATTTAATCGTTTTTATCAACCCGATATTAATCTGGACACACTGGATATTGAGCCACGCATTCAGTTGTCATCACCCTATGAATCGCTGCTGCGGGTTCGCTGGATTGCCTTACTGCGGGCCAATTTAGACATCACCATTGCAGCCACCGGCGGATTTCACAGCTATCAGGAAGTTGCCAAAGCGATATTGGCAGGGGCAGATGTGGTGCATCTTTGCAGTGTATTGCTGAACAACGGCGTACAGGAAATAGCAACACAATTACAGCAGCTGACTGAATGGCTGGAAGAAAAAGAATACGAATCTGTTGAACAATGCAAAGGCAGCCTCAGCTACCCACATGCGATTAACCCTTGTGCCTATGAACGGGTTAATTATCTGGAAATTCTCGACAGCCACACACCCATGCCGGGGGTTAAGATCTAACAATCCAACCAGGGGCCATATCAGGATATGGCCCCATGCGGTTTATTCGCAAGTGTGCAGTCTATTCGAAAGGATGCCGCAGAATCATGGTTTCTACGCGATCCGGGCCAGTAGACACAATATCAATGGGTGCACCCACCGCCTGTTCCAGTTTTTTAATATAAGCTTTGGCATTTTCAGGCAATACATCAAAGCTTTGTAAACCCACAGTGGATTCACTCCAGCCAGGTACGGTTTCATACACGGGCACCAGGCCATCATAATCAGCCGCATCCACCGGGAAACTATCTACTGAATTACCATTGCTATCCTGATAACCCACACAGATTTTCACAGTTTCCAAACCATCAAGCACATCCAGTTTGGTCAGGCACAACCCGGTTACTGAGTTAATCTGTACAGCGCGGCGCAGAGCAACGGCATCGAACCAGCCACAGCGACGGGCACGGCCAGTGGTGGTACCCACTTCATGGCCTTTCTCGGTCAGACGCTCGCCGATGTCATCAAACAATTCTGTTGGGAAAGGGCCGGAACCAACACGAGTAGTGTAAGCTTTGGTAATACCCATCACATAATCAAGGTACAACGGGCCAACCCCACTACCGGTGGCGGTACCGCCAGCACTGGTGTTTGAAGAGGTCACAAAAGGATAAGTACCATGGTCAATATCCAGCAGAGTGCCCTGGGCACCTTCAAATAATATGTTGTCGCCCGCTTCACGGTGTTGATGCAGTATTTCAGTAACATCGGCCACCATTGGTTTTAACTGCTCACACATTTCCAGAGTTTCAGCCAACATTTTCTGGTAATCCAGAGTGTCGGTTTTGTAATAATGCTCAAGGGCAAAATTATGATATTCCAGCACTTCACTGAGTTTGGTAGCGAAACGCTCCGGGTGAAAAATATCCCCCAGACGCAAACCACGGCGGGCGACTTTATCTTCATAGGCAGGCCCGATACCACGGCCTGTGGTGCCTATTTTCGCGTTGCCTCTGGCCACTTCCCGCGCCTGATCCAGCGCCACATGGTAAGGAAGAATCAGCGGACAGGCCGGGCTTAAGCGTAAGCGCTCACGCACCGGTACACCGCGTTTTTCCAGCATTTCTATTTCTTCAATAATCGCCTCCGGCGAAATAACAACACCATTACCAATCAAACACTTGACGTTGTCGCGCAAAATACCGGAAGGAATAAGGTGCAGCGCGGTTTTAACGCCATCAATCACCAGGGTATGGCCGGCATTATGCCCTCCCTGAAAACGTGCCACACACGCTGCGCGATCTGTTAACAAATCAACAATTTTACCTTTGCCTTCGTCACCCCATTGGGTACCAAGAATTACGACGCTCTTACCCATGTTCCTCTCACTTCGATCCAGCAATATTTAAATAGATTCTGTTTGCCATTGATTGTCTTTAAAAACCAGTTGCCCGGTGCAACCCATTTCGGCTGCCCCCTGGGTTTGCCCCGGTAAGGCCTGAATAACTTTGATACCGCTTGCCCGCAGGGCGGCAATGGCCTGATGTAACGATGCCCGAGCGGTTGCGGCGGTATCAGCCAGGTCGGTGGCAGCCGGAGCAAATACCAGTGCTGTTTTTTCAGGCACTGGCATAAATTTGATTAACTGCGCCAGATCCGCACTAAAACCGGTGGCGGGGCGCGCGCGACCAAACACTTTACCCACTTTATCGTAGCGACCACCACTGGCAATGGCCTGGCCTTTGCCGGGCACATAGGCACTGAATACCGCGCCGGTATGATAGTGATAACCACGCAGTTCCCCCAGATCAAAGTAAAGGGTAACGCCGGGAAAGTTTGCTGCCACATAATCGGCAATCGTTTCCAGATCAGCAATGGCAGCGGCGGCATCGGGCACCGATGCTAACACCTCTTTCGCCTGGGCAAGTACAGATAAATCCCCTGCCAGCGTGGTCAGCGCCAGAAAGCTTGCTCTTAATTGGCCATCACTGACATTATCGGCCACAAACGTCTGCAATTCCGGCACGGCTTTACGCTGGTAAATATCATATAGCGCCTGTTCCTGGGATTCACTTAACCCGGCAGCATTAGCCAATTTACGATAAATCACCACATGGCCAAGATCCAAATGCAAAGTATCAATATTGGCTTTTGCCAGGGTTTGCAGCATCAGCGATATGACCTCAATATCGGCCTCAATACCCTGATGGCCAAACAGCTCTACACCAATCTGCACCAGGCTGCGGGAATCCATTAAAGAGGCAGACCGGGTATGCAGCACTTCGCCGGTATAACACAGGCGAGTCGGGCCTTGTTGATTTAAGGTATGGGCATCAATTCGGGCTACCTGCGGAGTCATATCCGCACGAATGCCCATGGTTCGCCCCGTTAACTGATCGGTAAGTATGAAGGTTTGTAAGGAAAGATCATTGCCCACGCCGGTGAGCAACGACTCTAAATATTCAACTAATGGCGGGAATACTTGATCGTATCCCCAGCTTGCGTATAGATCCAGCAAATCTCTACGCAACGATTCAAGCTTTGCTGCCTGCTGTGGAAGCAGCTCTTCAATGCCCTCAGGCAATAGCCAACGCTCGGCTGTTGACATGGTTCACGCCTTATCCAACTCGGATATTCAAGAAAAGTCAGCCTGTTACGGCCCACTATATGTAAACACTAAACACACAAAACACAAAAAAACCGGGCACAAACCCGGCTTGCAGAATATTAACATGATTTTTCAGTGGGTAGGAAAAAAAAGGGGGGCTAACCCCCCCAGCTTAACTAATTGCAGACCGCCCGGATTTCCTTCAATACAGGTGTTGGGCCTTTCACTGGCTCTACCAGCTTAACATCTACAAGAGTACCCTTATAAAACTGCTTCACCCGCTTGCCTTCGCAGGAGATCAGCTTGGTTTCAGCTGTTTTAATCATGGTTTTCCCATTAATCTTAACAATATTTCCGTTAACCACCGAATAAGGCCCGGTTCGAGACAAATCCAGCCCTGACAATCCAGATGCTGATGCAACCGAAGTAAATGCTGCCCATACAAACAGTGCTTTAAAATAGGTTTTCATTGTTGACTCCTTACTTCAGTTGTCGCCAGGATTGGCGGCCTTGCTTGCTATAACTAAGGTTATCTAATTCAGGGGTATTGCCTCCTGAACCGGTAGATACTTTTTTCACCAGAAAGTCACCGTTATCCGCCTGATAATGCACTAACGCAGGCGTTGAAAGTTTTTGACCAAAACGGTCACCGGAAATATAAACATTCTCACCATTAACCTCGACATAATCTTCTGCATCAATCACACCATCGTTATTAACATCCAGTTTGGGTGCATTAACGAAGCGAGAACCGGACTCTGGCTGAACTTCAAGAACCCAGCTGGAACCACCGAAATTACAGGGGTTTATATCCGGAGTAAAAGTAACAAATAGTACAGCATCGTTCACAATCACTGGCTTCGATATCACCCTCTCACCAGCCCCATGAGATGCACCCGGGGATTTTAACTCGATGTACCAACCTTGCGTGCTGCTGGAAATATCAACTGAGTTATCTGAAATAACACGGATATCATCATCCAACCGCGCAGTGGTGCCCCGATCATCTTCAAAAATAATTTCCTGCTCAACCAGCTCATCACGCTTAACCGTATCCCCACACAACCCTGTAACGGCATTTTTACCACAGTCGAAAATACCGTATAAGGCTTCAGTTCGCGGACTATTATTCACAATGGCATCTTGATCTTCAAAGTATTTACCCGTACCAAATATAACCATTACGCCCTTATCATGCACCGCAATCGTTGGCTTGGTTGTAATAGGTTGTCTGGTATTGGAATTACAACTATCGCCATCACACGCTTGAAACAGCGGAGCTGGAGAGCCTGAAGATTTTATAGCCACATCCCAATCGTTTGGATTCGCTGAAGAGAAATCAAACTTCCACAGATTACCGTGTAAATCGCCGGCATAAGCCACATCCAAAACACGATCCGTATCTAAATCAACTGCCAGCGGTGTCGCCAGCCCATTGGGGTTTGAGGGATCACCAACACCTGTATTAATGACTTTAATAATATTGCCATCGCTCAGCTTTACTACCAACAGCGCAGCCTTGTGTTCAGTGCTGTTATAGCCATTACCCACCAATGCAACCCATTCTCCATTTTTAGTCCGTGCAATCTGGGGGGATCCCAGCATATAGCCCATATGTTTTAAATCAGCATAGCCACTATCAGCCTGAATTTCCCACAGAATATCGCCCGCACCAACGCTACCGGGGTCGGTCACATCAATGGCAAACAACGCCCGCCCTCCGGCACCCAGGGAACTGACAAGCACCGTGGCCCAGTTATTATTAATGTAGGCATCTGCCACATGCGGCGAAGCATCTACATAATACTGATGGGTATAACTTGAACTGGTTAAAGCACTCAGCCGTGGATAGACAGCATTTGGAATAAAAGCAAATGTTTCTTTACCCGTTTCTGCATCAAAGCCATGCAACATACCATCATTTGCACCGACATAAACCATAGGGTCTCGCCCTAAATAAGATCCACTGGAGCGAAACGCAATGTATTTTGTTTTTTCGGTGGCGCTTAAGGCAGCATTGGAATAACCATAACCATAATCCGACAACCCTACAAAAACGGGGTCTGAGTTAATGATATCACCCAGCAGATCAACACCATCTTTATCGTGAGTATCTTCACTTGTTCGATCTCTAAATGGAGCTGTTGCTGGCCCGATTACACTGCTATCACCTCTAAGAAAAGCAAGTCGATCTTCACCTAAACCATCAACAACACTATAAATATCACGGTTAAGGTACCCCTGCTGTGCAGATGATAAGTTATTCCATAAAAATTCAACCCCACCATCGCCCGGTTTATAAGTAAAAATATCACGATCACTGTGGGCAGGCAGCTTATCATCTGCATCCCATGCAGGATGATCCGTATCAATGCCTGTGTTTGCATCAAACTCAAATGCTAAAAACTGGCCCGACCAGTTATCGGGGGCAAATTTCGCTTGATAAATATAAGTATTGGTATCAAGGCGCGTAGTGTTGGCAACGGCAGAAGAAGATGAAGACTTGTCGCTGGAAATTGTATCCAGCACCGCCTTTAATTCCGCTGCAAACTGATCCGGGTTAGACGCGCTGAAAAAGCCACCACGGCTGTTAATAGAAGCATGCAACAGGTCATCAATTTTTGCCCGGTCAGCGTCAAAAGGATTAGGCCATGTTATGGGCGTATTATTTTTTACTGCGGTAAACGCATCATCAACATCCTGCTGCCCTGAGACACCCAAACCTACACCAAATGTAACCATATGCTGCCAATAAGCAGGATCACTGATTTCCTGAACGGCATCACCTTGTTTACGTACGCGGACTTTATTTTCCAGATCTGAACGCAAATCATTTTTCCAATAATACATGGCTACATCTGCCAGAGTATCGGCCACAGCATCACTAAAAGCACCAGAAAAAGCACTTGAAGCTATATATCCCTTATAGTCGGTGCCATCGGGTCTTTGAACATAATTCTCTGGATCCGGATTACTATGATCAGGCCCGGCAATACCATCATTATTTTCCTTGGCATCTGCTGTATCTGCGTCCATGCTATCACCTTCCAACCAATAACCATCGGTCATCAGAATACTGTAGCTTTTCCGACATTCAATATGATCGGTTGTATTATTAATTCCAGGCGACTGTCCCCAAGGGCCTTGGTTATCGGTACGCGTATAATATTGGCCAACCGCATCCAGAGCCCGCCTTAGCGGTGTACCTCTGCGCAGAACAGGCCTTTTATAAAGTATTTCATAAAAATTACCCCGATCAGCTCCCCGGAAGCTTCTGACACCATCAATAATCGTTCTGGTGGATCTACCATCTACTGAATGAGTCCCTTGATTCAGGGTAGCAAAACCCACTCGCAGATCTTCGCCCTGAGTTGCGAATGCAGCACCGATACCGGCACGAGCGGTAAGAATTCGCGATCGATAATAAGAAAACCAGTTGGCAAAGTTAGCTATTTCTTCATCCCTTGTGCGAACAATACCACTGGGGCTTGTAAAGGTCTGACTCGCCGGTGTGCTGCTGGTGATCTGCACTTTGGTATAACTGCTGATAGAGTTTTTATCCCCACCGTTATACAGGTAATATGTAATTGGCCAGAACGTATGTAATGCGCCATTGTCACAGTCAAGGACAGGCCAGACAGGCCACGCGGCAGAGTTGGTATGCTCGAACCAATGAGCCCTTAAAGCTTGTTGTGCAGTTAAATCCATACCACCAACAGAAGGATCTCCAGGATTATATAAAGCATTGGCAGGATCGGCATTATTCATCAGGGTACCATCGCTGTTTGACCAGGGCTTGTATTCGGTATCCGGATTATAAAAAATCTTATTAAACTGTGGGGAGCGCATCACCAGGTTGTAGGCGTTGTCATCATCAAAATCCGGTACAAGATAAAAAGGTGTACAATTTCCACCATCGTCCCATGCATAAGAACCTGTGCCATACACCTGGATAGGCTGTGGAAACAGATAGGAGAAACTATGCGCGCCACCCTTGGCCTCCCCTGGCATATACTCCCAATGCATGGAGCCCGAATCGTCCAGAATAAACATAATGTTCGGATCGGCTTGAATACCCATATAAAGCGGCTCATCGGCAATATTCAGGTCGGCTACAGCATTAGGCGAACATAACACACCGGCTGTAAGTGCAAATGAGAGCACTGAAGACTTATAGGATCTTGATGAAATTTTCATAACTGACAACCTCTCACCATTAGTTACAATCGTAGGTGTATTGAATTGTTTGAATAACTGAATCAGCTTTAGTTGAGGTACCGAACCCCTGTGCCACTATTCTGTAGGGCACGGCATACTTCGGTGCAATTTCCAAATCCAGCTGTTCATGCTTGTTATAAGAAAAGGGCTGCATCCGCTCTATCATATATCGAGGGTTTTGCGCCACATGACTAAATGTCTCGGTGATCCATGCATTATCACCATCAGCCAGCTTCGCGGCAAACTCCCAGTCAGGCGCTGGATTGCCATGGTTGGTTACAGCACTGTACCAGCCATTGGTAGAACCACTGGTAGACTGAGTCGAAGACGGCTCACAGGCACCAAAGTTTGCTTCAGCGACACGAACCATGGCTTCCGCAGCTTGCAGCGATACGCTGCTATCCAATTCATTTGCCGCCATACGCTCTTGAAGAATGACATCTCGATTTGATGACACACCCACAAACGTCAAAACCGTCAACAATATCAAAGCCAGAACCAGCACAGCCCCTTTTTGCTTTGTCATGGCGGCTGGCATACAACTGCTAGAATACATTATTTAACTCTCCCAATTTAACTCTCCCAGGTTATTGTGCCCGGTTTCGTATGGTGGTAGTTGCGGTTACCGCTCGATATAATCGCCTGTCCGGCGCTGTATAAGTCTGCCCGTTAAAAGGTAACGACATACCCGTGGTTCCGTTAACGATATTGTCATTATCACTGGCAACCAAAAGATTAATTTGGGTGCTGATTACTCGCGCCCAATCAACGACATTATCAGCGGTGCGATAAATATCCACTTCAAAATCCGGCGTGGAATCAGTATCTTCACCATAGGAAATTTGCATATCCACCACATTTTCAGCAACAACAGCAGCCGGGGAATTATTTATTTTTCGAAAAAGTGCTGGCCTCGTGCTACTAGCGGGAGTGGCAACGTAGTAAATATTCGTTTCCATCTTAACGACATCACCCTCTCCCTGATTGATCGTATAAAATAAAGAGTT
>PDSR01000078.1 GCA_002748575.1 Gammaproteobacteria bacterium
CTGGCAGACAGGGTTATGATAGTGTTCCAGCCAAACACGATAATGCTCTTCTGATACCAGGCAGCGATCAGCGGCAAAACCAATGGGGTTTTCCATATAGGCGCCCATATCTTTAAGTAATATAGAGATGCGGCCCGCTCCAGGGTGGAACGCAATAAAGCTGATACCCAACGCTTCTAACCGGTCTAAAAATTTATCACCGCCATCATTGACCAAACGCAGTTTGTCGCGCCTTAAATCACATAACTCCTCCCGCAACTTTTTCGCCACTTCATGGCGGTGCATCAGCTCCATATTACGCAATTCAATTTGCTCTTTAAGCTTTGCGGTTTCTTCCGCAACACGTTGCGCCATCAGTTCTTCGTATTGACTGCGTAGCGCATCAACCTGCTGTTTTTCGTAAGCTTCTGCTTTTTGCAGCTCAATATTGCGGGTTTTCTTGAAGGTTTCCAGCTGGCGGCGCTGCGCCTCATTTTGCTCCCTTAAAGCAATATTCTGAGAATGCAATGACTCATGAAGGTTAGCCAACCGGGCCACATCAATTTCCAGCTGTTGCAGGCTTTGTTCATAATTAAGCTTCAGCTTTGCCAGCTCCTGCTGGTGTTCATTCTGCATTGTTTTAACATGCAGGTGCTGCTGACGAATCAGACTGGCCATTTTCTTACGATGAGCAGATTCCAGAGCCTCTAACAGGCTTTCCGTCAAGCCCAGCTCCTGATCATCAACGTAAGTGCCGTCGAAGCTTTCATCAACAGACAAAACCGGCGGTTCCTTAAGTGGTTGAGCCGATTCTGACGCTGCTGACAGCGGCACCTCTGCCATCGTCCATTGATTTTCGGTAGCGAAAGCGGAATCAAGAAATTCAGGTTCACCGGTTGTTGGCAAACACAACCTGTTATTGGCAACCGCATCATGTATTTTTGCGAAGGTGTTATTGTGTGCTGTCATCACTGGGTCCCACAACTGGGGCTGGTGCCAGCTAACAGAGCACTGGCTTTTGCAAGCCAGACGAATCGGGCCGGCACCCATATCAGGCCCCCTCGCAGCCGTATCGGCCAAATGCCTCAAGGGAATATTCCAGGATTTGTCGGCAAAGCCGAGGCGATCAAAGTTGATCTTGAACAGCACACAAGCGCTCACTTTCAAGTGACCGTTCACATGCACATAAGCCGCCGACACCTGATCACCGGCCAGATCGTTCAGACCAACCACACCATCAAGCACCGCTTCAAATTCGCTGTAAGTCATTTCTTTACTGATGCTGTCTCCTTCAAAAAACAGCACAGCTTCATTGGCGACCGAAGGATCGACCATCATGCGAATCACCCATTACACTTTTACTTTTACGTCGCAAAAAACAAAAAAACCGGTTTCAGCAAGCCCACTAATCTTCGCCTTAAGTAACCCCTAGTTTATTCAATTCTTTAATAATACGATGTGATCATGGTATCACGCCCATAGTAATTGATACGCAAAATGCCACCTTTGTAGAGCATAGACCGCCCTGCCCGACAAGCAAATTCACCCCTCTAAACAATCGTCAAGATGACGGGCAATCCACAAACTTATATACTCTCCCGCCAGGGCAGCAGCGGCAAGCAATCCGCTTTCAAACGATTTAAATCTTAAAATCAAAGAGTTAGAGCAAAGCTAAGGTTTATAAAATAAGCTTATGAAAATCGGCGATACAACAGCAGGGTACCTGCAATATCTGCTAGACACCGCTGAATCTTTGGGTGCAGACCCGGATCTGGTGTTACAGGATGTAGGCTTGGACAAAACCCTGTTAAAGGACGAAGAAGCCCGTATTGATCTTGCCTATTTAATGCGTATTGGTTTTTGCGCCATTCAGCGCATCCAACAGCCCGCCTTGGGGCTAATTGCCGGTGCCAACAGCAGTATTACGCGC
Organism: Gammaproteobacteria bacterium; assembly: GCA_002748575.1. GTDB lineage: Bacteria > Pseudomonadota > Gammaproteobacteria > Pseudomonadales > Ketobacteraceae. The sequence goes on from PDSR01000078.1 coordinate 1,910, forward strand.
TTTGGCATGGCCGGATTAGCCGCCATGACAGCCCCCACCCTGAAAGACGCACTGGGCATTATTACCCAATACGAAGACCTGTTCGGGCGCTGTTATCGGGGCAGTTCTACCCTGGTAACTGATGGCAGCGAAACCTGGCTCAAGTTTTATTCTATCGCCCCTTATAATGACTACACCTACTTTGTGGTGGATGCCATCCTTAGCGGCTGGACCAGCAGTATTCAATGGCTTACGGGAAAAAGCGATCTGGTGGAATCCGCCTGCATAGAATTCTCGCCACCGGCCTACCAGCAAGCTTATCAACAGGCGTTTTCCTGCCCGGTGCATTTCAATCAACAGGAAAATGCCATCAAACTGGCTGCCGGGGCGCTCAACGTGCCTATCCTCCACCGCAACGACAGCCTGCACCGCACTCTGCTGGAGCAGTGCGATATTGCACTGGGGCGCGTGGCGCTGGCGAACAGTTATCGTAATAAGGTGCTGAAAGTGCTGGGTACCATGCTGCACGGTAAAACACCGTCTATTGAAGAAGTGGCGCTGGCGCTGGGAATGCCGACATGGACTTTACGCAGAAAGCTGAAAGATGAAAATACTTCTTATCAGAACCTGGTGGACGAAATGCGCCGAGATGTTGCCCTTAGCTATATGAAAAACACTGAGCTGTCTTTCGGGGAAATTTCTTACTTGCTGGGATTTTCCACGCCAGGGGCGTTTCAGCGGGCATTTAAACGGTGGGCTGGCACTACGCCGGGGGAATACAGAAAATCGCTGTTTAACAAACACTCATAACAAGCTGTACGATGCTTACATTTCATAAGCATCGTCTACTTCGTCATCATAGTCATAATATTCAGCATCATCGGTTAAGTCTTCAAATAGCTCATTCATTTTATATTTCCTTCTTTGTTATAAACGCCACGCCAGTATGACATCCTTTGTATGACAATCTTATGAAGATTAAGATTCGCCCGCTTTACATCTGGTTTTCCGTCGATATGATAGATCGCCAATAGGGGTACCCCCTAATCCATTACAGCAGTGTATTCGCGCCGCTGCCAGGAATTTTCCGTATTCAGGACACATACAACATGAGCATTAAAGCAGGCATTAACGGTTTTGGACGCATGGGCCGATTAACCATGCGCGCACTCTTTAACACCAAAGGCATTGACATTGTGCATATCAATGAACCCGCCGGTGATGCCGCGACCCTCGCCCACCTGTTAAATTTTGATTCAGTGCATGGGCGCTGGCAACAGGAAGCCACCGCCGATGGCAGCCATATAATGATTAACGGCCACACCATCAGCACCAGCCGCAATACCAGCCTGGCAGACACTCACTGGGGCGACTGCGACCTGGTAATTGAAGCATCCGGGCAGTTTAAAACCCGGAAAGAATTACAAACTTACCTGGACCAGGGCGTTAAAAAAGTTGTAGTAACCGCACCGGTAAAAGAAGACGGTGTGTTAAATATCGTGATGGGCATGAACGATAACCTGTACGACCATGAAAAATTCGATATTGTGACCGCCGCCTCCTGCACCACCAACTGCCTGGCACCAGCGGTAAAAGTAATACTCGATAACTTTGGTATCAAACACGGCAGCATGACCACCATTCACGATATTACCAACACCCAGGTGATTCTTGATGCCCCCCACAAAGATCTGCGCCGCGCACGCGCCTGCGGCATGAATTTAATCCCGACCACCACGGGCTCAGCCACCGCCATCACCCATATCTTTCCTGAACTGAAAGGCCGCTTGAATGGCCACGCGATTCGCGTTCCACTGGCTAACGCCTCGATTACCGATTGTGTGTTTGAATTAGAACAGCCGGTAACGGCAGCAGCCGTAAATGCGGCACTGCAACAGGCCGCCGACAACGAGCTGCAAGGCATACTGGGTTTTGAAGAGCGGCCTTTGGTATCTATTGATTACCGAACCGATCCAAGGTCATCCATTGTTGATGCGCTATCCACCATGGTGGTTAACGACACCCAGTTAAAACTGTACCTGTGGTACGACAACGAATGGGGATATGCCAATCGAACCGCCGAGCTGGTGAACAAGGTTGCAGGGTCGCTCGCCTAACCATGCAAGCGTTATCACCGGCAATAAAACAATACCTGGTTGTTACCGGCAATTACTGGGCGTTTACCTTAACAGACGGTGCATTACGCATGTTGGTGGTACTGCATTTTCACCAGCTTGGTTATTCACCGCTGGCCATTGCCAGCCTGTTCCTGTTTTATGAGTTTTTTGGTGTGGTCACCAACCTGTTCGGTGGCTGGCTGGGTGCCCGTTTAGGTTTAAACCGTACCATGAACATTGGCCTGGGAATGCAGGTGTTTGCCCTGCTGATGCTCACCGTTCCGGCAGACATGCTCACCGTGGTTTGGGTAATGGCTGCCCAGGCGCTATCGGGCATTGCTAAAGACCTGAATAAAATGAGCGCTAAAAGCAGTATCAAACTGTTAGTGCCGGAAAACGCCGACTCCACCCTGTATAAATGGGTTGCCTTGCTAACCGGCTCGAAGAATACCCTAAAAGGCGCAGGCTTTTTTATGGGCGGCGGGTTACTAACCTTAATGGGTTTTAAGTATGCCCTGGTAACAATGGCATCTGTGCTGGCAGTGGTTTGGATTTCAAGCCTGATATTGCTTAAAAAGGATCTGGGCAAAGCCAAGAACAAACCGAAATTTAAAGATATTTTCTCGAAAAGCAGAGCGATTAATATTCTGTCAGCCGCCCGATTATTTCTATTCGCCTCAAGAGATGTGTGGTTTGTGATTGCCCTGCCGGTGTTTCTTAGCCAGCAGTTTCACTGGAACTTCTGGCAGGTGGGCGGCTTTCTGGCATCATGGATAATTGCCTATGGCATGGTGCAGGCCATTGCGCCACGCATTACCCAACGAGGCGATCACCCCCCTGGCGGTTTGGCAGCCACCGGCTGGGCAGCAGCGCTGGCCATTGTTCCAGCCACCATCGCAATCGGTTTCTCTTTACAATGGCCAATGGCCATCACCCTGCTTGGCGGGCTGATGGTGTTCGGTTTTATTTTTGCCATTAACTCATCGCTACACAGTTTTTTAATTGTTCGTTATGCTGGCCGCGACGGGGTTTCTTTGGATGTGGGCTTTTACTATATGGCCAATGCAATGGGCCGCCTGGCGGGCACCCTTTTATCGGGCTGGCTGTTTCAGGCCTATGGGCTGATTGCCTGTTTGTGGGTATCAGCAGCCTTTATTGCAGCCACCGCTGCAATGAGTATCGCGTTAATCCCAGGCAAGAATACCCGGTAAAAATCCAGCCAAGAATACCAACAGGAATTCAATCCTATGATCAGGTTCTTCAATCACTGCTTATTCGTTATTTTTTTATTTTCCGGCTTCGCGCAGGCTCAGCAGGATGTCACCATTGCGCTGTTAAGTGATGCCAGGCTGGAACGGGCCAGCCTGGATGCCAATCAACTGAAGCAAGAAATTGTTAAACTGGTTGGCCGGGAGTTTAACGTAACCTTTGATGAGCGCTACCGCTTTGGTGCCAACTGGAATGAAGAAAAAATAAAACAGCTTTGTAATAAGGCCCTGAAAGACGACAAGATTGATATTATTATCGCCCTGGGTTTGCTGAATGCGAATTATCTGGCGCGGACTCCCCTTAACAAGCCGGTTATTGCGCCCTTTATTATCGACCCGCAACTGCAAGATATTCCGTTGGTAGATGGCCGCTCCAACCTGAAAAACTTTACTTATATCACCGATAAAACCCGCCCCACTGATTTTATCAGCACCTTTCAGGGCATTACCCCGTTTAATAAATTCGCTATTGTGGTCGACAACGCCATTACCGACTCCATTCCTTCCATTAAAAAAGTAGAAAAGATTTTTAAAACTGCAGGCCTGGACGCCCGAATGATACCAGCGGGCCAATCAGGCGAAGAAACGCTGCGAAACATTGATAGCGAACAGGTTGAAGCCGTGCTGTTGGCCCCCCTTCCCCGCTTTAACCTGACACAAATCAAAACCATTGCCGATGGCCTGCTGGCCAGAAAAATCCCCGGCTTTACCTTTAATGGCCGCCAGGAAGTGGAACAGGGTTTGCTGGCCGGGTATTCCACCGAACAAAGCTCCCAGCGCCTGATTCGCAGGCTGGCCCTGATTACCCAACGGATATTGCTGGGTGAAAAACCGGAGCAGGTTCCAGTGATTATGGATTTTGATACCAAAACCTTTCTTAACCAGGCCACCGCCCATGCACTGAATCGTTTTCCTTCTTTTGCAATGGAAGACAATTACGTGATTATTAACCGCGGCCAGTATTCCACCCGGCGGCCATTAGGATTACGGGAAGCCATGCGCCGCGCCATGCAGCAAAGCCTGGATGTATTAGCGGCAGGGTATCAAACCAATGCCAGCAAAGCCGCCCTGGGCACATATAAAGCCAGGCTGCTGCCTAATATCGGGTTTTCCGGCGATTACACGCAACAGGATAAAGACCTTGCCAGGATTGGCAATGCCGAGAAAAAAACCCAGGCCCAGGTGTCATTCTCTCAGGCTATTTATTCCAATGATGCTCAGGGCCTTTATGCCGCACAAAAGTATCAGCATTTATCCCGGGAAAAAGCCCTGCAACAACAGCGATTGGATGCTGCGTTAAATGCGGCAATAACGTATTTGAACCTATTAAAAGCCAAAGAGCTGACCCGCCTGCAACAAGAAAATCTGGAGCGGGCCAGCCGCAACCTGGAACTGGCAAAAGTACGCAAAAAAATAGGGGCCGCCAGCGCTGGCGAAGTGTATCGCTGGGAATCAGAGATTGCCACCAGCCGCATCAATCGGGTAAAGGCAAGGTCGCAGATGAATCAACTGAATGTTGCCTTGTTAAGCCTGCTGAATTTACCGCAAACAGAAGTGCTTGACCTTGAAACAGTTACACTGACAAGCGCCGGTTTCTTTTTTAATGATAAGCGGTTTGATGAACGCATTAAAAACCCGTGGACTTTCCGGGCATTTCATAATTTTATGGTGTCTGAAGCGATCCTGACATCACCGGAACTTCAGCAGATTGAAGCGCAACTAAAAGCACAAGAACAAGCACTGACCACCGCCAAGCGTAAACACTGGGCACCTTCAGTGACTTTTCAAGCGGGCATGACCGATATAATGGACACCGGTGGTAAAGGTTCAAGCAGTAAGCAGGAAGATACCTTTTGGCAAGCCGGGTTAAACCTTAGCCTGCCTGTTTATTCTGGCGGCGCTGACCAGGCTGCGGTGGCGCAGGCAAGAGAAACCCTGTTGGCGTTTAATATCAAATCCAAATCCCTGCTTAATACCATCGAGAAAAATGTATGCTCCCAATTACTTGCTGCCGAAGCTTCGTACCCCACCATGATGTATTCAGCCGATGCCGCCAAAGCCGCAGACAAAAACCTGAAGCTTGTTACCGACG
>PDSR01000081.1 GCA_002748575.1 Gammaproteobacteria bacterium
TATCGATCAGCAGGTTCCAGCTCAGGTATCAGGATGGGCGATAGTTAGGTAAGATAGGTGCCGGTTTATTTGTTTTACCTAACGCTCAAGAGAATCAGCCATGAGAACCATCCACAAATTTGAAGTTCACATCACCCAGGAAGCTCAAACTATTGATCTGCCAAAAGATCATCGGTTTCTCGCAGCGGAATATATTATTCCCAAGCGTTTGTTAGGTGTATGGATGGAAGTGCCGGCAGATCTAACCATGGAGAAGGTGCCACACCAGTTTCGGGTGTTCTGCACGGGTGATGGTATACCTGCCAACTATAAATATCTTGCGACCTGCATTGACCAATACCTGCCTGAGGCCTATCACTTATATCAAGTGGTTGAATAATTGGCAGGTTGAGTAATGTCCCATCCTGATACTATTGGTAAATACAACATCGAAGGCGTTCTGGGTAAGGGTGCCATGGGTGTTGTTTATAAAGGTTTTGATCCTAATATTGCCCGCCCGGTCGCCATTAAAACTATTCATAAGAGCTTATTGGATAGTGAAATGGGCCAGGAAATGCTGCGTCGCTTTCAAACCGAAGCACAGGCTGTCGGCAAGTTAACCCATGCTAACATTGTGGGTATCTATGAATTTGATCAGTTTCAGGGCACCCCATACTTTGTGATGGAGTATGTTGAGGGTAAAGACCTTAAAACTTTGATCAAGGAAGGCAAGGAATACACCCTGGATGAAGCTATTCAGGTTATATCCGCAGTGCTCGATGGCCTGGATTATGTGCATGAATTCGGGATTGTGCACCGCGATATCAAGCCCGCCAATATTTTTATCACTAATAAAGGCGTCGTAAAGATTGCTGATTTTGGTATTGCCCGCATGGACAATTCCGAGCTAACCCAGGTTGGCAGTGTGTTGGGAACGCCGTCTTATATGTCGCCGGAGCAATGCATTGGGGCAGGCGTTGATGAGCGTTCGGATCTGTTTTCAACCGGCGTTATGCTCTATGAGCTTCTTACCGGAAAAAAACCCTTCCGTGCAGATCAGGCAACGGCGATTATCAATAATGTTATTAACCTGAAGCCACAGAATCCTACGGCGCTTAATAAATCACTGCCAGGGTCGTGCGATCATTTGATGAAAAAAGCGTTGGCGAAAAATGCCAACCAGCGTTATCAAACGGCGGCTGAATTTAAAGAAGATTTAATCAAGTGTGGCAATGGTCAGCATGTTTATGGGCCACAAGCTCCCTGGTATATAGGCGGTGGCATTGCAGCAGCAGTGATTGTGCTGGCTACGGTGGGGGCTATTGCTTTAAAAGGTGGTGATGAGCCGAATGCAGCCAAAAACCTTGATGATACTCCGGTGGTCGTGGCGAAGGTTCAAGAGCCAGTGTCGCGGCTGTCGGTACAGGATCAGGAAAAGGTTGATCGCCTGCTGGATGTGGCAAGGGCTCATTTTCTGGTGGGTCGGTTAGTGTCGCCACAAGGCAGTAATGCGCTTGATGCCTACCGTATGGTGTTAGATACCGATCCAAAAAACCGTCAGGCCGAACAGGGAATCGCTGAAGTAAAAACAAGGTTCTTTAAGCGGGCAAAAATACTTTGGATGCAGGGTGAGCACGAAGAAGCAAAACAGCATTTGGCGTTAGCGCAGCAGCTGTTTTCCAACGACCCTGAACTGATTCAATTACAGCAGTTAATGCAGCCCTAGCAGACTGTTGATTTATTCTGGCATGTAGCTGTCGGGTAAGCGCACTTTCAGGGCTGCGTCTAAATGCAGTTGTGCCTCATCCCATTGGTGGTTGCTACGGGATTCTTTGGCCAGCTCCAGGTGTTTTTTCGAAATCATGGCTCGTACATCCGATATCTGGCTGTCGTCAGGGTTTAATGCTATCAGCTTAACCAGCAAAAACGTGGCTGTACCTTCCCGTTCCGCTGGCCCCAGATTTTTTCCCGCTACTGCAGCTTTGATGGCGTTGATTAAATACGTTTCGTTTTCTATATCCGGTTCAGCGGCCACAATATCCTGTTCGAGTCTTTCTGGTGCAGCAATCTCAACCGTGTCAACTGTAGCAGTGGTGGTATCTTCTATGGGTAAAGTTGCTGTATCGGTGAATGCAGCCCCGTTGGTGTTGTCACTTGTTTCAGCCGTTGTCTGTTCCCAGGGCGATGGGCTTGCTGGGGTATCGGTTGTCGCTGGTGTTGCCTCTGATACTGTTTCAGTATTGCTGATAGATGCTGTTTCTACGGTTGCTTCCGGTGTTTCGCTGGCAGGCCAGAACACAATAACCAGTAAAACAACGACAGCTACGGCAACTCCTGTTCCAATCAGTGCCAGGGGTGGTTTTGTAGATTTTACTAGTGGCGCAGCGGGTTCGGTTTGCAGCTGGGGTGCAGGCTCAAAAGCCGGTGTCGATGCTGTTTCAGGCTCCGGCTGTGGTAATTCGGGTTCTGACTGCGGTAATTCGGGTTCTGGCAGTTCTTCTGCTTCAGGCTGTTCTTTTGAGTTGGGCGCTGCCTCAGCAACAGGCGCTGCTGCTGCCTGCCGGGGTGGCATAGGCATAATCACGGTGGCTTCATCTGTGTAATCATCCGCAGGCTTTACCGGCGGTGTATTGAAGGTGGCAGCCGGTGTCTCAGTCGGGTCGCCGTCTGTGATGGTGCCAACCAGGGTGGGATCGCCGGAATCTGTTGCAACGTCGCTGTCTTCCTCGGAAAACATCATGGTTGTTTCAGTGTCGGCAGGAGTTTGTGATATATCCTGCTGATGAAAAGTGGCCGCGGTGTTTTCCAGTTTGGCTCGCAGATTAATAAAGTCGGTAACCGGGATCGGGGTTTGCTGTTGTGCTTTATCCAGCGCCGCAACCGCCTCACCAGACAGGTGCGGATCCTCAGAAAGCATTCGGGTGAGTGCCCCGAACAGCTCATCGTACTCGATTTCCTTGTTTCTGAATGATTTGAAAAGGTCATTTACCTTTTCCATAAGCAAAACCCCGTTATTTCGCGAATCCCGGCAATACCTGCCTTAACAGCAGTGTCTATAATAGCGACTGGAAGAAAAACTCACCAGCCTCGTGGCCAGCATAGCGTGCCGGGGCATAATCGGGTACCTGGTTATGATCCAGTTCGCGTGCCCGGATGCGCACCTTGCCTAACACTTCGCGGTAAATAGAGTGGCCTTCAACAATGCCGCTTGCTTTATCCAGAGTATCAATAAAGGCCCGTGCGAATACTGAGTGGCCACTACCGCCGCCATCCAGCACTGGAGCAACACCGCCCGATGTGAGTACCGTTCTTGCTTTGGCTTTCGACATGATTTTTACCCATTCAGCATGATCTTCCGGCGACATATCAATGTTGACACGCGGTACTGATGCCATCGACAGGGTGCCTGCATAGCAGGAGTCTGCCACCACCAAAACGTGTTTTGCCGGCATGGCATTTAAAATGTCTGATATGGAAACATTGGAGATCCAGTTGGCACTGTTGCCGGGTTCGGCATCTACAGGCAGCCAGTAGCCACGCTTATTAATGTCGTCCAGTTCGCCGTGGCCTGCGTAGTAAATCAGCAGGTTGTCTTGCGGGGTCAGCACTTCCCGCAGGTTATTTAAGGCCGATAAAAGATCATAGCGGGTTGCGTTGGTTAGCAGTGTTGTATTGAAACCATACTTTTCGCGCAGAATTTTTTCGGTTTCTTTGGCATCGTTAATGGGTGTTTCCAGATCCTGATAGTAAGCATAACGGTTGTTGCCAATAATCAACGCATGGTATTTGCCCAGATCAATACCCTTATCAAGTTTAAGCGCAGCAGCTTTAGAAACTTTGATGCTTTCATCCAGCTGCTTTCTGTCGGCCACCAGGCTGAAGTCGAATTCAACCTGGCGTCCGTTTTCATCAATCGCTTTCAGCTTAACGTTGTTTCTTACAGATTTGACCGGAACCGTTACCCAGAACAGGCTGTAATCATCCACCGGTTCCTGTTTACCGTTAACGAAAAAGGCTTTTAGGCCGGAAGGCGCTTTAATTTTGCCCACCACCTCTTTTTCAGTAATGCCGCTACGCAGGCGCACGGTTGGCAGCCCGCGCATTAATGACATGGGTGGATCGATAATTTCAATGGAAGGCGCATCAACATTCATGGCAACCAGTTGTGCCTGATTACCAACATCTGCTTCAGCGGTAGCGATTTTCCGGCTCATCTGGTCAGCGGTTTGATTAAGCTGAGCCAGTTGAGTTTTACGTTCTGATACTTCAGCCGTTGCTTTTGCCAGCTCTGCCTGCAACTGATCAATCAGTGCCTTGCTTTGCTCATGTATTGCTTTGGATTGCTGTGCAATCAGCGCTTTTTCTTTTTCATGTTTTGCTTTTTCTGCTGCCAGTAACTGGCCTTTTTTCAGCTTTAACTGTTGCTGAGTGCCGGCCAGCTGGGTTTGCAGGTCTTCCAGCTGCTGATTTTTAAAGGCCACTTCTTCGCGCAGTGCATCCAGCTCCTGTTGTGCCTGCGATGTGATTTCCACGGTGGATGCATATTGCAGATCATCCGTTTGTACGCCCGATGCCCTGCGGTACCAGTTCAGTGCAACGGCTTTATCTTTTGGCACTCCCAGGCCTTTTTCATACAGATTCCCCAGATTAATCTGGGCGCGGGAAAAACTTTGTTCTGCTGCCTTGCGATACCAGTTGGCTGCGGCTTTGTAGTCCGGCTTAATGCCCAGACCCTTCTCGAATATTTCGCCCACATAAGTTTGCGCTTCGGCATCGCCGGCCTCGGCAATGGGCAACCATATTTTTAATGCGGTGGCATAATCGGCGCGGTCGAAGGCAACATATTCACCGCCGCGAATTTCGCAATCGGTAGCGGTGGTTTTAATGGGTCGCCTGGCGGTTTGATACATCGACATTGCTCCCAGGCGGCGAACCTGGCCCGGCAGCAGGCAATCAATAATTAACAGGTCGTCGGCATTGCGTGCCTCCATGGGCGGTTCGGTTGTTGGGGCGGTGGAACAACCAGCCAACAGAGTAATGATAAAAGCGCTTAAAGTGCTCAGAGTTTTATAGGCATAGGGCTTCATGCTGACTCTCCTGCGAGTTTATATTCATCTTCAAGTATACAAACCTTGCTGAAATTTTAGTTGTTAAAAATTCACGTTTTTAATGATGAATTTATTCAGACGTTACGAATTGCTGATAATCGAGCAGCTTTTTCAATACCTGTGGCCAGAAAGCTTCCCAGCCGTTGATATGATCCACTTTCGGCAAGCGGTGAAATTCTGCCCGTTGTTGTTTATTGGCATAAGCTTCAATCCAGTCGGGGTTAATTACTGTATCGTTTGCACCAGCATAGTGGATTTGGATGATTTTGCCTGAAAGATTAGGGCGATCTGATGGATTCAGTGATAATTTCAGTGGTTGATACTGATGGTTAACGGCCCAGGCGAAAGTATCGAGGTTTCCCGCCAGAGTAACTACCATAGATGTTTTGCTCATCTTTTCAGCCAGCAGAGTTGCAATAGTGCCGCCGCCGCTATGGCCGATTAACACCAGGTGATCGTAATCGTTGCTAAAATGCTGTAAAGCATGTGCCATACTGTTGATAACCTTTTCACTGTAGCGTTGCCTTGTCCATACATTCGGTGAGCAGTTGGTATCTTCAGCGTTAAAGTAGCAGGGGCGTCCGAGATAAACTGCCGGGCGGGTATCCATATGCATCAACTTAAGCATTAGCGGATTGTCCGGCGTTGGATTGGCAGATACTTTGCCATTAACGAAAGCTTTGCCGTCGCCTTCAATATAAACATGCAGAAATTTTCCAGGTTGGTGGCTGGTTTGCAAAGCAAAAGCCGCCGCGTTCACATAGCTGGCATGAAGGTATGGTTCGCCCTGAATAAATTGCAGGTTCGCCTGAAATTGTTTTGCATAATGTTGTTCTACAGGTGTTGTTTGGCAGCCGCTTAATGCAAGCAACGCAAAAACACAGCATATTTTTGCAATGCCCTGAAGGCAACGCCGGTTAATTGTGGATGATAAATAATCAGTTTGAATGTTCATGGCTTTCCCGATTGCGTGAATGACGTAAAAGCTTGGTAATAATTGGCAAACATAATATAAAAAGTTGGTTGTCTGCCAACTGAAAGGTAAGATTGTTGTTATTAATCAGTGAGTAAATACTGAAATTAAAACTAAAATAGAGAATTAATTAAAAGTCTGCAGTCAGGCAGGCCTTAAGTAAATTGATTGACGTTGATTGAGAAAAATTATGCCACTGGTATTAACTGTTGTCCGTCAGCCTGAAGGGGCAAACTTAACTGAAACCCGTATGCTATTCGATGAAGCGGGCGGCACCCTTGGGCGTTCAGTCAGTAGTACCTGGTCGTTGCCGGACCCGTCCCGTTTTGTGTCTTCACAGCATGCCAGTATTCGTTACGAGAACGGCGACTTTTACCTGGTTGATACCAGTACCAATGGCGTGTTTGTTAATACCAGTAATTCACCGTTGGGTACCGGCAACCAGGTTCGCTTACAGCAAGGCGATAAACTGTACCTTGGCGAGTATGAAATTCATGTGGAATTTGATCAGCCCGGTAGTGCCGCCGCTATGTCGGCAGATGATTTTGATCAGTGGCTTGATCCATCCACCGATACCGCTAATGAGGTTGCAGGCGATGGTATCGACCTGCTAACGCCGGAGCAGGAATTGCTTGATCCGCTGGCGGCACTGGATAAAGCCAATGGCCACCAGGATCAATGGCAGGGTGCCAGTCTGGCAGATAATGCCGACATAGCTCAGCAGTCATTTGTTCCCCCCAATCCCATTCCTGACTCATCGGTGGAATCCGGTGCGACTGCACCTGCAAGCGCTGTAGCGTCTGGCAGTGCCGGCGTGATACCCGATGACTGGGATCTGGATGACTTGTTAGCAGGCGATCCGTCGCCGGCCGATAGCACAAACAGCGGAGCCGATGATATAGATGCCTTGTTGGAAGGCACGGGTTATCCTGGCGAACCAGCTGGTGAAGATGTGCAGCCGCGCGATGAACTGGATGCCTTTCTTGGCCTGGATACCGAACCACCAACAGCGACACAAGATCCTGCTGCGGTAGAACCTGACATTGCCGAGCCGGTTGCAGTACCTGAGCCAAAAGTAGAGGTTCCCGAATCCGTGATTACAGGTGCGGTGCCTTCAGCAGCTGCTGCGGCACCATCGCAATCTGCCTGTGATGAACTGATTCGAAGCCTGGGGTTAGATCCTGCCCGCATGAACGATCATGCCCGAGAACATTTTCAGCAAGTATTGGCCGACACATTGCGCGAAACCGTATCAGGCATGATGCAGGTGCTAGGTGCTCGCAATACGATCAAAAATGAATTCCGCATGAACGTGACCATGATTCAGCCGGTGGAAAATAATCCATTGAAATTCTCGCCAAATACCGATGAAGCGCTGCGCAATATGTTTGCCAGCCAGACAAACGCTTATTTGCCGGGTACCGTGGCCATAAAAGAAGGCTTTCAGGATATTGCCGATCATCAAGTGGCAGTGATTGCCGGGATGAGGGCTGCTTTCAGATCATTATTAAAGCGTTTTGATCCAAACGAACTGCAACTGCGGTTTGATCATCAGCATCAGGCTCACGGATTTCTGGCAACCAGAAAAGGCAAATACTGGGAAGCCTATAGTGAGTTTTATCGTCACCTTACCGATAACATGGACGACGCTTTCCAGGATTTGTTTGGTGAAGATTTTGCAGAAGCCTATGAACAGCAAATGGCGCGATTGGAAGCCACACGCAATAAACAGAATTAAATTAAACGGCCAGTTTGGGGGCAATAAATGTTTACAGCATTGCGAAAGCGAACGTTTTTCAGCATCACCATGATTGCAAGCCTGTTGATGGTTATATTCACTACAGGTTGTTCAACCACCGCAAGAGTGCTCAATTTGCAAACTGAAGTCAGCATGAACTTTCAGGTGTGGCCAAATATCAATCCCGATGAAGCAGGTCGTTCTTCGCCATTAGTTATTAGAGTGTTTGAGCTGAAAGATGCGCGTCAGTTTCAAACCGAAGATTTTATTGGTTTGTTTCAGGAAAGCCGTGAACGGCTGGGGGGTGATCTGGTGGCGGAACGCCGTTTAAGAGAGCTAACCCCGGGGATTGATCATCAGGAAGTGTTGCTGCTCGATCCAACAGTTCGTTACATCGGGCTGTTAGCTGAGTTTGTACAGTATGAAAATGCTCAGGCACGATTGGTTTTTCCGGTGGAACCTCATCGCACTACTGAAAAAATTATTTGGGTCAATAAAACCACCATTCAGGTGGTGGACGAAGAAAGACCGAAAAACGCTGATTAACAGCAAATATCATTGGCAATCGCCTAACTAGCTCAAGTGGCGGAAAAGGGAGCAAGTTTACATGTCTCACCTGAATAAAGTGGTCTGGTCAGAGGGAATGTTTCTGCGGCCACAACATTTTCAGCAGCAGGAGCGCTATTTAGAGCGTTTGATAGATCAGCGCAGCAATGCCTTGCACGCCTATGGCTGGGGCTTTCATCACCTGATCATTGATCAGGAACTGTTAAAGCAGGGCAAAATATCCATTGTATCTGCCACAGGTATATTGCCTGATGGTACGCCTTTTAATATCCCGCAGGATGACGCCGACCCCGCAATTCTCGAAATCCCTGAGAATATTCATAATGAAATGGTGTTTTTGGGGGTTCCCTTAAAAAGGGCTGGTGCACTGGAAACAAATATCGGTAGTGAAAAACAGGCGCTGGCTCGTTACAACGCGGTTGATAGTGATGTGCGCGACAACGCTGATCCGGCGGGCGAACTGCAACAACTGCAAATCGGTGCGTTACAGTTACAGCTGTTGCGTGAAAGTGATGACTTGTCAGGCTTTGCCTGCCTGGGGGTTGCCAGAATTGTCGAAAGCCGGGACGACAAACAGGTTATTCTTGATGATCAATATATTATCAGCTGCCTTGATGTTGCAGCGGCGCAGCGTTTAACCGGTTTTCTTACAGAGCTGTCGGGGTTGTTACATCATCGAGGCGAAGCATTGGCGGCACGTCTTGCCGATAGCGGGCGTTCAGGTTCAGCTGAAGTCGCTGATTATCTGTTACTGCAACTGGTTAACCGCCTGGAACCTTTGGTGAATCATTTAGCGAGTCACAAAGGGCTGCATCCGCTGGCGCTATACACAGAACTGGTACAAATGGCCGGTGAAATGGCAACCTTTACAACCCGCAATAAGCGCCCCATAGCCTTTGAACACTATCTGCATGATCGCTTGCAGGAAACCTTTGCTGCTGTTTTCCAGGGCTTGCGACAAAGCTTGAGTATGGTGCTGGAACAAACCGCCATACCGCTGGAACTGGCCGAGCGTAAATACGGTATTCGTGTGTCACCAGTGAATGATCGTTCTCTGATTTCCGGAAGTGTTTTCGTGCTGGCAGTAAAAGCCGAGATTCCCGATGAAGAACTGCGTGTGCGTTTTCCTGCACAGACAAAAATTGGCCCGGTGGAAAAAATCCGCCAATTAGTGAACGCACAATTACCCGGTATTGGGCTACGTGCGCTGCCGGTAGCGCCCCGGCAGATTCCCTACCATGCAGGCTACACCTATTTTGAACTCGATAATAAAAGCGACTTTTGGCGCGACATGCAGCAAAGCGGTGGCTTTGCGTTGCATGTGGGTGGCGACTTTCCTGGCATGGAACTTGAGTTTTGGGCAGTGAGGCAATAATCATGGCAAATGATGATGATCGCACGATTATCCAAACACCGGGCTCTGCCCCCATAAGGCCCACGCCGGGTGGCCGTGGCGCAGCTGCTGTGCCACCGCCGCCACCCCCGCAGCAGCCCACTCCGGTGGTGCCGGCTCCATCGGGTTATTCACAGCAGCCAGCGCCGACCCGGCAGCCTGCTCAGCGCATCGAGGTGTACCAGGGGCTGAATCCCATGGTCAATGCGGCGAATGCGCTACTGTCGTTAATTGTTAACCTGCGGAATACCCCGTCGCATGCCAATGTGGAAGGACTGTATAACCAGGTATCTCAGGAAATTCGCCAGTTCGAGGCCCGCCTGAAACAGGAAGGGCAACGCCCCGAGCTGGTGCTGGCATCGCGCTATTGTTTATGTTCAGCCCTTGATGAAGCGGTATTAAGCACACCCTGGGGTGCCAACAGCGGTTGGGCGCAGCGCACCCTGTTGAGCGCATTTCACAACGAAACATCAGGTGGCCAGAAGTTCTTTTTGATACTCGACAAAATGAAACAGGCACCAGCGGAAAATCTGAATGTGCTGGAGCTGCTTTATTATCTGTTGAGTTTTGGCTTTGAAGGCAAATTTAAAGTGGTTGATCGTGGCCGCGATCAGCTCGAAGCAATGCGTAGCGAACTTTATCAAACCTTGCGGCGTTATCGCGCCCAGCCCGAAGCAGATCTGGCACCCGACTGGCGTCAGGCCCAGGGCAGATTATCTTCACTGGTGCAATACATTCCCATGTGGGTAATTGCCAGTGTGGTGGCAGCCGTTATGTTATTAACCTATTCGGGGTTCCGCTTTGCCTTATACAGCAGCTCAACGCCGCTGTATGAACAGCTGACCAAAATACATGCCAGTGAAAAGCCGGCGGCACCCAATGCTGGCACCAGCAATAACTAAAAACCGGAGCAGCCTATGAATCGGGTCGTGTCGTTTTTAACCGATCGACGTTTTTTATCCATTTTAGGATTAATCGCGCTGGCCATTTTGATTTGGTTTGGTGGCCCTTACGTTCATTTTGGTGAAAACAATGTTGCGCCTTTAGGCAGTGTAGTGGCCCGCCTGGTTGCCATTATTATTTTACTGGCTATCTGGGGATTAAATAACTTTCGTGTTCAATATCAGAATCGTCAGCGAACCACCAGATTGTTGCAGGAGGTTCAGGGTCTGGAAGACGATGCCCCGGTAGAATCCACCGATCATTCGCAGGAAGAACTGCAAACCCTGCAAAAACGGTTTGCCGATGCGATGTCGATTCTGCGTCGCACTCATTTTCAACAGGGTCGTAATAAAGATGCCAAAGCCCTTTACCAGTTGCCCTGGTATATCATTATCGGCCCGCCGGGTTCCGGTAAAACCACTGCATTGGTGAATTCCGGCTTGCAGTTTCCATTGGCCGATCAAATGGGCATGGGTTCTGTTCAGGGGGTGGGTGGTACCCGTAACTGTGATTGGTGGTTTACCAACGAAGCGGTGTTACTCGATACCGCTGGCCGTTACACCACTCAGGATTCCCACAAAGTGGCCGACAGTAAAGCCTGGACAGGTTTTCTGGATCTATTGCTGAAACACCGCAAACGTCGCCCCATTAACGGCGCCATTATCGCCATCAGCATTCAGGACCTGTTAACCCAAACTGCTGATGAGCGCACCTATCATGCTCGCACCATTCGCGCCCGTATTGATGAACTGGTAGAAAAGCTTGGCATCAATTTTCCCATTTATGTCATGTTTACCAAATGTGATTTATTAGCGGGCTTTTCTGAATTTTTTGATGAGCTGACCCTGGAACAGCGTGAACAGGTATGGGGAATGACATTCCCGTTACCCGATGATGCCCACAAAGGTTATGCCTTTGATGAGCAGCTGTTTGAACAGAAATACGCCGACCTGCTAAACCGCTTGCATATGCGGGTGCTGGATCAGGTACAGCGCGAGCATGATCCGAAAACCCGCTCCAGTGCGGTGAATTTCCCCAACCAGTTTGAATCTATCAAAGGCGCAATGTCTAATTTCTTAAAGCAGACATTTGCCCCCAACCGGTTTCAGGAGCAACCGTTCCTGAGAGGCATTTATTTTTCCAGCGGCACTCAGCAGGGCACACCTATCGATCGCATGATGTCCTCGGTGGCATCCGGTTTTGGCTTGCCGCCATCAGCGGTGCAGACGCCGCCGGGGCAGGGTAAAAGCTTTTTTATTCATCGCCTGTTTAAAAATATTGTATTTCCCGAAGCCGAACTGGTGGGTGCTAACCGTCAATACGAACTGATGCTGAAATGGGCCAGGTGGGGTGCTTATGCAGCCTTTGCTGTTATTTTTATCGTTAGTGTGGTGGTGTGGGTGGCAGCATACTCACGCAATCAAGCCTATCTGGATCAAGTTGCCCAGCATTATCAGCGTTATCAGGAACTGGTAACTCTCATTCAGCAGCACCAGGGCGATTTACGCAATATATTGCCGGCGCTACAGGAACTGCGTCGTGCCAGTGAAGTGTTCGATCAGGAGTCACTGCCCTGGTTAGCAGGCCTGGGGCTGCACGATGCCCGGGTGGAAAATGAAGCAAAAGCCGCATACCAGCGCGAGCTGAGCCGCCTGTTACTGCCGCGTATCACCAACCGTGTGGCCAGCGCCCTGCAAAAATCCAGTTATAAAGACCCTAACCTGCACAACACTTTGTTGGTGTACCTGATGTTTGGCGATCCGGCAAAAATCAATAACAGTGCTGTTAAAGACTGGATGCTGGCAGATTGGGAAAACCTCTATCGGGGCCAGACCGAAGTGCAGGCAACCTTGCAGCAGCATTTGGATGCGCTGTTAGCTGCAGGTTTTGAACCGGTGAAGCTTAATCAGCGGGCACTGGCAAAAAGCCGTTCCGAGTTGAAGCGTGTGCCGGTAGCGAAACGTATTTACAACCGCATTAAAAACGAACCCCAGTACCGGGCAAAAGTGGATCTGCGAGGCCTGCTGGGAGACAGTACCAGCACAGTGTTTGCCAACAAGCATAATCGCCACCTGTTTTCCATGCCGTTCTTTTTCACTAAGCAGGGCTATCAATCCGTTGATTTATCGGAAGATTCCGACACCATTCGCAGCATGTTTGCTGATCGCTGGATTATGGGTGAAGAAGACGAATCCGTTTATAACGATAATGAAATTGGCAAAATCAGTCAGCAGATTAAGAATTTATACCTTGCCGAATACACAGATCGCTGGCGGCAGTTTCTTAATGGCATGAAAGTGAATAACTTTGGCAACCTGGAACAAAGCCGCAGAATTTTAGCGCTGCTTGCAGATCCGGTTTATTCGCCGTTGTTGGCGGTATTAAAAGTTACTGCCGAAAATACCCGGTTAACCCCGCAGTTACCCGCGGCCGCTGCCAGTAAAACGGGTGCGCTCAGTCGTTTTCTTGGCGGCGATGAAGCCAGCAAAGGTGCCGGCCTGTTCAAGGGTAATCGTGTCGATAAGCACTTCAGGGAATTAAATTTGCTTAGCCGTGAAACCGATGGCAGCTCCCGTATAGCCAGGTCTTTAAGCAACATGCGTAACGTACAGGATTACGTGAATAATATTATTCTGGCGCCGGATTCCACCGAAGCAGCCTTTAATGCAGCCAAAGCAAGGTTGCTGGCCAGTGGTGATGATGTGATTAAAGCACTGCGTATTGAAGCCAGCAGCTTGCCTGATCCAGTGCGCCGCTGGTATTTAAGTGTTGCCGACCAAACCTGGCGGGCAGTGCTGGGTAATGCCAAAGCCTATTTGAATGCGCAATGGAAAAACCAGGTATACCGCACCTTTGTATCGGATCTGCAAGGGCGTTTTCCTGTTTATAAGAATGCCGTGGATGAACTGGCGATATTTGATTTTGCCGAATATTTTAAGCCCGAGGGCGTGCACGATACCTTTATGCAAACCTACGTAACGCCTTTTGTTGATATTGAAAGCTGGCGTATCAAAACCCTTAATGGTCGCGGTCTTTATTTGTCGCCGGAAGCCATCGACAGTATGAAAAAGGCCGAGCAGATCAAAGATATGCTCTTTAAAGTGAACCCATCCTCGCCGGGCTTTCACTTTAAAATGAAACCTTATCGAATGGATGCCAGTGTGCGCCGCTTTCAATTAAGTTACGGCGGCCAGCGAATGTTATATACTCACGGCCCGAAAATCTCTCAGGAAGTTTCCTGGCCAGGTGATGGTAGCACCAGCGTTAGAATGTCGTTTGAAGATTTGAATGATTCCATCAAACGAGTCAACTACGATGGCCCCTGGGCATTTTTCCGCTTGTTGCAGGATTCTCCGGTTAGTGCCACCCGCAGGTCGAATGTGTACCGGATTACATTTTCAACTCTGGGCCGCAAATCCGTGTGGGAAGTGACGGCTAAAAGCTCCAATAATCCCTTTAAAACCAACGCGATTGCACAATACCGATGCCCAGAAACGCTGTAGATCAACAACAGGCCCCTTTAGGGCTTTACGGAAAACTGCCGGCCCACGGAGACTTTGTTACCCGCAGGCTTTCGCAGGAATTTATCCAGGGCTGGGACGACTGGCTGCAACGAGCCATTGCCAGCTCTCAGGAACAGTTGGGTAATCAATGGCTGGATATTTATTTAACCAGCCCGTTGTGGCGTTTCGTGCTATCGCCAGGGATTGTTGATAACCAATGCTGGGCTGGCGTGTTGATGCCCAGCATCGACAGTGTCGGGCGCTATTTTCCGCTGACCCTGGCCCGTCCGGTTTTACAGCTGGCGAGCCCCGCAGAAATGATCGCACAGGGTGAAGCCTGGTTCGCAGGTTTGGAAGAGATTGCGCTCAGTGGTTTGCAGGAAGGGGTGAATGCCGACGCTCTGGATCAAGCGCTTACTGCCTATGATGATGTGCAGTTGTCTGGCACCTCGGCAGTGGGGGTGGCGCTGGAATTTTCCCGCCCGGTTATGGTGCCTTTGGAGCAGAATGCACCCAATCCGCTGCTCAGTTTTCCTTTTTTGCTTGATAGTTTCCTGCAACAGCGATTACCGAGCTATAGTTTATGGTGGAGCACTGGATCAGAGCGCGTTGCGCCCAACTTTTCAGTGTCTGGTCATTTGCCGCCGCCGCAGAGCTTTGCTGCCATGTTGGATGGCCAATGGCAAAATTGGAACTGGAGCACGCCGTTTTCGGTGATGCCTTACGATAATGGCGAGCTGCTGATGCCCGCTGAAACCGAAAGCCCGAAGGAAGGTGTTTGACTGTATGTCGCAACGAGTTTGGCTATACAGTGCCGCAACCCACTGCGGTGCGGTGCGGGATATGAACGAAGATGCCCTGATGGTGCGTTCTACAGACGGCCTGTGGGTGGTTGCAGACGGAATGGGCGGCCATGATGCCGGAGAAGTTGCCAGTAACATGATTTCGTCAGCACTGGAAAAGATCGATACAGATTGCAGTGTACCTGATCTGGTCGATGCCGTTGAAGACAAACTGCTTGAAGTACACCGCGATATTCGCACCTATTCAAGAACCCACTGCGATGGGCGCACCATGGGAAGTACCGTGGTGGTGTTGATCACCCGTGATGATCTTGGGGTATTTATCTGGGCGGGCGATTCTCGCCTGTACCGCTATCGTAATGATGAGCTTACCCAGCTGTCGCAGGATCACAGTCAGGTGAACGAAATGCTGGCCCGCGGCCTACTCAAGCCGGACGAGGCTGAAAATCACCCGGCATCCAATGTGATTACCCGGGCAGTGGGTGCCATGGATACTCTGTACTTGGATACAGACGTTTGTGAACTGCGCAAAGGCGACGTTTATGTTTTGTGCAGTGATGGCTTATACAGCGCACTGAGCGATGAAGAAATACTATCGCGCCTGCGCCGCAGCAAAATACATGATTATGCCGATGACCTTATCGAAGACTCGTTGCAAAACGGGGTTCGCGACAATGTTACGGTAGTAGCACTACAGGTTATTGAATGACACCCGAATTAGAAAAAACATGCTCTGCACAAGTGCGCGAACTTTCCAGAAATTATGCCGACGGGCATTTCAACAAAGAAGAATTCCGCCGCCGCCGCCGCGAAATACTGGAGCGCTGTACCGGAACAGTTGGCGAATCCACCGCCAACATGCCCCGTGCTGCAACCAGCCCCACTAAAGACTCACGCCATACAGCGCTGTTCTGGTGGCGGGTCGCCGGTGGCTTTTCAATTATGCTGATCGGCATTATGGGGTATCTGCTGTATAGAATTTCCTGATTTTTTCTGCTGCTAATGTGTAGTGGTTCCGGGTGTTGTCTTGTCTTTAACGAAAAAAGCCCGCAGAGACTGATCTCTGCGGGCTTTTTAGTTGTTTCAAAGATGGGCTTACATCTTTTTGCCTTTTTCGACACTGTAACCAAAGCGGCCCTGACCACCTTTCACATTGTCTTTGCCAGACTCAGAATAAGCCGTTTCGATGCCTGTAAAGCTCAAAGAAAGGGTTTCACTCGTGTCGGTATTTTCGCCACTGGATACGGAATAGCTGCTGATTAAGCAATCGTGCAAGGTATAAGTCATATACTCTTCTTCTGCATCCCCTCCGGTACGGGTAAGATGGATAATGACTTTTTTGCCTTTAGTGCCAATCACTGACTCTTGAACCAAAAGTGGTGTAGATTTATCCATTATTTTGGATACACAGACTTCACCTACATTTGGGCTGGACGCCTCGCGGTTTGACGTGCGGCCTGTAATCATTGAAATGCCGCGACCAACGTTCCAAGAAAAGTTTTGAAGCTCAATCTGACCCTCGTAGCCTTCCATGGTTACGTTGCCTTCGATACCTTCGTATTCCATGTATACAGACATTGTGTTTTCCTCTTTGTGCGGTTGTGTTGTTTTTTTGAACATTGCGTGTTGCTCAATGTATAAGGAAATTATTACAGAGCATTGAAAAATGACAAAGGAGTTTTTTAGTAAATATGTCACATTCAGGAGGGCATTAATACAACAGCTAGAATTGTATGAAAAACTCTATAATATGTGTTGTTAGTGAATTAGTAGGAGATACCAGTATGGGTGGCATTGGTGAGCAACATCATATAGCGATTGAAACATCAGCCAGCGAATATGATATAGATGCAGAGTTATTGCTGGAATCGTTTACCGGTAAAGAAGCGATATCGGAGCTTTATAACTTTCAGTTAAAAGTGCTTTGTACAAAAGTTGATATTGATCCCATTAAAATCGTGGGAAAAAAAATGTCGGTTTCCATTGCATATTCAGGTGATGCCTCCAAAAAGCGATTTTTCAATGGTTATGTGAAACGCATAAAAGCCGGTGAAACTTTTACTACCTTGGCACACTCAATTAAAGGCAGTTGCTTACGGCGCTACGAGATAGAATTAGTACCCTGGTTGTGGTTTCTGACGCAAAACTGCAACAATCGGGTTTTTCAAGATAAAACAGTGATCGAAATTATCGAAAAAATACTGGAAGATCATCAAGGCATTGCAGAAAGTAATTGGGATTTGGTATCGGGAATAGTCGGTGCGCATCCCAAGCGGAATATCTGTGTTCAGCATCAGGAATCGGATTTTGATTTCATATCGCGCCTGCTGGAAGATGAGGGTATCTTTTTTTATTTCAGGCACGCAGATGATGGTTCGAGTGATCATACATGGGTGCTGTGTGATGATGTTTCTGCCTATAAATTCAACCCTGCAAAACCCACGGGTGATGACGATTGTAACATCGTTGAGCATCGTCAGGGTTCGGGTATTGGCGAACAGATTTCCCAATGGCAGCATCAGTATGAACTGCAAACGGGCGGTGTGCTGCTGCATGATTATGATTATAATCTGGCAGCTGCCGAACTTGCAGAACCGTCTGCACCATCTGCCACCAAGCTTGGCAGCAAATTTCCGGCCGTTGCTGAGAAAACTGAAACCTACGAATATCCGGGTAAATACAGCTGCCTGCAGGAAGGCGAAAGCGCCGCCAGCCATAAAAGCAATCTGGCCCAATGGCGCGCCGAAGAAATTGAAGCTGATTACGATGTGGTTTCTGCAAAAAGCAACAGCCGCAACATACATCCTTGTGGCAAATTCACCACTGCCATTGAAGACTGCGATTGGGAATCCAATGGTGATTATGAAGAAGGCTACGTGGTGCGCTCTGTGACCCATTATGCTGTTGATACCAGTTATCATACCGGTGATGGCAATACTGTTGGCATGAAAGCGGCAACCGCCATTAACCAGATTGCCACAGCGGCCATGACCAGCGATGCATCTCAGCAATCCCTGATTGATGTGCTGAAACACCTGGCCGATGCACTGGCTGACCCTGATACCGATGCAGACAAAAGCAACTCTACCGCCCAATACCACAATCGCTTCGACGCCATGCCGGCCAAAGTTGTGTTTCGTCCGCCGCGTAAAACGCCCAAGCCAAAAGTGTTCGGCCTGCAAACAGCGGTGGTTACCGGGGCCGGCGATATTGATACCGATTCCCAGGGCCGTGTTCAAGTGAGGTTTCATTGGGAGCGGGAGGATCGCAAAGGTTCAACCTGGGTTCGGGTATCGCAAATGTGGGCAGGAAAAGATTGGGGAGGGCAGCATATTCCCCATGTTGGCCAGGAAGTGCTGGTGGATTTTATACAGGGTGACCCGGATTTACCGGTAATTATCGGGAGGGTTTACAATAATCAGTACGCGCAGCCGTTAAACCTGCCAGCAGATAAAACCAAAAGTATTATTCGCGATTATGGTGCCAATGAAATGATTTGGGAAGGTAAAGAGAAGGTGCAGCATATGTGGTTACATCAGGCCTGCGATAACGAGCTCTGGATGGAAGGGAAAAAAGGCAAAGAAGAAATTAGTCTAAAGCAAAAATGTAACAACGAATTATCTATGTGTGCCACCGAACCGTCAATCAGTCTGGAGCAGGCGTGTGGTAATGAGCTGTATATGACAGGAAAGGGGCCGGCTAAAATTCAATTAACTCAAGAGTGTGGTAATGAACTTTTGATGGAAGAAGACGGCGCCAAGATCACTTTGCAAAATCCGGATGGCGATAATTCTATTGTGATGGATCAGGCCAAAGGGACTATTACCATGTACACAAAATCAAAAAATGCCAAATTGATTCTGGGTGGTGATAAAGGCTATAGCATGAAGCATGATGGTGATTGGTTTAATCATACCTTTGGTAAAAAAGTAAACATCGTTGGCGGTGTTGAAGAAGCGGTATTCTACGGTGGAAAAAACTCGAATAACATTGGGGTGGATCTAAGTGAGAATTTGTCATTCGCTGAATCAAAAAATATTGGAGATCGTTTTCGCGAGTCGAAAAGGGCTATGACCTATTCAGCGAAAAAGAGCTTGAAATTACAGGGTGGTGCCAATGCAGATTGTTTCGTGGCAATGGATGCCCAGAAAATTGAGAATAAGGCAGGAAGCACCAAGTTTGAAATAAATAACGACGGCGATGTGGAACTGAATACCAAGAAAAAGTTTAAAATTAAGGCTAAAACTCAAACTCACATTACAAGCAATGAAATTATATTAAAAGCTAAAACAATCGATCTAACTAAAGCGCTGGTGAAACATAAAAATATAAAAATACTTTCTTAAAGGGTGTGAGTTATGGAGAAGTTGCCAGAAATAATAATAACATTAATTATTGTTGCAGCAGTTGCTTACTATCTTAAATTGGATCTGGCCGATGTTACCAGCCGTGCAGGTGAAACCGCAGCTAAAAACACCAAGGCGTTGGCAAATCAATTGGGATATACGATTACTTCGCCGCGATCTGCTTCGCGTCAGGATGCAATGACAAAGCAATACAAAGGCTACCAGATTACCATTGATGGTGATCATAGTCAGATAGAAATTGATTTTCAGCGCTCCCTGGGTTTGCGGCTGTTCAGTTCAGAAAATCAATTTGGAGAAGTTCCAAAACTCCATGTTTTCAATTTCAGCAATTCGAAATTAGATAAATTTTTTGTCTATAAAGTTGCGAATAAAAAAATGCTGAATCAGCAAAAAGCATTGCAAGAGGCGTTGTTACCCTTAATTGATCATTTTGATAACCGCCGCTTGAAATACCTGTATATCAAGGATGAATACCTGCGTATTGGTTTTGCTTATCGTAATTATTTACCGATTGATTTTATTCGCCAGTCGTTGCCACCTGTGGAGCAGGCTGCTGAAGCGCTGAAAGCAATACAAAATAACAGGCAGAGGTAGCCGGCAGTCATGGAAATTATTAACGATACGCCTTTTACCTTCGGGTTATTACCAGGTCGTATTTATTTTCCCCATCACTCCTTAACCTTGATTGTTAAAGGCACGTTTGATTTACAGCATTTAACTGCGCCACAGCTGGCCGAAGAGCAAACCTTCCCCGAAGGAGATGTTTTTTATGAAGGCGATGACGAGGGCAAAGGCAGCGTGTTTTATGAATCGGATTTTGCCTATGCAAAAACGGCAACCGATTGTTTTCTGGTGGGGCATTGTCAGGGCGCAGAAGCAGCCAGGGTGCGGCGTGTTGATTTTAAAATAGGTAATTTCCTGAAATCGGTTGCTGTATTTGGTGATCGCTCATGGCTTGGTGGTTATACCATAAGCCAGCCTGAATATTTCGATACTCTTGCCTTACGATACGAAAACGCTCTTGGAGGCCCCGGCTATACCGATAACCCGGTTGGCAAAGGTATTGCCAAGGGCTCTGTGTTACCTAATATTGAATACCCTGATCAGTTGATGCAATCCCCACAGTCGCGCCCGCCGATGGCTTGCACGGGCGCTGTGAATCGCAACTGGACGCCACGCCGCCTTAAAATTGGCACCTATACTCATAACTATGTTAAAGAACGCTGGCCCTGGTTTGCTGAGGATTTTGATTGGAGCTATTTTAACAGTGCGCCTGCTGACCAGCAGGTAAAGCCTTGTTTAACAGGCGATGAACCCTTGGTGGTTACTTCCATGCATCCTCAGCATGACGTGTTTGAAACGCACTTGCCGGGGCTGCGCGCCAGAATTTTTGTATCCACCGCCAACGAACCCACTTTACAGCAGTTCACCGAGGTAAAATCGCAACTGGATACCGTGTGGGTGAATATGGATGACCAAACCCTGCGCCTGGTATGGCGGGGCTGGTTGCAGGTCTCCAGTGATGAATACCCTGAAATAAAACACTGTTTTGTTTTTGCCGAACCCACCACCATTGTCACTCCCGATCATGTTGTCTTTGAGCGCTTTCAGGAGTGCTGGCTTGAATTGCAGTATGATGAAGAGCCCGAAGAACCCGAAGAGCCGGCCGCAGATAAGTTAACCAGCGAAGAAATTAACGCTCAGCTGGAAAAAGAAATTGCCGAAGCACGCCAGTCCATGCGGGCACATTTAATCAGTTTGGGCGTCGACCCTAAAGAGCTTGATGATGCTATGGAAAAAGCGATTGCCGAAGAAGAAAAGCGCGAAGCTGAAAAGCCCAAACCCAAAGTGTGGACACGGGAATTGTTTAAGCTGGCATTGGAAAAACGGCGTAACTTTTCCCAGGAAGATTTAACCGCAGTGGATTTTTCAGGGCTGAATCTTCAAGGCGTAGATTTTAAGCAGGCGGATTTAACCCAGGCCAGTTTTTATCGCTGTAAGCTGACCAACTGTGATTTCAGCCAAGCCATACTGGAGAAAGCCAGTTTTGTTGAATCCTATAGTATTGAATCATTGTTTGTTGGTGCTGATTTATTCCAGGCAGATTTCAGTCATGCCCGCCTGAATTCCACAAACTTAAGTGATTGCCTGGCAGATGAAGCCTGCTTTGATAACAGCATGGCGCAGAATCTGGTTATGCAGCAAGCCAGTGCCAATAAGGCATCTTTTAGGCATATGACAGCTCCCAGCGCTGATTTTACCGCGACGGACTTTTCTTATAGTGATTTATCTGCCGTTGATTGGCATCAAAGCCAGTTGTCTCAGGCTTCTATCGAGGGGTGTGTGGCAAAGGCGGTTAATTTTATGCTGGCAGATTTAACCGAATTAAGGGCCTCAGAAGGCCTGGATGCTGAAGGCAGCAACTTTTGCCAGGTAGTTGCCCCTGCTTCTATCTGGGAGCAGGCGAATTTAAAAAACTGTAATTTTACCTATGCAAAAATGCAGGGAGCCACCCTGAATAAAGCGCAGCTTCAAGGGGCAGATGTTTCGGCGGCTGATTTCAAACTGGGAAAATTTGCCGGCGCTGATCTTGCCACCACCAAAGCGGTTATGATTAATCTGTTCGAAGGCAGCTTCGAAAAAGCCAATTTAACCCGGGCTGATCTTCGCGGATCAAATCTTTACGGGGTGGAATTTTTAGAAGCAAACATTGAGCAGACTTTATTTGAGGCTGCAAATTTACATGGCACCA
This sequence comes from Gammaproteobacteria bacterium, assembly GCA_002748575.1. GTDB lineage: Bacteria > Pseudomonadota > Gammaproteobacteria > Pseudomonadales > Ketobacteraceae. Next base: position 22,126 of record PDSR01000081.1, read on the forward strand.
AGCTGAAGGCAAAAATGCGCGAGGGGGAACGCTAAGTGGTCGATTTCGATAAACTCGCTCGTTTTACTGATCCGCATGAAGTTATCAAGGCGCTGCATTCTGGAGAAATTCTTGAGTTTGTGAGTTTGTCGGCAGCTAATCTCGCCGGCGACAGCCTTGAAAACAAAATTGTTAAATCCACCCGTTGGCACGAATGCAACCTGGATAATGTTACCTTTAATGGCTTACAGGCAACCGCCAATATTTTTAGTGAAACCGCCCTTAAGAACACGCAGTTTTTTAACGCACAGCTTACCGATTGCCTGTTTTATCTGGTAGAGGCTGTCGCTGCTGATTTTTCCTGCGCCAAGCTTAAAGACACAGCCTATCGAGGTGATGTTAAATGGTTAACCTCGGCAGATGCCTGCGATGTATTGTTGGATGAGCTGGAATTAGAAGCCAGCACGCTGGAACTGCTTCATAAAAATAATTTTGTCGGTTACAAAGAGCAGCGCAGCAACCTGGAAAAAAGCGTATTCCGTCAGGCAGAGGTGGTACTTGCCACTTATAAAAGTGTGGCAGCGCAGCAGGCGGATTTCACCCAGGCACAGATCAAATCGAGCCAGTTTGATGATGTGCTGCTGAACAATGGCAACTTTACAGAGGCCGTTATAACAGAAACAGTTTTTGTTGATTGTGAATTGCAGGCGGCCAATTTTAAAGGTGCCACATTGCAAGAGGTGACATTTAAAAACTGCCGGTTGGATCAGGCATGTTTCAATCATGCTGTATTTAACAATGTGAAATTTATTGGCTGTTGTATTAAAGACTGCCGCTTGTTACCGCCTATGTTATCGGGCACAGAATTCGAGCACTGCGATTTAATTGATGGCGACTTTAAAGAAGCCGATTTAACTCAGGCAATATTTGTACATTGCTGTTTGCGCGGCGCTGAGTTTACCCAGGCAAAACTGGCGGGTTGCTTCTTTGTTGATTGCGAATTCAGTCATGTAAATTTTCACGGCATGGCCCTTGAGGATATGGATTTTTCTGGCTCTGCAATGGCCCATGCGGTTTTTACCCGAGCCAGATTAACCAATGTGAACTTTCAGCAAGCCGACCTTCAAGGGGCATGGTTCGATGGTTCCCGCAACGAAGACTGTAGCTTTGCGCAAGCAAAATTACAGGGAGCCAGCTTTCAAAAAAGCGTGCTGGTTGCCTGTGATATGAGCGACGCCCATGTGGAATCCATTGATTTAGGCGAAGCCGCTTTACAGCAGACTGATATGGACAGCGTGGACTTCCGTTCGGTTCGCCTGGAAAAAACCCGCTTCAAAACCTGCGGACTGACCCATTGTGAATTTTCCGGGTCGAATTTGCAGTATTGTTATTTCGACGACAGCGATCTTAGTGGATCAAATCTGGCGCATAGCCTGTTGGATTTTGGTTCTTTTAATCAGGTGGATTTCAGCGGCTGTAATATGGCCGGTGTCAGCATGTCTAATGCTCATGCCAGGGTGGCGGACTTTTCCGAAGCCAACATGCAATCCTGTCAGCTTGGCGGCACTGATTTAACAATGAGTCGTTTTGTCGGGGCCGATCTTGGCGGCTCGGCCATGGCGCAGGCCAGGGTTAACCGGGCGGAGTTTAATGAAGCACGACTTGTTAATGCCGATATGAGAGGTGTGCAGGGTGAGTACGCAATGATGGCCGGTGCAGATTTAACCCAGGCCGATATATCCCAGGCAGATTTTCGCTTTGCTGTATTTCATAATGTGACGATGAAAGACACCCGTCACCGGCAAACCAATTTTAAAGGGGTTCTGAAAACCGACAAAATCAGGTTGGCCGCTGAACAGTGGCAACCCCCTGAACCGAGGCAGGCATAAGCCAGTCAATATATAAACCAGTCACTGTAAGCTGGCGAATAAGGGATCAGAATAATGACAACGAATAAATCAGCAGTAATTCAACAGCCAGCTAACGCAGTCGGCCCCGTAGATACTTCTGTAGTGGCAACATCTCAGGGTGCCCATGCGCGGTTATCTGCTGCTTCCCCCGATACCTTGCAGGTGTTCGATGCCAGCCAGCAACTGATTTTTGAATATGATGCCGCCGCCGGTGTAACCCGAATGCAGGTGCCGGAAGGTGATTTAGAACTGGCGACACACAAAGGCAGTATTCGTTTAAAGGCAGCAGATGAAGTGGCCATTGCGGGTAAGGATGTTAACGTGCATGCCACAGAATCGTTGGCCTTGAAAGTGATTGACATCAGTAAGCAGTTGCTCCGGCCTATGGGTAGTACCTTAAGCCTGCTTCCCCACAAAGCGATGCTGGCGGCGCAATCGCTGGAGCTTGGTGCTGATGATGCCAAAGTTTCTGCTACCCGTATGGCCTACCGGGGGCAGGAATTATCGGCAGTCGTTGAGCGTGCCAGCAGCCTGTTTGAAAAACTGGACACTAAAGCCAAGCGCATTCTGCAAACCAGTGATCATTTAATCACTAAAGTGAAAGATGCCGCTCAGTTACGAGCCGGTAGAATCAATCAGCAGGTGGAAGGCACCATTCAAATTAAAAGTGAAAAGGCCGTTCACAAAACCAAAAAAGACTTTAAAGTGCAAGCGGAACGTATTCATTTAGGTTAAGGAAAAAGTTATGCCTGCTATATTCCCTGCGTCAACCAAACAAAGTGGCCAGTGTTTTGCGTTTCCCGATGTTTGTAAAACGCCAGCACCCCCGGCACCTCCTGTGCCTGTGCCTTACCCCAATATGGGTATGGTGATGCAGGCCAGTAAAACGTCGAAAAAAGTAAAGTTCTGTGGCAAGGATGCGGTAACTACCGATTCCGAGATTCCCCGTTCTATGGGGGATGAAGCAGGCGTTGCCGGTGGTATGGTATCGGGTAAGAACATGGATAAAATTACCTTTAAAAAAGGCAGTGCGAAAGTTAAAGTTGAAGGTAAGCCTGTTGTCCATTTAACATCTATGACGGCCCAAAATGGATCAAACGCAAATATGCCTTCCGGTTTACAGGTAGCGCCCAGTCAAGTAAAAGTTATTGTTAGTCCATAAAATTGTTAGCCCATAAAACAGTCAGCCCGCTGCACCAGGCTATTGATGTCTATCTGAAAGGAAATTTATAAATGTTGGTATTGCTTAAAAAGGTTTTATTTGTTGTCTCTCTGATGGCTTGTACTTCGTTATATGCTGAGCAGGCATCCAAAGACAGTGTGAAAGAATTGATGAGGCTAACCGGTGCGGGCAATATGTCGGTGCAGATGATGAATCAAATGCTACCGGCTTTAAAAAGCATGGCCCCGGATCAACCTGAAAAGTTCTGGGATGACTTTATGGCCGAAGTAGATCCCAATGAGCTGGAAAATCTGGTAATACCTGTATATCAGAAATATTTATCTGAAAATGAAATTAAAAGCCTGATTGAATTTTATCAGTCACCCGTTGGCCGAAAAATTATCAGCGTTCAGCCCCATATCATGCAGGAATCCATGATGATTGGCCAAAACTGGGGCAGGGGGATCGCGCAAAAGGTGTTGCATAAACTTAACTCCCAGGCACCTTCTGCGGGCAGTCATTAGTGACAACAAGCGCATGTGTCCGGGTACGTTGATGCCCGCTGAATTTCCGTCGCCGCTTGTAGTTACCTTGCCAGACTGGCTGTCGCAGGTGGTAGCACCGGGCGATGTATTGTCTACTGATCAGGAGCGCATGGCGCTGGCCATTGAACTGAGTCGCCAGCAGTTAAAACATAATACCGGCGGGCCTTTTGGTGCCATTGTGTGTCAACTGGATACGGGTAAAGTGGTGGGTGTGGGGGTTAATCGTGTCGTGCCACAACACGCCAGTATCGCCCATGCCGAAGTGCTTGCCTGGTCGGGCGCACAAGCTTTTTTCAATACCTTCAACCTTGGCGACCCCGCTATTGCGCCACTGGGTTTATATTCCAGCGCACAGCCGTGCATTGCCTGCTGGGGCGGATTGTTCTGGACGGGTATCACCAAACTGGTATGCGGGGCCACCAAAGGTGATGTTGAAAAACTGGCAGGCTTCAACGAAGGCCCGGTGCCCGCTGATTGGGATCAGATTTTGCGCCGTGCCGGGGTGGAAGTGCTAACCCAGGTTAACCGCAGCGCAGCCTGTGAAGTGCTCAAGGCATATGGCGAACGGGGTGTTATTTATAATCCGGGGTAACAACCCTTAGCCAATTTTAATTATCGGGTTACAAAGAGTGGTGGCTTTCCTATAATCCCACCAATTTTATTTTCTCTCTTAGCTGCCATGCAGGTACATACCATTGAGCGATTCAGCTTTAATCAAAAAACTACAACAAGACTTTGAACTAATGAAAAGCTGGCGCAGAGATATTCATGCGCACCCAGAGCTTGGGTTTCAGGAGCAAAGAACTGCCAAAATAGTCGCGGATTTGTTGACTGAATGGGGCATTGAAATTGAAACCGGAATTGGTGGCACCGGGGTAGTGGGTAAGTTAACCAACGGGAGCAGTCAACGCGCTATTGGTTTAAGAGCCGATATGGATGCATTGCCCATGCAGGAACTAAACGAGTTCCCTCACAAATCGACGGTTGATGGCGTGTTTCATGGTTGCGGCCATGATGGCCACACCACCATGCTGTTAGGTGCGGCGAAACACCTGGCGGAAAATCGCAATTTTGATGGCACTGTTTATTTTGTGTTTCAGCCTGCGGAAGAAGGTTTGGGCGGCGCACTGGCAATGATGGAAGATGGCCTGTTCGAGCGCTTTCCCATGGATGAAATTTACGGTTTGCATAATTTCCCCAGTATTCCTGTCGGCTCCTTTGCCATTACCCCGGGGCCAATGATGGCAGCCTTTGCCACTTTTGATATTAACGTCAGGGGTGTTGGTGGTCATGGTGCCATACCGCAGCATTGTGTCGATCCGGTGGTGGTAGCTGCTGCGCTGATGCAAAATATTCAAACTGTGATCAGCCGTAACATTGACCCGTTAAAAACAGGGGTTATCAGCATTACCAAAATCCATGGGGGCGATGCTTACAATGTGATTCCCAATGAAGTGACTTTATCGGGCGGCATTCGATATTTCGAAAAAGACGTTGGCGCAACCATCAAGCAACGCTTGTATGAGCTGGCGGAAGGTATCGGCAAAGCTTATAACGCCAACATAGATATTGATGTTAACGAAAACTTTATTGCTTTGGTGAATGATAACAACGCGACAGAAAAAGCTGTGAGTGTTGCCCGTTCAATAGCAGGTGTTGAGCAGGTGGAACCGCAAATGCAGCCTATTTGCGGTTCGGAAGATTTTGCATTTTTTCTGGAGAAAAAAGCCGGTGCTTATATTTTTCTGGGTAACGGCGATGGCGAAGGCGGCTGTATGATTCATCATCCTGAATATGATTTTAATGATGATGCTGCCGTTTACGGTGCCAGTTATTGGGTTGCGCTGGTACAGCAGTTGTTAGCAACGGGTACAGGTCGTTAAGGTTTAAACAATAGCAGGCTTGAAAAAGGCCGGGAAAAAGTCAAAAGGAGCCATAGACGAATGGTTGTGCTGTTGAGTGTTGTTGGTGTTTTAATTATTGCTGTGCTTGCGGCGGTGGCCTGGTATTTGTGGCAAAAAGTCTGGAAAGCAGAAGCCCAGTTACAGCAACAACAAAAAGAAGCCCAGGAAAGCGAACTCAAACGCCTGGATCATATTTACGAAAGCCTGAATGTGATTGCAGCTGCCTTGCTGGAAGGGCAGGTGAGAGTGGCAGAAGCCTGTATTCGTATGGCGGTATTATTAAGTAATTTGCCGCTGAATTGCGATAGCAAACACCGCTTTGCGGCGATTTTCGAGGTTTACAATCGCAGCCAGCACATTCCCACCCACAGTAAATGGCAGGAGCTGGATAAAAAAGAGCGCCGCCGTTTCGAGCAGGAACTGTTAGCGATTGAAAGTGAATTCAGCGAGCAGATAATGGCCGCCGCGCAATATATTAAAGAAAACCCTTTTGGAAACGGGCAATCTCACCAGGTAATACATTAGCAGCAAAACTGTTTTTATTATGTGGAAAAAGCTTTCGTCCTACGTGTCTAATATGAAGGCTGGTATATTCAAAGAGTGCACTTTATGAAGAAAAAAATAATTTTGTTAATACTCTCTTATTTCTTATGTGGCGCGGCGTTTTCTCAAACATTGGTATTGTCAGACAAGCTCCAACTTAATTATGGTGACCCAAAATTAATATCTCATTCGGAAAACTTTCTTATTGTAAAGTACAAAGATTGGTCGTTTATGCATGAGATAGTTAATCCAAAAAATATCTATCCAAAAATTGATTTAACGGGTATGGAACAGACTTATTTGCGTACTGTTTTTGGAATTGAAGACGTAAATACACTGCCACAATGGTTGATCGTATTGGCAAAAGAGCAAGCCCAGCTTTTTGGAATAAAGAAGAATAATATTAAGCGTAAGAATATTGGTGAATCTGTATTGGTTGCGGTGTACAACTCAGAGTTATCGTCTGCTCATGTATACATTTTTGAGGCGTTAAAAATACATCATATAGTGGTGCGCGGTAATGAAAGCAGATTGTCTAATGTGTTAGACAATATAGGAGAAAGATAGATGGATTTATATGAACAGCAAGATTTACGAGAGTTTTTAGTTTCATTGTACGGGCCGCAAGCGCGACGTTGGCCCATGACTGATCGGATGTTTAATTTAACTTACGAATTGGTATCGGAATCTTCTGCTTGCTCAGATGCTATGGACTACGTGACTCGACCACTACAGCCTGGAATGGATCCCATAAAATGGATTACCAAACAGGCTCGTGAAATGTTCTTGAGGGCTCTCAAAGAGCGAAAGGAACATTATGTAATCTGTCTCAAGGCAGCGGCCTATACCATGAAATTCAGGTTTGATGAAGCATCAATGGGTATATAGCATTTGATAAAAAATATTTGGTATGCCAAGGCTCTGCATCGCAGGGCCTTGGCAAATACTGGCAAGATCTAGCAAGAATAGTAAAGATCAAACTCAACAGGGTGAGTAGCCATGTTCAGGCGCTCAACTTCACCACGTTTAAGTTCAACATAACCGTCGATCATGTCGTCGGTAAATACGCCGCCTTCTTTCAAGAAGTCGTTATCGGCTTCAAGCGCATCCAATGCACTTTCAAAAGTTGCCGCAACGGTTGGGATCGCCAGAGCTTCTTCAGCAGGCAGATCGTATAAGTCTTTGTCTGCTGCATCGCCAGGGTGGATCTTATTCTTGATACCGTCAAGGCCGGCCATCAACATGGCAGCAAAGCCAAGGTATGGGTTGCCGGTTGGGTCGGGGAAGCGAACTTCTACGCGACGAGCTTTGGCGCTGTTAACGAAAGGAATACGGATAGAAGCAGAGCGGTTGCGGGCAGAGTAAGCCAACATAACCGGAGCTTCAAAGCCAGGTACCAGACGCTTGTAAGAGTTGGTGGAAGCGTTAGTGAAAGCATTGATCGCGCGAGCGTGCTTGATGATACCACCAATGTAGTAAAGCGCTTCTTTAGAAAGGCCAGCGTATTCGTCGCCAGCGAACACGTTGTTACCATCTTTGGAAATAGACTGGTGAACGTGCATACCGGAACCGTTATCACCCACAACAGGCTTGGGCATGAATGTGGCTGTTTTGCCGTAAGCGTGCGCTACGTTGTGTACGCAGTATTTAAGGATTTGCACTTCGTCGGCTTTTTTCACCAGTGTGTTAGGGCCAACACCGATCTCACATTGGCCGGCAGTACCTACCTCGTGGTGGTGAACTTCAATAACTAAGCCCATAGCTTCCATTGCAGCACACATGGCAGCACGCAGATCGTGTAAAGAGTCAACAGGAGGAACCGGGAAGTAACCGCCTTTAACACTGGGGCGGTGGCCGATGTTGCCGCCGTCGAATTCTTCGTGAGAAACCCATGCAGCTTCTTCTGAGTGAATCGAGTACATGGAGCCGTTCATGTCGTTTTTCCAGGTAACAGAATCAAACACGAAGAATTCGGGTTCTGGGCCAAACAGTGCAGAATCACCAATGCCGGTTGATTTCAGGTATTCCTCAGCGCGGCGGCCTACAGAGCGTGGGTCACGCTCGTAACCTTGCATTGAGGTTGGTTCAACGATGTCACAGCGCAGGTTAAGAGTTGATTCGTCGGTAAAGGGGTCGATAACTGCAGTGCTGTCATCGGGCATCAGGATCATGTCAGATTCATTAATGCCTTTCCAACCCGCGATGGAAGAGCCGTCAAACATTTTGCCATCTTCGAAGAAGCCAGCGTCAACTTCACAAGTCGGGATGGATACGTGCTGCTCTTTACCGCGAGAGTCAGTGAAGCGCATGTCAACCCAGCGCACGTTGTGTTCTTTGATAAGTGAAAGAGTCTTTTCAGACATTATTGCTAATCCTCCAAAACGGATTTTATGGTGTGAGGGGCTGACCAGCCCCAAGACGAATAATCATGGTACCGGACGAAAAGGCAAAATATATGCCATGAGAATCTTGGTGAAAAGGGCTCAAGTCAAAATAACTCAAATAAATTGATTGTTTTTTTAACCCTTTGAAAAATATAGAAAACTTTCTCAATAAGAGTTGCATAAAAAATGTACAGCAATGAAGGTTTGGTTTGCCGGGTGAAAATTGATCCTTTGGGTGCACCTTTTTAGTGCAAAATAGTTGCGGGTGCGCCAATAAGGTGCGTTGTCAGCACGGGGCGGCAGGCGGGTGTATCGTTAGCTGTCTTGCACTTCGATCAGCACATAACAGATTTTATCTTCCTGATACTGTTGTAAAACTTTGTGCCCGTTGATTCTGCACCAAGCGGGAATGTCGTGAAGTACGCCTGGATCAGTGGCTTCCACTTTAAGAATGCTGCCGGGGGGCATGGTATTGATCTGATTTTGCGTCTTAATCACCGGCATTGGGCAAAGTAGCCCCTTGGTATCAAGGGTGGCGCTGGGATCTATTTTGTTCATTATTCGTAGAGCCTTGTTTAAAAGCCGGTTTAAACAAACCAGTTTTGGGGGATTTCATTAGGTAAAGCCGGTTTAACCTGAGTGACCTTTGACACACCCTCTTTAGTTTCAATCTGCATATCAACCGATGCAGCCATTTTACCCTTGCCATAACGGGCAACAATGCGAGCTGCCAGCAGCAGGTCTTCCTCTGTGGGTTCGCCATCAACCAGCGCAAGTGGGCCGCCATGGCTTAAACAATGAATAGAGTAGAAGCGTTTTTTGTAGCCCCGCAGAAAATTGTTTTCACCTTCTTCACGGCTGATAATAATTTTAAAATTGGCGGCAGGGCGAATATGGCGCCCCAGCTTGAGCAGCATAATGTCGTCGATTTCGTAAGTTTTTTCGCCGCGGGCATTCCACAGGTCTGCCAGCTTTTTCGAGTAATTTTCATCGGTCAGGAAACAGCAGCCGCCGGCTGGTTGGGCAAAATCTTCAAAGCCGAATTTTTCCGCCAGTGCCATTTGCGGTTTGCGATTGCGACCACTGAAATCATAAAGCTGATCGCGGTTCACCCAGCCCTCGCGCTCGGGCAGGGTGGGAGGCAGGTTCTTGGCACATAGTGGTCGCAGCAGGCGGTCGTCGGCCCCGGACTCACGGGCGATTATGGGCATGGTTTCCTTGCGTTGCGATTTGGGGCGCTGGCCAATCACCTCGCCGGTGATAATGAAGTCAAAGCCGCCGTCGTCAGCCAGCTCGCGAGCCTTGTTTAGCATGGCATTGGCCTGTTCTACCATAAAAATTTTGCAATCCAGGCAAGGGTTCAGGTTGGCCCCATAGCCATGCTGCGGGTTGATAACGATGTCTTTATATTCTTCGCTAATATCAACAATATTAAGTTTGATGCCTAATTGCTCGGCCGACCACAAAGCATTATTGCGCTTTTGTTTTTTCTGATCCTTTTTACGGATCGCGTGGGTATGGCCTTCCACGCAAAAGCCGGTATAAAAATTAACGCCTTCCACATAAATACCTTGCTCCTGCACCACCTTAACGGCGAGCAGAGAGTCCAGTCCGCCTGAAATCAGGGCGATGGCTTTGCGCTGTATGGTCATGATTGCTTATCACCAAATAAAAAGGGCTGCGAGCAGCGGGTTCTCTCTCAAGGGCGCGGCATTATACCCAAAAAACGCGTCGTGTATTGGTTATAGTTTGTTCCTTTATGGTATTTCTTGCCGAATTCATGGAATGCCCATTGATGTTCGCCGGTGAGTAAGGGTATAATCCGCCGCCTCGAACACTTGTTGCCTGCGTAGTAGTAAATGGCAGGGAATAAAGCAGGCCATAGAAGCCTGTTTGCAGGTTGATGTATATTGTATACATTCTATGATTGTAAGTTGTAAAAAGTGGGCCTTTGTGCCCACTTTTTGTTTGTGTAGAGCCCTGAACGTGTGGAATTGGGGTTGTATTTAACTCTGGCTGTTTTATTCAGACTACTTGGATTTTCAGCTGTTTCAGAACTGGAATCAATGAGCGGAAATAAGCGTACAGAAGCATTACAGGAAATGTTGGCCCCTGCTGTAGAGGCGGTTGGGTGCGAGCTGTGGGGGGTTGAGTTTATCTCTCAGGGAAAGCATTCCATTCTACGCTTGTTTATTGATTCTGAAGATGGTGTAAATCTGGATGATTGCGAAGCTGCAAGCCATCAGGTGAGCGCTGTGCTTGATGTCGAAGATCCGATTAAAACCGAATACAGTCTTGAAGTTTCATCGCCTGGCCTGGATCGTCCGTTATTTACATTTGACCAGTTTGCGAGATTTGTTGGCGAGGAAATTCAAGTCAGATTAAAAATGGCGGTGGCTGGAAAAAGAAAGTTTACCGCCAGGCTGGAGAAAGCCGAGGATAACACTCTGACTTTTTCTTTGGGTGAGGAATCCTGGGATGTCAGTATCTCTCAGGTTGATAAAGCTAATCTGGTTCCTTCTTTTGATTAGAATTAACTATTAAATTATTGACTATTAAACTGATGTTGCGGTCTCAAGGTGAGGCAAGGAAATGAGTAAAGAAATTCTTCTGGTTGCAGATGCCGTTTCAAACGAAAAAGGCGTAGACAAAGAAATTATCTTTGAAGCCGTTGAAATTGCGCTGGCAACAGCCACCAAAAAACGTTTTCCCAACGATGATGTAGAAGTGGTTGTTAACATTGATCGTGTTGATGGTAGTTACGAAACATTTCGTCGCTGGAAGGTGGTGGCAGATGAAGACTTCGAATTTCCAGGCCGACACTTAACGTTGGAAGAAGGCAAGGAATTCGATTCAAATCTGGAAATTGGCGATATTTATGATGAGCCAATCGAGTCCATCGGGTTTGGTCGCATTGCCGCGCAAACTGCCAAGCAGGTGATTGTGCAAAAAGTGCGTGAAGCAGAACGTGCCCAGATTATTGACGCCTATGCAGATCGTATTGGTGAATTGGTTAACGGAACGGTTAAAAAAGTAACCCGCGATAATATTATTCTTGACCTTGGTGCCAATGCCGAGGCATTGCTGGCGCGAGATGAAATGATTCCTCGCGAAACAGTGCGTGTTGGTGATCGTGTGCGTGCAGTCTTGTTCGGTGTTAATACCGAAAATCGTGGCCCGCAGTTGCTGGTGAGCCGTACCCGCCCGGAAATGTTGGTTGAGCTGTTTAAAATTGAAGTTCCGGAAATTGGTGAAGATCTGATTGATCTTAAAGGTGCTGCGCGTGACCCTGGTTCTCGGGCAAAAATTGCGGTTAAAACCAATGATCAGCGCATAGATCCTGTAGGAGCCTGCGTTGGTATGCGCGGTGCCCGAGTGCAGGCGGTCTCCAACGAACTGGGAACCGAGCGTGTTGATATTGTGCTTTGGGATGATAATCCGGCACAGTATGTTATTAATGCCATGTCTCCGGCGGAAGTGGCTTCCATTGTGGTTGATGAAGAAAGCGAATCCATGGATATTGCCGTTGAAGAAGATCAGTTGGCGCAGGCCATTGGTCGTAACGGCCAAAACATTCGCCTGGCCAGTGAGTTGACCGGCTGGGAACTCAATGTGATGACCGTCGGCGATGCAGAACAGAAACAGCAGGAAGAAGCCGGTGCTTTCGTTGAAGCCTTTATGGAAGATCTTGATGTTGATGAAGATTTTGCCGCCTTGCTGGTGGAAGAAGGTTTTACCACAGTAGAAGAAATTGCCTATGTGCCACTGGATGAGATGCTGGCCATAGAAGAATTGGATGAAGAACTTGTTCATGAATTGCGTAGTCGGGCGAAAGACGCACTGTTGACTAAAGCATTGGTGAATGAGGAACAGTTAGAAGGTGATCAGGCTCCGGCGGATGACCTGTTGGAAATGGATGGTATGGAACGCAACCTGGCATTTGCATTGGCCAAAAAAGGTATTACCACCATGGAAGATCTGGCAGAGCAGTCGGTAGACGATATTGTTGGTATCGAAGAGCTTGATGAAGAAAAAGCCGCTGAATTAATTATGACAGCACGCGCCCCCTGGTTTGCAGAACAAGACACAAACCAATAGATATAGCTCAATGAAGTATTGATTTATACGCTAAATAATAGCGGCAGCGCGGATATGATGGGAGTGAGAAAAGCATAGTATGGCAGAAGTCACCGTAGCCCAACTTGCAGAAGTGGTTGGCATACCTGTAGAGACATTATTGCAGCAGATGCGTGATGCTGGGCTTTCTCATGCCGAAGCTGAACAGAATGTTTCTGATACCGAGAAACAACAGCTGTTATCGCATTTGAAAAAGTCCCATGGTGAAAAGGCCGCAGAGCCCAAAAAAATCACTTTAAAGCGTAAGAGCGTCAGCAAGCTGAAAGTCAGCGGTTCTTCGGGGCGCAGCAAAACAGTTAATGTAGAAGTGCGTAAAAAACGTACTTACATGAAGCGCAGCGAAGTTGAAGCTGAAGAAAACAAGGCAGCGGAAGAAGCAAAAGCCGCTGAAGAAGCCAGGCTGGCAGAAGAGGCGGCAGCCAAAGCAGCTCAGGAGGCCGCAGAGCAAAAAGCCAGGGAAGAAGCAGAAAAAGCCAAGGCCAAAGAAGAGCCAGTGGCCGAAACGTCTCAAGCGCCTAAAGCAGCCAAGGCAGCTCCTGAACCGGCCAAAAAAGCTGATATTAAAGTACCAAAAGACGTACACAAGAAATCAGCAGAAGAAATTGCAGCCGAGCAAAAAGCCAATGCTGAAAAGAAAAAGCAGGAAGAGCTGGCCAAGCGAGAAGAGAATAAGAAAAAAGCGGATGTGCTGAAAAAAGCTGAAGAAGAGCTTGCCAGGAAAACCCTGGAAGAAGCGCAGCGTATTGCCAAAGAGCTGGAAAACCGTAAAGAAGACGACCGCTCAACTGAAGTGGAAGAAGAAAAAGATTCTATTGTTAAGCGTGCGACGGAAGAAGGCTATAACGAAGAAGAGAAAAAATCACGTCGTAGTGGTCGTAAATCACGTAAGCGTCAAACCATTGAAGCAAAAACCGTTAAGAAGGGTGCCTTACAGACTTCCTTGAGCAGTGAGCACAAGTTCCAAACCCCTACAGGACCCATTGTTTACGAAGTGGTTGTTCCTGAAACTATCAGTGTTGGCGATCTTGCCCAGCAAATGTCTATCAAGGGTTCTGAAGTTGTAAAAATTCTGTTCAAAATGGGTGTTATGGCCACCATAAATCAGGTGATTGACCGTGATACCGCAACCCTTGTGGTTGAAGAAATGGGGCATAAAGCTATCCAACACAATGAAGATGCACTGGAAGATGATCTGGTAGAAGCGCTGGATCAAAAACAGGAAACCGAAGGTGAGCCTGCGCCAAGAGCGCCGGTAGTTACCATTATGGGCCATGTTGACCATGGTAAAACATCATTGCTCGACAGCATTCGTCGTAGCCGGGTTGCTGCCGGTGAAGCAGGTGGTATTACCCAGCATATTGGTGCTTACAATGTTAAAACCGAGCAGGGTACGATTTCCTTTCTGGATACACCAGGCCACGCCGCCTTTACTGCAATGCGAGCCCGTGGTGCGCAGTGTACCGATATCGTTATTATCGTGGTGGCTGCCGACGATGGCATGATGCCACAGACGGCAGAGGCCATTGATCACGCCCGCGCAGCCGGTGTGCCGATTATTATTGCGGTTAATAAAATTGATAAAGAAGAGGCTGACCCTGATCGTGTTAAAAACGATTTGTCGGCCAAAGAAGTTATCCCTGAAGAATGGGGTGGCGATACCCAGTTTATTCACGTTTCAGCTATTACTGGTCAGGGTATTGATGAGTTGCTTGAGGCTGTATTGCTTCAGGCCGAGCTGCTGGAGCTTAAAGCTGTACCAACTGGTCCTGCTCGTGGTGTGGTGATTGAATCGCGCCTTGATAAAGGTCGCGGTGTGGTTGCCAGCCTGCTGGTTCAGTCCGGCAGTTTGCAGCCGGGAGATATGGTACTGGCAGGCGAGCACTTTGGCCGTGTGCGTGCCATGCTGGATGAAAATGGCAAGCCGGTAAAAAGTGCAGGTCCTTCTATTCCTGTGGAAATTTTAGGTTTGGCCGGTGCCCCTGAAGCGGGTGAAGAATTTCTGGTAGTGCCCGATGAGCGTAAAGCCCGTGAAGTGGCAGAATTTCGCCATACTAAGACCCGTGATAAGCGCCTTGCCCGTCAGCAGGCCGCCAAGCTTGAGAACATGTTTGAAAACATGGGCGCTGCAAGTCAGGCCAATGTTAATATCGTGTTAAAGACAGACGTTCGTGGTTCACTGGAAGCATTGGTGGGTGCGCTGGGCGAACTGTCTACCAAAGAAGTTAAATGTAATATCGTATCTGCCAATGTGGGTGCCATTAACGAGTCAGACGTTAACCTGGCGTTAACGTCCGGTGCCGCCATTATTGGCTTTAATGTACGTGCTGATAACGCAGCGAAGAAACTGTGCCAGGAAGAAGGTGTGGATCTGCGTTATTACAGTGTTATCTACGACATTATTGACGATCTTAAAAAGGCGATGTCGGGGCTGTTGGAGCCAGAACTGCGCGAAGAGATTATCGGTATTGCCGAAGTTCGCGATGTGTTCCGCTCTTCCAAATTTGGTGCGGTTGCCGGTTGTAAGGTGGTTGAAGGCTCGGTATTCCGTAACAAGCCGATACGGGTGTTGCGTGATGATATTGTTATCTACGAAGGTGAGCTTGAATCACTGCGCCGCTTTAAAGACGACGTTAACGAAGTCAGTGCCGGTATCGAATGTGGTATTGCGGTTAAGAGCTACAACGACGTTAAGCCAGGCGATAAGATTGAAGTCTTCAGCGTGACTAAAGTGGCTCGAACCATTTAGGCAAGCTCCACTGATAGGTAGCATCCATTGAAACACAGTCCCAGAGGCTTTAATCGCACTGATCGAATAGCAGACCAGATCCAGAAGGATCTGGCTTTGCTGTTGCAGCGTGAAATAAAAGATCCCCGTGTAGGCATGGCAACAGTATCCAGTGTTAAGGTGAGCAGGGATTTATCTTTCGCGGATGTTTATGTCTCGTTTATGAACAAAGATTCTGTGGAAGAAGCAACCGAGGCCTTGTCTGTGCTGGAAAATGCTTCCGGCTTTTTGCGCTCCTGCCTGGCGAAAAGTATCAAGCTGCGTGTTATGCCCAGGCTGCGCTTTCATTATGATTCCACCATGATTGAAGCGCCCCGTATTTCCGCATTAATTGACAAGGCGGTTAAGCAGGATCAGTCTCGCCATGATTCTTCAGGTGACAGCCTGGATCAAAACGAAGATCAGCAGGATTAATTTCAGTGGCAAGGCGCGGTAGCAAAAAGGGCAGAAATGTCAGCGGTATTCTGGTTCTTAATAAAGGGCTGGAAGTGACTTCAAATGCTGCGTTGCAGCGTGTAAAGCGCATGTTCGGCGCTGCCAAGGCTGGCCACACGGGAAGCCTGGACCCACTGGCTACCGGTGTTTTACCCATATGTATGGGCGAAGCCACCAAGTTTTCCCAGTTTTTGCTGGATGCCGATAAAGCTTATCGGGTAACCGGCAAGCTCGGTACGCAAACCGCCAGTGGTGATGCCGCGGGTGAGGTCGTCAACACCTGTGCTGTAGAAGGTATCAGCAGTGAACAGCTGCTATCAGTATTGTCGCAGTTCGAGGGCGATATTGAGCAGGTGCCCTCCATGTATTCTGCGATAAAGCATAATGGTCAGCCACTTTACAAATTGGCGCGACAGGGCGTTGAAGTAGAGCGCAAGGCACGCAAAATCAACATTCATCAGCTGGATCTGGTGGCGTTCGATGGTGAAACGTTTACCCTTGATGTGAAGTGCTCCAAAGGCACTTATATTCGCAATCTGGTGGAAGATATTGGTTTTGCTCTGGATAATCTGGCCTTTGTTACCAGTCTGCACCGTACCGAATCCGGGCCATTCTTAGAAAAAGACGCGATAACCGTGGAAGAATTGGCGAAATTCATGGATAATGGCGGCCGCGCTGCGCTGGATAAACTGTTAATGCCAGTATCAGCAGCCATTAGTGGATTACCTGAGCTACAGTTAACGGATCTAATGGCGTTTTACCTCAAACAGGGGCAGGCGGTGCAAGTACCGCAGGCACCCAGCGAAGGTTGGGTTAGTCTGTTTCAGGATAATGGAGATTTTTTGGGTGTTGGGGAAATACGTGACAATGGTCAGGTAGCTCCACGGCGCTTAATTAACACCTCTTAGCTGCTGTCGATTGATGGTTATTGATTGAAGTATGGTTGTGGCTAAGGGTAAAAGCGGTGAGGCCGGTTCTGTAAATATGCGTGGAACCGCCTCTGTAATGTAAAGCATATTTGTAATTGGAGAAAAGCATGTCTTTAACGGCTGAACAAAAAGCAAGCATCGTTGCAGAATTTAAACGCTCTGACGATGACACGGGTTCACCAGAGGTTCAAGTTGCGTTGTTAACTAATCGTATCAACCAGCTTCAAGGTCACTTTAAAGCAAACAAGCAGGATCATCACTCTCGTCGTGGCCTGATTCGCATGGTTAACCAGCGCCGTAAATTGCTTGATTATTTAAAGCGTAAAGACTTTGATCGTTATAATGCGTTGATCGCCAAGCTTGGCTTGCGTCGCTAATTGAGTTTTACTGGATTGTTCGCTCGCATCAGGAAAAGCAGAGTTTGTATTCAACAATATTTGCCTCTGAAATGTGCGAACAATCTGTTGGCTCGTAAAAAGCGCGGTACTCAATGAGTGCCGCGCTTTTTTGTATTTTGCTTTTTTATAATTGTTGTTAAATAAAAGCCCTTAAGTAACAAATTAAGTAGTAGTAATAAATTAAGTAGCAATAGTTTTAAGTAATCATAATAGAAAAGAAATAGCCAATGATGGGCATTGGCTGATTGGAAGGTGAATATGTTTAAAGTGGTAAAAAAAGAATTTCAATACGGCGATCAAACTTTTGTATTGGAAACAGGAAAGATCGCTCGTCAGGCAACCGCGGCTGTTATGGTGACATCTGGCGAAGCTTCAGTATTAGTAACGGTAGTTGGTAAAAAAGAAGCAGAACCTGGTCGGGGTTTCTTTCCCTTAACGGTTAACTATCAGGAAAAAACCTATGCGGCAGGCCGTATACCTGGTGGATTCTTAAAGCGTGAAGGCCGCCCTTCAGAAAAAGAAACACTGACTTGTCGTTTGATTGACCGTCCTATTCGCCCACTTTTTCCAGATGGCTTTCTTAACGAAGTGCAGGTGATGGCAACCGTTATGTCTACCGACAAGCAAACCGATCCTGATATCGCTGCTTTGCTGGGGACTTCTGCTGCCCTGGCTATTTCGGGTATTCCGTTTAACGGACCGATTGGCGCAGCACGAGTTGGTTTTGTTGATGGTATGTATGTGCTTAACCCGGATTATACAGCGCTTGAAAATTCAGCACTGGATCTTGTGGTCGCTGGTACTGAAGGTGCGGTATTAATGGTTGAGTC
>PDSR01000079.1 GCA_002748575.1 Gammaproteobacteria bacterium
CGATTTGTGTGGTGAAGGGGTTCCAGGCAAGGCCCAGGCCCGTAATAAAGGTTTGGGCATGATTCACCCAGTCCACTTTCGGGTAGGCACTAAGATGGGCATTATAATTACCCACAGCACCGTTGATTTTTCCCAGAATCTCTACCTGCTCCAGTTGCTTGATCTGACGTTCCAGCCGGTAAGCAACATTGGCCATTTCCTTGCCCATGGTCGATGGCGATGCAGTTTGGCCGTGGGTGCGGCTCAGCATGGAAATATCGGCATAATCTCGGGCAAGGGCTTTGAGTGATTCAAGCACCTGATTGAGCGTGGGTAAAATGACTTCTGCCAAACCCGTTTTGATCATTAACCCATGAGACAAGTTATTAATATCTTCGGATGTACAGGCAAAGTGAATAAACTCTGTTGCAGCATGTAATTCTGCGTTAGAGGCAATCTGCTGTTTTAAGAAATACTCAACGGCTTTTACATCGTGGTTAGTGGTTTTTTCAATATCTTTGATGGCCTGGGCGTCGGCTTCAGAAAAATTATCAACGATATGATTTAAAATTTCGTTGGCTTCTTCAGAGAACTCTGGCACTTCTATAATGCCCGGGTTATTGGCAAGTTGTTGTAGCCAACGCACTTCCACCAATACACGGAATCGAATTAACCCGAATTCACTGAAAATACTACGCAGTGATTTTGTCTTAGAGCCATAACGCCCATCAATAGGGGAAATGGCGGTAAGAGAACTGAGCTCCATGAAATGCTCCTTATGATATAAGTGGAATATTAAATTAGGTCGTTAATTTTTAAGGTGTTGGTTAAAGTCATATTCGTTAACGGTTTATTGGTGGCGCAGTTTAATGGTATAGCTGCGCTCGTTCTTGTAACGATATGAGTGTGTTCAGTGTTTTTCGTTTCCCTAAAAGAAACTGTAAGCGGCTGCCGCCAAGCTGGCGCCAGAGCATGACTGAGCGTACGCCCGCAAGAAAAGATGCCCTGATTTTATTGGCTATGTCGTCTTGCTGTAAAAACCGGGGATCACCTTTTACCTGAATGCGGTAATTAAATGTGCCCAGGGTATCTACATATATTGCTGCCAGTTTGGCGACGACACTGGGGTGCATTAAATCGTTATCGAAATGGCTTAACGAGTGCTGTGTTTGCTCCAGTCTTGATCGAATGATCGATAGCAGATCTGGACTGTTCCTCAGTTGTTTTTCAATATGAATCAGACCAACGGCATATCGAAATGAATCGGCATAACGAGCTGTTTCTTTCTTTGCCAGTAACGACTCTATTACATCAAGGCCAAATTTCAGTTGGCCGATTTCCCCATAAACAGCTTCAGTGGATGGGGGATCTAATTCGAACACGCTTTTTAAAGAGGTATGCATCGCCTCTTTGGGCGCTTCGCCTGTACGTGCAATCTGCTGCACAATAGCAGCAGATTGAAATAAGCCAGCCAGCGCCATTGTTCGTTCTTCAATACGATTACTCACACCCTGACTCCTTTAATTCAGGCGATGTTGCTTCAATAACACCGCCCCCCAGACAAATGTCGTTGTCGTAAAAAACAACGTACTGCCCGGGGGTAACTGCTCGTTGAGGTTCTGCAAAAACCACTTTATATTCGTTATCAGTCGCTATAATCTCACAGTGCTGATCGGGCTGGCGATAACGGGTTTTTGCCTTGCACTTAAAGGGAAAGGCAGGGGGCTGATCGCTAATCCAGTGGATATGACTGGTGGTTAGTGCGCCACTGAACAGTAACGGATTATTGTTACCTTGCCCCACCAGCAGCCGGTTGTTTTCCAGGTCTATTTGTAGCACATACCAGGGTTCATCGTTGGAGTCACTCAGCCCGCCAATACCTAAACCCTGGCGCTGGCCAATGGTATAAAACATCAGGCCGCTGTGTCTGCCAATAACTTTTCCCTGCTGATCAATCATATCGCCGGGCTGTGCCGGAATGTATTGTTCTAAAAAGTCTTTAAAACGGCGCTCACCGATAAAACAAATACCCGTGCTGTCTTTTTTATCGTGGTTTATAAAACCATGTTTTCTCGCTAATTCTCTAACGGCGGGTTTTTCCATATCACCCAGGGGGAACAGTGTTTTAGCAATACGATCACCGGTAACCGCATGCAGAAAATAGCTTTGATCTTTGTTGTGGTCTAAACCCTTAATCAGATTTGCGTAACTACCCTGGTTGCTGGTTTGTGTGACGCTGCGGCGAGCGTAGTGCCCGGTGGCGATATAATCGGCACCCAGTTCAATGGCGTAATCCAAAAAGGCTTTAAATTTGATTTCTTTATTACAGAGAATATCAGGGTTGGGGGTGCGTCCGGCTTTGTACTCGGTTAAGAATAATTCAAATACATTATCCCAGTATTCTGCTGCGAAATTAGCAGTATGCAGTTTAATACCCAGTTGATCGGCTACTGCCTGGGCATCTGCCAGGTCGGTGATGGCGGTACAATATTCGGTGCCGTCATCTTCCTCCCAGTTTTTCATGAACAAACCTTCCACGTCATAGCCTTGCTGCTGCAACAAAAGGGCGCTCACAGAAGAATCCACGCCACCGGACATGCCGATAATGACTTTTTCTTTAGGCTGTTTCATTCTGACGCCGGGTGCTCGTAAATCAGATCCAGGGGATAACGCTTTCCGGCCAAATAATCATCAATGCAGCGCATAACCAAGGGGCTGCGATGCCTGGATTCTGCCTGTTGGAGTTCATCACGCGTTAACCACACAATATTTTCTATATCCGGATCGATACGCGGATTTTCCAGTTTTTCAACGATGGTGGCACTAAAGCAGAATCGATAATAGGTAATACCATTGTTGGGCGAGGTATAGGTATAAAACCCTGTTAAGTGCTGGGGCGCTACTCGATATCCGGTTTCTTCCAGTGTCTCTCGAATAACTGCCTCCAGAATGGTTTCATTGGCCTCGATATGTCCGGCTGGCTGATTAATCACCAGCTTTTCATGACTGAATTCTTCGACAAGCAGGAATTTATTGTCCTGTTCAACAATCACTGCGACTGTGGCATTGGGCTTCCAGGTCATGCAGGGTATACCTTGTGTGTTTAATGAAATTTATGCAGGGGAATAGGAAAGGCGTGGATTGTACCGAAAATTGCGCTTTGGCCCAACTATTGTGCAGGATTAGTGGCATAATAGCTGGCTTCGGATAATGATTAACAGGAGCTTGCAATGTCGCAGTTTACCCATCTGGATGGCTCAGGGGCCGTTAAAATGGTGGATGTTTCCGGCAAAGCAGAAAGCGTTAGGGTGGCAAGGGCAGAAGCTCTGGTAAGTATGATGCCCGAGACATTGGCAATGATTATCGAGGGCAGGCACGATAAAGGTGATGTGTTTGCCGTGGCACGTATTGCCGGCATTCAGGCAGCAAAAAAAACATCTGATCTTATCCCGCTTTGCCATCCTCTCATGTTAACTTCTGTGAAAGTGAACCTGGTGGCAGAACAAGCAGAATCCCGGGTGAGAATCGAAGCGATCTGCAAGCTCAGTGGTAAAACCGGTGTTGAAATGGAGGCATTAACTGCGGTTTCTGTGGCTGCACTGACACTTTATGATATGTGCAAAGCTGTTGATAAGGGCATAGTGATTTCACAGGTTCGGCTGGTGGAGAAAACAGGTGGCAAGAGTGGAGACTGGCACTTTGACCAGGGCTGACGGTGGCCGCTGTGCAAGTTAATGTGCTGTTTTTTGCCAGTATCCGCGAAGCCGTTGGTGTTGATCGTATTCAGGTCGCCATCAAAGGTGAGCATAACGATATAGCAGCTGTTATCGACAAGCTTTGCCAACAAAACCCGTGTTGGGCGGTGGTTATTAAAAGTAGAAAGGTATTAGCGGCACTGAATCAGGAAATGGCCCACTTTGATAGCACCGTGTCTGATGGCGACGAGATTGCGCTATTTCCTCCGGTAACGGGGGGCTAGTGCTTGCAGGTTTTTATCAACATTCAACAAGAGTGTTTGGATACCGCCTTATTGGACGCAAAGGTGGCACAATCATCTTCAAAAATCGGGGCTGTTGTCAGTTTTAGCGGGCTGGTCAGGGATTTTAATGAGAACGGCGCTATCAAGGGTCTTGAGATAGAGCATTACCCTGGTATGACTGAAAAAGCGTTATCCACCATTGTTAAAGAAGCCGCTGATCGCTGGGAAATTCTTGCCGTAGGTGTTGCCCATCGTGTTGGTATAATTGCTAATAGTGAAGTGATTGTGCATGTTTCGGTTGCCAGCCAGCATCGCAAAAGTGCATTTGCAGCGTGCGAATTTATTATGGATTTTCTGAAAACAGACGCGCCTTTCTGGAAAAAAGAACTATCAGAAAAGGGTGATTACTGGGTAGAGGCTAAAAAGAGCGACGCCGTCGCCCGCGAGCGTTGGTGAATGCTTTTCGCTTGCGTTCGAGTTCATCCCCAATGTCTGCATAGCGCCACTGACCGGGTGGCAAGTCGTTCAGTTGCCAGGGGCCAACCCGGGTTCGAATCAGGCGCAGCGTAGGATGGCCGGTTGCTGCTGTCATACGTCTTACCTGGCGATTTTTTCCTTCGCTGATGGTTAGTTCTATCCAGGTGGTAGGAATATGCCTGCGTTCCCGGATGGGCGGCTGGCGCTGCCACAAGCCAGCTGGCTCGGCAATAATTCTGGCGCGGGCCGGCCTGGTTTTTCCGTCTTTCAGTTCCAGGCCTTGCTCAAGCTGGGCTATCGCGGTTGGAGCAACACTGCCTTCAACCTGCGCCCAATAGGTTTTTTCCATTTTGTGCTTCGGGTGAGCAATGATAGATTGCAGGGTACCGTCATCCGATAAAACCAGAAGGCCTTCAGAGTCATAATCCAACCTGCCGCAAGGGTAGAATCCTTTCACAGGCACAAAAGGCTTCAGAGTGGTTTTTTGTTCATGGTGCGAGAACTGGCACAACACCTGGAACGGCTTGTTGAGAAGAATAATTTTAGCCATGAGTTATGATAATCGGACGCACTCGGCATGCAAGCACGCCGAATACTAGCAGCTTTTATTAAAAGGCCGCAAAATATATTAACGGACAGCCTGAAAAAGGGGGCTGCCCGTTGAAAATAGAAGTTGCTAAAGCCGGAGCTTAAGCTGTTTGTTTTTGAAGAGAATGCTCTTCAACAGCAAAATGATCGCTGTAATCAGATTCCAGTTCTGGTTGTTGAGTGCTGGCTTGCGGCTGGGAATCAGTAATCACATCATCGATAAGACCGATATTAACAGCATGTAACCCCTTGGGTGCTTCGCGCACGTCGTAAGTAACAGACTGGCCAGCTTTCAGACTTTTATATCCGTCCATGCAAATGTATGAGTAGTGTACGAACAGGTCGTCGCCTCCTGCGTCTGGGCGAATAAAGCCATAACCTTTAGCGTTGTTAAACCATTTCACTTTCCCGGATGCCATAACTTCAAGTCCTTCTTTTGGGACTACCTAATGGAAGACTGGTAGCCTGATTGTTGTTATTTTGATCGTTTTTATTTTGTGTATTTGTCATTTTTATGGCGAATCTGCGATTCTATCCGGCAGCTTTGCAGGTTCATTTTGATTTTAAGTGAAGTGCCGGGTGACAGTCAGTTCGCAGTCACCTTAAAATACCCACTTGCATAACATGCAAAATACCTGAACAGGAGCCGCATAAAACCAAGCCCGCTTAGACAGAATGTCTGCTATTGAACTTGATTAGTCAAGGCTTTTTAGTATTTTTAAGTCGCTGGAAACCGGATATTTTTTTCTATTATTTGCGGATTATCTGTGTAAAAGTAATTTTATGAACTCTGGTTATGAGTAAAACCATGAAAGTTAATCTAACATTAATCAATATGGGGAGTGAAAACGACTCTCCCGATGTTGATCACGACGGTGTAGCAGTTGTTGAAGAAGCTAAAGCGGATCTGGCACCGCCACCGATGTTCCAAATTGTCATGCTTGATGATGATTACACCCCAATGGAATTTGTGGTCGATGTTTTGCAGACGTTTTTCTCTATGAATCGAGAAAAAGCAACGCAAATAATGCTAACGGTACATACACAAGGGAAAGCCCCTTGTGGGGTATTTACCAAAGACGTCGCTGAAACCAAAGCTCTTCAGGTGGTTCAGTACGCAAGAGAAAACCAGCACCCATTGATGTGTGAGGTTGAAAAACTTTAAATCGCCCCTAAAACGATAATGGATCGATATTTGGAAGGTTTGAGACGATGTTGAGCAAAGACCTGGAAGTTACTCTTAATCTGGCATTTAGAGATGCACGTGCCAAACGTCATGAATACATGACGGTTGAGCATTTGTTATTGGCGCTGCTCGATAATGAGTCAGCTTCAACAGTCCTGAAAGCATGTGGTACAAATTTGGAAGAGATACGTCAGGATCTTTTAAATTTTGTAGATGAAACCACGCCCCTGATTCCCAGTTCAGATTCAGAGCGGGAGACTCAGCCTACCCTTGGTTTTCAACGGGTGCTGCAACGGGCGGTGTTTCATGTGCAGTCATCGGGTAAAAAAGAGGTGACGGGAGCCAATGTACTGGTTGCTATATTCAGCGAACAGGAAAGTCAGGCTGTTTACTTCTTGAAGAAACAAAGCATTGCACGCATTGATGTGGTTAATTACATTGCTCATGGAATTTCCAAAATAGACGAAGATGAAGGCATTGCTTCTCATCAGCAACCCCATCAGGAAATGCTTGAAGAAGATGCACCCGTGGAGTCTGCGGGTAAAAGCCCGTTGCAGACTTATGCTAATAATTTGAATGAACAGGCCAAAGTTGGCCGTATTGATCCATTAGTGGGTCGCAGTGAAGAAGTGGAACGCACGGTGCAGATTCTTTGCCGTCGCAGAAAAAACAATCCACTGCTGGTGGGTGAGCCGGGGGTGGGTAAAACTGCCATTGCTGAAGGCCTGGCCAAGCTCATTGTAGAAAACAGTGTGCCGGAAGCGATTGCACAAAGCACTGTTTATTCGCTTGACCTGGGCGCTCTACTGGCCGGCACCAAATACCGCGGTGATTTCGAGAAGCGTTTCAAGGCGTTATTGGCTGAACTGAAAAACGAAGAACATTCCATTTTATTCATTGATGAAATACATACCATTATTGGTGCCGGCGCAGCTTCCGGTGGCGTGATGGATGCATCTAATCTGCTTAAACCGTTGCTGGCCTCTGGCGAGATAAAATGCATTGGCTCCACTACCTTCCAGGAGTATC
>PDSR01000008.1 GCA_002748575.1 Gammaproteobacteria bacterium
GCACTTGCTGATGACGGCTGGAAGTTAAGAGTAAACAAACAAAATATCAAAGTTTACGTCACTAAATTAAAAAATTCTTCATTGCATTCTTTTCGTGCCGTTACCGTTTTAAATACAAATATTCGCAGCTTAGTAAATCTTATGCGAGATATAAACAGCATGGAGAAATGGCTGGAAACATGTAGTAACCCAAGGGTTATAGAAGAGCCTGACGAAGCAAGCCGCATTATCCATATGAAGAACAAATCCCCGTTCCCTCTGATTATTGGTCATCGGGATCTGGTTGTTCTCCAACAGTTTCGGCGTGAATCAGACAAGGTAGTTATGGTCGATATCATCGATAAAAGCGATAAAATACCGCCTGATGATAACCACATTCGCGGGGAGTATAACGGCCATTGGAAATTCACCGATATAGGCAACCAGCAGATAGAAGTTGAATATTTCGGCCTGGCCAGCCCGGAAGGTGATATACCGACCTTTGTCGTTAACCGTGTTGCAGAAGATGTGCCCTATCGCACCCTTAAAAAGCTGAGAAAAATGCTGCATAAGCGGGATACTGCGTATAACACCCTGATGCAAATTGATTCGCTATCGCTCGAAAAATAACTTTGCTTGAATAGCGCAAGCAGGATGAGGTTGCGTTATAACCAGCGTCGCACCCTGCTTTTGTAGTCGTCATATGTCGCACCAAAAGCCTTAGACAGGTGAGCTTCTTCGGGCATTATTTGAAACCGGGTCATGTAAGCCACAAATGCGACCACACCCAGCAGCAAAAACGGGGAACGAAAGTATAAAACGATTGCCACCAGCAACAGCGCAATACCTACATACATAGGGTTGCGCGATAGCCTGTAAATACCGGTATCGACCAGTTCAGACGCATTACCCGGGTATCTGGGATCGACCGTGGTTTTTTGCCTGCGAAATTCAACAATACCAGCAACACCAAAATACATACCCACCAAAAGCAGCAACGCTATCGACACCCATTGAAACACCGGGTTAATGTCGATCCTGGGAAGAAACTTTGCAGCAATGACCATTAAAGCCCCAATGATTATGGCTTGAGCCACCGGCGGAATTTTCAATTCAAGAGAATCCATTACATATCTTCCTTAGCATTGAGCCTTAACTTTATGTCTTTGGTCAGCATAACGCTTCGATCAGAAAAAAACCCGCCTCTTACGAGCCGGGTTTTTTTCATTACGATTTACTATTTAACGCTTAAACACGCTCAATAACAGTCGCAATACCTTGACCAAGGCCGATACACATGGTGGCTAAGCCTAAAGTACCGTCTTTCGCTTCCATGATATTAAGCAAGGTACCGGTGATACGTGAACCAGAGCATCCCAGTGGGTGGCCAAGAGCAATCGCACCACCGTTCAGGTTTACTTTTTCGTCCATCTTATCCATTAGCTTAAGATCTTTAGCACATGGCAGGCTTTGCGCAGCAAAGGCTTCGTTCAGCTCGATATAGTCCATGTCATCAATCTTAAGACCAGCACGTTTCAGCGCTTTTTGAGTTGCAGGTACCGGACCGTAACCCATAATCGCTGCATCACAACCGGCTACTGCCATAGAACGGATTTTCGCACGAGGCTTGAGGCCCAGCGCTTTGGCGCGCTCAGCAGACATTACCAACATTGCGGATGCACCATCTGAAAGCGCAGAAGAAGAACCTGCAGTAACAGTACCACTTTTTGGATCGAACACAGGCTTAAGCGCGTTCATGCCTTCGATTGAAGCATCCTGACGGATAACTTCGTCGATTTCGCAAAGGGTTTTGAAACCATCAGCGTTGTGACCTTCAACAGGAACGATTTCATTCTTCCAACGACCTTCAAGGGTCGCTTCCCACGCCAGCTTGTGAGAACGAAGTGCGAATTCATCTTGTTGCTGACGGCTAATACCGTGCATACGGCCCAACATTTCAGCGGTTAAACCCATCATTGCAGAGGCTTTCGCAGCGTGCTTTGAAATCTCGGGGTTCAGATCAACACCGTGAGTCATGGCCACATGGCCCATGTGCTCAACACCACCAATCACAAACACATCACCGTTGCCGGTCATGATAGATTGTGCCGCAGTGTGCAACGCCTGCATGGAAGAACCACACAACCGGTTAATGGTTTGACCACCTGCGGTGCGAGGTATATCAGCAAGGAAAGACAGGTTACGAGCGATATTCATACCCTGTTCCAAAGTCTGGTTTACACAGCCCCAGATAACATCTTCGGTTTCAGCGGTATTCCAGTTAGGGTTACGCTTCATCAAACCTTCGATCAATACTGCAGATAGTTTTTCTGCGCGCACGTTGCGGAACTGACCATTTCTTGATTTACCCATTGGAGTACGGACAGCATCAACGATAACTGCGTCTCTTGGATTTAAACTCATTTTTAATCTCCTAAGCTATCCGTGGTTACTTGTAGAACGACTCGCCGTTGGCGGCCATTTCACGCAATTTCTCGGTAGGCTCATAAAGCGCACCAAGATCTTTGTACTTGTCGCAAAGTTCAACGAACGCTTTCGTGCCCATTGAATCAATGTAACGAAGTGCACCACCACGGAATGGCGGGAAGCCCACACCGAAGATTAAAGACATATCGGCATCAGCCACGTTGCTCACAATGTTGTCTTCCAGGCAGCGAACTACTTCCAGACACATTGGGATCATCAGGCGTGCAATGATGTCATCATCTTCAAACTCTTTAGGTTCTGCAACCACAGGCTTAAGCAGCTCGTAAGTTGTTTCATCAACCACTTTCTTGGGCTTGCCTTTTTTATCGGTTTCATATTTGTAGAAACCAACGCCATTTTTCTGACCGAAACGCTTGTTCTCAAACATCACGTCAGTGGCATCTTTGTGGTCGTACTTCATGCGCTCAGGGAAGCCTTCGGCCATAACGCCTGCAGCGTGAACGCCAGTGTCGATACCCACAACGTCCATCAGATAAGCAGGACCCATCGGCCAACCCCAACGCTCCATTACTTTATCAACTTTCTGGAAGTCGGCACCGTCGCGCAGCAACATACCGAAGCCACCAAAGTAAGGGAACAACACGCGGTTCACCAGGAAGCCGGGGCAATCGTTAACAACAACCGGGGTTTTACCCATTTTCTTGGCATAAGCCACAGTGGTCGCTACTGCTTCATCGGAAGACTTTTCACCACGGATAACTTCAACCAATGGCATCATATGCACCGGGTTAAAGAAGTGCATACCAACAAAGTTTTCCGGTTTTTCCAGCGCTTCTGCAAGATGAGTAATAGAAATCGTTGAAGTGTTAGATGCTAACACAGCGCCGTCTTTCAACTGCTTTTCAGTTTCAGCCAGTACGGCCTGCTTCACTTTAGGGTTTTCAACAACCGCTTCTACAACAATATCGACATCACTAAAATCGCCGTAGTTTAGCGTTGGGCGAATTGAAGAAAGCACCGCACCCATTTTTTCAGGCTTCATTTTCTTGCGGCTGACACGCTTGGCAAGCAGCTTGGTAGCTTCAGACATGCCGAGTTCCAATGCAGGATCAGCAATATCTTTCATAATAATCGGTGTGCCTTTAGATGCTGATTGGTAAGCGATACCGCCACCCATAATACCCGCACCCAGCACAGCCGCCTGCTTAACCGGCTTGGCTTGCTTTTCCCACTTGGAAGCAGTTTTCTTCAATGCCTGATCATTCAGGAACAAACCAACCAGGGATTCAGCAACGGAAGTTTTAGCCAGCTTGGCAAAACCTTTTGCTTCAATTTCCAATGCCTTATCACGGCCCATGCTGGCAGCCTGCTGCATGGTTTTTACGGCTGCTACCGGTGCCGGATAGTTACGGCCCGCTTGCTGCATTACCATGGCAGTACAGGTTTGGAAAGACATCATGTTTTCCATTGGCGGAAGCTTCAATGGATCCAGTTTTTCCTGGCGCTTCGCTTTGTGATCAATCTTGCCGTCGATACACTCTTTAACCAGCGAAATGGCCGCTTCACGCAGTTTCTCAGGCGCGACAACAGCGTCTACCACGCCATCTTTCAATGCTTTCTCGGGCTTATGCTGGCCACCGGCAGCAATCCACTCCACTGCATTATCGACACCGATAATACGTGGCATACGTACCGTACCACCAAAGCCGGGGTAAATACCCAGTTTGGTTTCAGGTAAGCCAACCTGCGCTGCGGTCGACATCACACGAAAATCAGAGGCCAAGCACATTTCCAGGCCGCCACCCAGCGCAATACCGTTAATAGCAGCCACTGTGGGGAATGGAAGATCTTCAAATGCGTTGAAAACTTCGTTCGCTTTCAACGCCCAACCCGCCAGTTCTTCTTCTGGCAGTTTGAAAAGATCGGTGAACTCAGTGATATCTGCGCCAACGATAAATACGTCTTTGCTACTGGTTACAATCAACCCTTTGATGGACTTATCAGCACCTGCTGCTGCAACAGCGGCACGTAAGTCATCAATGGTTGTGCGATTAAATTTATTAACTGACTCGCCTTGCAAGTCAAAGTTCAGTTCGACGATGCCGTCGTCTAACGGTTTAACCGTTACGGCTTTGCCTTCGTAGATCATCAACTGTTCTCCTGGGGTTGACGAAATTATTTGACTACCGGGTTCTCACACCCAGCCTTTATGGAGAGGCTAAGAATACTGCGATATCAGGATTGCTTTGGCAAGCTTTTTGGCGAAAAGTGGCGGATATTGCCACTTTGCCTGACACGAAAGTCATCTAGGGTTAACTGACTGATAAGTCAAACCTGTTTCCCATCGCAATGCCCATCAAGGTGAAGCGCTCACCTGATACTCAGAAAACTGCCCTCACCTTCTAAGACGCTTCTTATTGACCTGCTTTGACAACAAAAAATGAGCCAACGCTGGCAGCAGCCAGATTGCACCCACCATATTCCAAAGAAACATAAAGGTTAACAACAAGCCCATATCAGCCTGGAATTTAATATCTGAAAAAATCCAGGTTCCGACACCGATCGCCAGCGTTAAACCGGTAAAGCTGACAGCTTTGCCGGTTACACGCAGGGTTTCAAAATACGCTTTTTGCAGTGGCATACCTTCTTCGATAAAGCCTTTCAGACGAGTGTAGATATAAATGCCATAATCAACACCGATGCCCACACCGAGCGCAATCACCGGCAATGTTGCCACTTTTACCCCAATACCCAGCTGAGCCATTAACGCCTGACAAAGCAATGAAGTTAATGCCAATGGTGCAACAATACAAACCACTGCCCGCCAGGTTTTAAAGGTAATAAACACCAACAGGCACACAACTGCGTAAACAAGGTACAACATGGTGTTTTGTGATTCGGCAATAGTTTCGTTGGTGGCGGCCTCTACTCCGGCATTACCTGAAGCAAGCACGAAGCTGGCAATCGCCGGATCATTGTTTTCTTCTGCAAAAGCCTCAACCGCACCCACCGCACGTTCCAGCGTTTCTGCTTTGTGATCGTCCAGAAAGATAATCACCGGCGCCAGGCTACAGGTTAAATTCATCAATCCTTGTGGCACAGTTCTTAACGAGCCATTAATAATATCCTGGAGTTTCGATAACGATGCCCATTTCAAATTACCTTCGTTGTAACCGGTGGTGACCAGTTTAGAAACCGTTACCAGCGATAAGGCCGACTGAACCCCTTCCACGTTTTCCATATGCCACATAAAACGATCCATAGAATCCAGGGCTTTATATTTAATACAGCCTTCCGAAGGTGTTTCTACCATCACCACCAGCACATCTGCGCTCACCGAATAATTTTCGGAAATAAAGCGATCATCCAGGTTATAGCGAGAGTCAGGCCGCAGCTCGGGTGCACCGGGATCCAGATCGCCTATTTTCAGGCCCTGACTGAAATACCAGCCAACTGCTGCAAATACCACCGCTACCAGAATTGAAATAGCGGCAATACTTGGGTTGGCAAACCCTGATAACCAGCGCCAGATTACTGGAGGCTTTGTATTTTTCTTCAATACCGCATCAACTGCTCGCTTGCTGACACCGATGTAGGAAAGCACAATCGGCACAAGAATCAGATTCGTAAGGATAATGGTGGCCACACCTATACTGGCTGCAATGGCAAGCTCCTGAATCACCCCCACTTCAATAAACCACAAAGTGACAAAGCCGATCGCGTCGCTTACCAAAGCCACAATGCCAGGGATGTAAAGTGCCTGAAACGTTTTCTTTGCTGCCACAGCAGAATCATTTTCTTTGGATGAGTTCACCGCCATTTCATTGATAATCTGCACACCATGGCTGACGCCAATCGCAAACACCAAAAATGGCACTAACATGGAATACGGGTCTATCCCGAACTGGATGGCTTCAAAGGCCGGGAAGCTTTTCACAAATTCTGGCCAGTGTGCTGATGCTCTTAAGTTCTCTAATTGATCATGCAAAATAGATAAAAAGCCCAACTGCCAGATAACAGCAATCATTGAACAAACAACGACAGTAATAGCACTGCGTAAGCACTTGGCATCAATTAATAACAACACAAAGGTAATGCCAACGGCAATCAGAAAGAACATGCCAACACCACGGGCGCCATCAATTAAATCACCGACTTTTTTGGCAAACCCAATAATATGAATTTTAACTTTTTCGCTTTCATATTTCTGGCGCACATGTTCTTCCAGCAACGTGGAAAACTCCTGATAATCGAGCTTTTCACCTTTACTTTCATCAAGATCCAGCAGCGGCACATAAATAATTGTTGAGCGAAAATTATCAGCCACTAACCGGCCGATCTGACCGGAGCGTAGTACGTTTTTTTGCAGTTCTTCGATAGCGGCAGGCGAACCATCATAGGTTTGAGGTATAACCTCACCCCCTTTAAAGCCTTCTTCCGTTACCTCCACCCAACGAACGTTCGGTGTCCATAAAGATTTAATTTTTGATTTATCGACATTCGGCAGGTAAAACACTTCATCGGTAATTTCTTTCAGAGTCTGTAGAAACTCTTTTTCAAAAATATCCCCTTCCGTGTGTTCAATAGCAATTCGAATATCATTCCCAAGGCTTAGCTCATCTTTATGCTTAAACAGGTTTTGAATGTATTCATGGCTTAAAGGAACCATTTTTTTCAGGCTGGTATCCAGCGTAACACCGGTAGCTTTTATAAAGAAAAAAACCGTGAGCGCCAAAAAAATGGTAAGTATTGTTACACGACGATCAAATATAAGTTTCTCGAAGAC
>PDSR01000009.1 GCA_002748575.1 Gammaproteobacteria bacterium
AGGTGAACTGGCTGTTGACGAGCAGGCAGTTGAAGCAGTGGTATCAGAAGAAATTGCTGCCGACGCATCAGTTGCTGCCGAGCCAGAAGAATCAGCTGTTGAGGCAGTGGCTGAAGAGCTGGCTGAAGAAGTTGTAGAGCAGGCGCAGGAAGAAGTCGATTATAACTTCCAGGAAGAGGCTGTATCTGATGCTACGGAAGGTGTAACTGAAGAAGGTGTAGCTGAAAACATTGATGTGACAGCAGAAGGCATCACGGTTGAAGATTCAACCACTGAGGAATCAGAAGCCAGTGTGCAGGCCGAAGATACAACCACGGAAGTGGAATCTGCTGAGCCTCAAAGAGAGCTTTCTGTTTTTGAACAGGTTCTGAGCAATAAGCTTTATATGTCCATTGCTGGTGGTGTCGTTGCCGTGCTGGCTGTGCTAGGCGTGGTGCTGGGTCGACGTCGTAAAGACGAGGAAGACGAACTGGAAGAGGCTCTGGTTGAAGACTTCTCGCTGGATATCGAAGAAGAAGCAGTTAGCGAAGAAGCGGAAGAAACTCTGGTTGATACTGCGGTCGAGGAACCTGTTGAGGAAACAGTTGCACAAACAGCAGATGTTCTGGGCGAGGCCGATATTTATATTGCCTACGGTCGCTTCCCACAAGCGATTGAAATGCTGGAAAAAGCTGCGGATGCGGAGCCTCAGCGGGGTGATATTCGTATTAAGCTGCTGGAAACTGCAGTTGAGGCTCAGGATAAAGACACGTTTGCCAGGCACTATCAGGGTGTTCAGGAGCTGGGTGTTCCTGGCGATATAGAAAGAGCAGATGCACTTAAAAGTCAGTTCATTGGTAATGATGATGTTGATTTTGATACCGGTGAGCAAGCTATAGATGATGAGCCTACTCTTGTGGCACCAGCGCCAGCGGTTTCTTTAGAAGAACCTGTTGCCGAAGATGAAGCCAACCTCAGTGTTGATTTTGAACCGGCTGCCAGTGTAAGTGAAACCTTTGATAGTAACGACAATCAAAGTGTGGCAGATAATCAGAATGAAGAAGCCCCACTCGAATTTGATTCAGAGTTCAGTCTGGATACCGAAAAAGCTGAGCAGGCTTCGCTGGATGATAATATTGCCGACGTTTCTTTTGACGAGGCAGAAAAAAGCCTTGATTTTGAATTGGATGATAACACCACAGACTCTTTTGCCGAAGATGCACTGGAGTTTGACTTGGATCTGGATTCCGATGATAAAGAAAAAACGGTTGCTGCTGATCTTGAGCCGGAAGCTGATGAAGTAATTGGTTCATCGGAAGCCGCGATGCTGGCTGACGAGCTTGACCTGGATGGTGATTTCGATCTTGGTATCACGCAAACCGATAGTGAAGACGAAGACATTCACGTTGAGTTGGAGACCGCGTCTGAAGAGAGTGCCGAATCAGAGCCGGCTGCGGTAGAGCCAGCACTGATTGCCAGTGCCGAGGACTCGGAATCGGAAGAAGATCTTGGCTTTTTGAGTGATGCCGATGAAGCATCTACCAAACTGGATCTGGCAAGAGCCTATATTGATATGGGTGACCGGGAAGGCGCAAAAGATATTCTCGACGAGGTGCTTGTCGAAGGTAACGATGAACAGCAAAGCGAAGCTAAAGAGCTGCTTGCAAAGCTTGATTGATAGTACCTGGAATCATAAACTTTCGGAAAAGTAAAAAGAGGGCTTAGGCCCTCTTTTTTGTTGGCTTGGTTTTTTTCTAAAGGCGCTAGAACATGCGTATAGCACTGGGTATTGAATACGATGGCAGCCAGTTTCACGGTTGGCAGCGACAAAAGCACGAATCGAAAACGGTTCAGGAAACACTGGAAAATGCCCTGAGTTTTGTCGCTAATCATGCCATATCGGTTGCTTGTGGTGGCAGAACCGATACTGGCGTCCACGGCGTAGGGCAGGTGGTGCATTTTGATACCGATTCAATCCGCGATGAAAAAGCATGGGTTTTTGGTGGCAACGCTAAATTGCCGGATACGGTATCCATAAAATGGGCCAAACCAGTGGATTCAACATTTCACGCCCGTTTCAGCGCTGTAGCGCGATCCTATCGGTATGTTATCTACAACCATCCGGTGCGCCCGGCGCTGGGCATGAGCCATTTAACCTGGAATTTTCGCCCTCTGGATATTGAACTGATGCGCCAGGGGGCCGCCTGTTTGGTGGGGGAGCATGACTTTTCATCTTTCCGGGCCGTGGCCTGCCAATCCAAATCCCCGATTCGGGAAATTATGTCGCTGAAGCTCTATCAAAAGGGCCGTGTCATCGTGATGGATATAGAAGCCAACGCATTCCTTCAGCATATGGTGCGAAACATTGCAGGCGTGTTAATGGCCGTTGGCAGCGGCAAAAAACCACCAGGCTGGGTAAAAGAAGTGCTGCAGCACCAGGATCGCACCAAAGGCGGGGTAACAGCACCGCCCTATGGGTTGTATTTTATGAAAGTGCATTACCCTGAGCATTTCGGTATTCCCGAGCCGGAACAGGATGTGCCTTTCATGCCGCTTTCGTAATTTACCGCACGATGGCATTTTCTATCTCGATAGCATTCCTCTATCAGCCGCCCTTTGGTAGACTGCAACGCTTGGTAATACACTGTTTCTAAGGAAAAACCTTGCTTCGTAAACGCATTAAAGTCTGTGGTATCAAAAAATTGGAAGATGCCATGGTCGCTGCACATTCGGGTGCCGATGCTCTGGGATTTGTGTTTTATGAGCCAAGCCCAAGAAATATTGATATTCAAACTGCTAAAGACATTATCCAGAAGCTGCCAGCTTTCGTGACTTCTGTTGCGCTGTTTGTTGATCCCGATGTTGAATTGGTTGAAACAGTGATTGAGCAAACCCAGGTAGATCTTTTGCAGTTTCACGGCAATGAAACCGCTGAATTTTGCACCCGTTTTTCCCGCCCCTATATCAAGGCATTGCGAGTCAGGCCCGAACTGGATATTGCGGAACAGGCGAAGCGTCACCCCAATGCCAAAGCCATTTTGCTCGATGCCTATGTGGAAAATGTACCCGGAGGCACCGGTAAAGCGTTCAACTGGTCGTTAATACCCGCCGAATTGGATCAACCCGTTATTCTTGCTGGTGGCTTGCACCCGGGGAATGTGGCGGCCGCTATAGAGCAGCCCAATATCTGGGGCGTTGATGTCAGTGGCGGGGTGGAAGCGCAAAAGGGTGTGAAAAGCCCGCAGCTGATTAAATCATTTTGTAGAGGAGTAAATGGTGGCTAACCCATCAGATTTTCTTTCAACACCGGATCAATCAGGTAACTTTGGCCCCTATGGGGGGCGGTTTGTATCCGAAACCTTGATGGCCGCTTTGGATGAGCTTGAACAAATGTACGAGCGCCTTTCCAAAGATCCATCCTTTCAAGCTGAGTTCGATAAAGACCTGGCTCATTATGTGGGGCGACCGTCCCCCTTGTACCATGCCGAGCGCTGGTCTGAAAAAGTGGGTGGCGCACAAATCTGGCTGAAGCGCGAAGATTTGAATCATACCGGTGCCCATAAGGTAAATAACACCATTGGTCAGGCATTGCTGGCAAAATATTCCGGTAAATCCCGAGTGATTGCCGAAACCGGTGCTGGTCAGCACGGTGTTGCGACAGCCACCGTTGCAGCGCGTTTGGGCCTGAAATGTGAAGTTTACATGGGCGAAGAAGACGTTAAGCGTCAGGCGTTGAACGTTTACCGCATGAAGTTGCTTGGTGCCACCGTTCACTCGGTTACATCGGGTACCAAAACCTTAAAAGATGCGATGAACGATGCGCTTCGTGATTGGGTCACTAACGTAGACGATACGTTTTATATTATCGGTACCGTTGCCGGGCCTCACCCCTACCCGAAACTGGTAAGGGATTTTCAATGTGTTATTGGTCGTGAAGCCCGCCAGCAAAGCCTTGATCAGGCCGGGAAACTGCCCGATGCGTTAGTGGCCTGTGTGGGTGGCGGATCCAATGCGATTGGCTTGTTTCATCCCATGTTAGCCGATGAATCCATTCAAATGTATGGTGTTGAGGCGGGCGGTTATGGTATTGAAACCGGCCAACATGCAGCGCCATTGTGTGTGGGTAAGCCCGGTGTATTACACGGCAATCGTACCTATTTAATGGAAGACGAAGCTGGCCAGATTATTGGTACCCACTCTGTATCCGCAGGCCTTGATTACCCCGGTGTTGGCCCGGAGCATTCCTGGCTCAAAGATTGTGGCCGGGTTAACTATGTGGCGGTAAACGACGACGAAGCCTTGAATGCGTTCCGCGAGCTGACCCTGGTAGAGGGTATTATGCCCGCGCTGGAATCCAGTCATGCACTGGCCTACGGCGCTAAACTGGCCAGGGAAATGTCTCCAGATCAGATGATTGTTATTAACCTGTCCGGGCGCGGTGATAAAGACATTCATACCGTGGCACAAATTGATGGCATTGAGTTGATCTGAGCATCAGGAATTATCCGTAACGGGTACAACTTATTTTAGGAGTACAACAATGAGCCGTATAAAGGCTTGTTTCGCTGATCTTAAATCAGCCAACAAAACAGCACTGATTCCCTTTGTAACTGCGGGTGATCCCCACCCGGATCACACCGTGGATATTATGCATGTGTTAGCCGATGCCGGTTGCGATATCATCGAACTGGGGGTTCCGTTTTCAGACCCAATGGCCGATGGCCCCACGATTCAGTTGGCAGATGAGCGTGCATTAGCCCATGGCACCACCATTCACGATGTGATTGCCATGGTGAAAACATTTCGCGAGAAAAACACCACCACACCGGTGGTGCTGATGGGATACTTAAATCCGATTGAAGTAGTGGGTTATCAGGCTTTTGCCAAAGCAGCGAGTGAAGCAGGGGTGGATGGCGTGCTGACCGTTGATATGCCTCCTGAAGCGTCGGCGGAATTAAACACAGCGCTGGCAGAAGTGGATATGGAGCCGATTTTTTTGATCGCGCCCACCACCACCGAAGCGCGTATAAAAACGATTTCTGATGCTGCCAAGGGTTATTTGTATTACGTTTCAGTAAAAGGGATTACCGGGGCTGGAAACCTGGATACAGTCGATGTTGCCAGAAAACTTGAAACAATTAGAAAAATAACAGATTTGCCCATTGCGGTGGGTTTTGGTATCAAAGATCCTGAAACGGCTGGCCAGGTGGCCGCATTGGCCGATGGTGTTGTCGTTGGTAGTGCTTTGGTGAATGTCGTGGCAGAAAATCAGCACGACCCCCAGGCTATCCTGAACAAACTGACCGAACTGGCCGTAGCTTTGCGCCAGGGCATTGATAGCAAAATATCGTAGTTATTCATCAAGGTGAGCCGTGTGGCGAAAAAATAAGGCGAAGTAATGAGCAGCAACTGGCTAGAAAAAATTCTTCCAACTATTTCTCAAAAAACCACCAAGCGAAAAGCCAATGTCCCGGAAGGCTTATGGCGCAAGTGCCCAAAGTGCGGTGCGTTTTTATATCGCCCAGAACTGGAAAAGGCGCTGAATGTTTGTACTAAGTGCGATCATCATATGCGCTTGAACGCCAGAGAACGCCTGGATATGTTTTTTGACGAAGGCGACACGGTTGAAATTGCCGCAGAGCTGGTTCCTGAAGATAAATTAAAATTTAAAGACAGCAAAAGATATAAAGATCGTTTGGCCGATGCCCAAAAACTGACTGGCGAACAGGACGCAGCAGTTGCTATGCAGGGTCAGGCTTGCGGTCTGCCGGTTGTCGCCATTGCCTTTGAATTTAACTTTATGGGCGGCTCCATGGGGGCCATCGTTGGTGAAAAGTTTGTCAGAGCGGCCAATGTAAGCCTTGAGGAAAATATCCCGCTGGTTTGTTTCTCGGCAAGTGGTGGTGCGCGTATGCAGGAAGCGCTGTTCTCGTTAATGCAAATGGCAAAAACCAGTGCCGTGCTGCAAAAAATGCGCGAACAGGGTGTACCTTTCGTATCGGTGCTGACCGATCCGGTTTATGGTGGTGTATCTGCCAGTCTGGCCATGTTGGGCGACATTAACGTGGCAGAACCATTGGCGCTTATCGGTTTTGCCGGCCCCAGGGTGATTGAGCAAACCGTGCGCCAAAAACTGCCCGAGGGTTTTCAACGCAGCGAATTTCTTTTGGAGCATGGTGCGATTGATATGATTATTCACCGTCACGATCTTAAAGAAACAGTGTGCAGAATGTTGGCCAAATTCACTAAACAGCCAGCCATTTGTGTCACGGCTGCTGCCGATGAAAATGAAGCGCCAGTATTAGCGCCGCCTACCGATAGCCAACAGGCGAAAGGGAGTTAATGACAAGTTCTTCCCCGCGATCATTATCAGACTGGCTTAATTACATTGAAGCGCTGCACCCGTCAGAAATTGAGATGGGGTTGGAGCGTATCAAAAAGGTATACAGGAAATTACCGCAGTTTCCCGAAAATCTGGCAGTCGTTACCGTCGCTGGTACCAACGGAAAAGGATCGACAGTTGCCAGCATAGAAGCATTAGCAAAGAGCAAGGGGCTCAGTGTTGGTTCCTATACTTCACCTCATATTTTAACTTACAACGAACGTGTGCAAATCAACCAGGTTCCGGTGAGCGACGACACACTGGTGAATGCATTTCATCTTGTAGAATCGGCACGTGGTGATGTGCAGCTTACTTACTTTGAGTTCGGTACCCTGGCAGCCTTTGTTATTCTGGCAGCGTCGGAAATTGATATTGCCGTTCTTGAAATTGGCCTTGGTGGGCGGCTGGATGCCGTGAATATCGTTGATCCTGATGTCGCCGTTGTCACTACCGTTGATATGGATCATGAAGGCTGGCTGGGCACTACCCGCGAGGCCATTGCAACCGAAAAAGCCGGAATTGTCCGTAAGGGTGCCACCTTTATTTGTGGTGATGAAAATCCTCCTCAGGCCTTGCTGGATGCTGCAAACATTGCGCAGCGGAGCCTGATGCGTGGTACCCAGTTTGATCTGCTGGCTATGCCAGGGGATCGCTGGCAGATTCGCTGGCAGTCTAAAGGAAATGACAGACTGATGGTGTTGCCTGACGGGTTGCCGGTGTTGCCACAAAACCTGCTCAATGGCGTTCAGGCTTTTTCAGAGCTGGGTTATGAGCTTACCGATGCCGA
>PDSR01000010.1 GCA_002748575.1 Gammaproteobacteria bacterium
GTGCTGCCCACCAGGGCGGGGTTGGTGCCTTTTACATTAAGCGATCAATGGAAAGCGGTTGCCTGCCGTCTCAGTGGTTTGTCGGTGAATGTGCTGCTTGATAACGATCGCGCTGCGTTTCGGGAAAATCTGTTGTTCACTCATCGCGGGCTGAGTGGGCCTGCGGTATTGCAGTTGTCTTCCTATTGGCACCCCGGTGAGGTTGTTCGAATCAACTTATTGCCTGACGAGGCCAGTGATTTTTTAGTGTCGTTAAAAGAATCGAATCCGAAAAGCCGGTTGAAGTCCACACTGGCTAAGTATCTGCCGAAAAAACTGGTGGCCGAACTGGTATCTGTATGGTGGCCACAGCAAGCGGAAGTGCCGCTGGCAGAATTAAACCATTCAACCCTTGAATCAATGGGTGAGCAGTTAACAGGGTGGCGGCTTAAACCATCGGGTACTGAAGGCTATCGCACAGCAGAGGTGACACTCGGAGGCGTTGATACAGATGGGTTGTCGTCAAAAACAATGGAAAGCAAAACGCAAAGCGGTTTGTATTTTATTGGTGAAGTGGTGGATGTGACCGGGCATTTAGGCGGCTATAATTTTCAATGGGCCTGGTCTTCTGCTTATGCGGCAGCCGAAGCCATAGGTTATAGATCATAGAGAATGGCGCTTAATAACAAGTAACAATAACGGCCAAATAGCAATACGATCAAATAGCAATGATGGGCAGATAGGAATGTTTAAAATAGTGGTTAGCTCCAGTAAAGGGCAATTACTGGAAGATGTGTTTATAGGTAAAGAGCATGCCACCATTGGCTCGGGCCAGGAAAATGATGTTGTCATTGAAGGCTGGAAGGTTGCTAAGAGCCATGCCGGGTTTCAGCTGAAAGAAGATGGCGTGTACGTATCCAATTTGGCCAAAATGAAACCACTGATAGTTAATGGCAGGAAACTGGAGAGTTTTGGGCCATTAACCTTCAATGATGCCATTGAAATTGCTGATTATGTTATCCAGGTCAAAATTTCCACGCTGGCGCCGGGCGAACAGGTTAAGGATGCTCAGATTGTGTCCTACGAAGCCCAAAGGAAGCTTTATCATCAGTGGCAGCGAAAGCTGCATAATGCGGTTGCTGATGAGCTGAAAACCAGGGCTGTTGATTTGTCTTCCGAGGCATCGTCGACCATACTGAAAAATGTGATTGCCGATATGATGGGGCAGTTAACAGGTATTCCAGAGTCCGTTGATCCAACAAAAGTTGCCAGGCGGGTGTATGGTGAAATTGCAGGCTACGGGCCGATTGATGTGTTGTTGGAAAATGATGCCGTGTCAGAAATTATGGTAAACAACCATGACGAAATTTTCTATCAGGAAAATGGCATTAATCGTGTGTTTAACGGGTCTTTTACCGACGATGAAGCCGTTATCAGCGTGATTAAGCGAATGGTCGCTCAAGCTGGTCGCCATATCGACGAAAAATCGCCGCTGGTCGATGCTACCTTGGGCAGCCGGGCGCGGATAAATGCGGTTATTCCCCCGTTGGCGCTGCGTGGCCCGTCGCTGACTATTCGTAAATTAGGCGGGGAAAAGCTGACAGCCAGCCATTTGATCAATCAGGGGAGTATGAGTCCCCAGATGCTGCAGTTTCTGAAGGTAGCTATTGCGAATCGAAAAAATATGGTGATTTCCGGTGGCACTGGCACAGGTAAATCAACGTTGTTGAATGTGCTCGCTGATTTTATTCCGGAGTCTGAACGGGTTGTCACTATAGAAGATGTAGCGGAACTTTCTTTGAGCCAACCCAACAGGGTGGAGTTGGAGTCTCGCCCACCTGATGCTTATGGCAATGATGAGATAAAAATACGTGATTTAGTGAAAAATGCCCTGCGTATGAGCCCGGATAGAATCATTGTTGGTGAATGTCGGGGTGGAGAAGCTCTGGATATGCTTCAGGCAATGAACACCGGGCATGATGGGTCGTTAACAACCGTTCATGCTAATTCACCAAGAGACTGTGTTTCACGCCTTGAAGTGTTGGTGCTGATGTCTGGCGTTGAGCTGCCGGTATCGGCTATTCGTAATCAGATCGCATCATCTGTTGATCTGATTGTGCAGCTTACCCGGTTTCCCTGTGGCAGCCGTAAGGTAACAAGCATATCCGAGGTTTGTGGTATGGAAGGTGGCACCGTTCAGCTGGGAGAATTATTTAGTTTTCAGCAGGATGGCTATGATCAGGATGGACTGGTATCGGGGCATTTCCATACTACTGGCATCATCCCCTCGTTTTATGAAGGCTTGCGCTCTAGAGGGGTTAAGTTGGATATGGATATTTTTGCCGGTTAGTTATATTTGTTATAATAACCGAGTTTTTAATGCCGTTTGGGCGGTTGTTTTGTTGGGCGCTTCTTTCCCGGGTTATCCCTGGCCTGTCAGGCTAAAAGGTTTAGGGGCGCTTATAGGTGCAGCAGGGTGCAAGAGAGGGGCACAAGGTGTGCGGAATAGCTGGTATTTATGATTTAAGTGGTGCACAGAGGCCAACTCAGCGGGAGTTGTCGGCAATGGCCGCGCAAATCCATCATAGAGGCCCCGATGATCAGGGTTATCTGTGTGAAGGGAATATAGGCCTTGCACATACGCGCTTAAGTATTATCGACTTGGCAGGTGGTGCCCAGCCTATTCATAACGAAGATAAAACCGTTTGGACAGTGTTTAACGGCGAAATTTTTAATTTTGTCGAGCTACGCGCCGAGCTTGAAGCGAAAGGGCATCGCTTTTATACCCATACCGATACCGAAGTGATTGTTCACTTATATGAAGAATATGGTGAAAGCTTTCCCGAGTATTTGAATGGTCAGTTTGCCATTGCTGTTTGGGATAAAAATAATGACAAGCTGATGCTGGTGCGCGACCGCGTGGGAATTGCCCCCTTATTTTACGCACAGCTGAATGGCCGTTTGGTTTTTGCCTCAGAAGTTAAATCCATTTTACCCGTGTTGCCCCAGGCTCCCCGATTAAATCAGCAGGCGCTTGACCAGCTGATGACATTCTGGTCGCCCGTGAGCCCGGACACCTTGTTCGAGGGTGTCAGTGAATTATCCCCAGGCAAGATGCTGGTTCTAAAATCCGGTCATATATCTATCCAACGATACTGGGATTGGACGTTTCCACAAGCCCCCGAAGAGTATGATCAACGACCAGAAAATGAATTGATTGAGCAGGTGCGCAGCCTGCTGATTGATGCCACCCGGATCCGCTTGCGTTCTGATGTGCCTGTCGGCGCATATTTATCAGGAGGCCTGGATTCTTCGGTGCTGGTTAATCTGATACATCGCCATAGCAATTCCAGCCTGAGAACGTTCTCCATTGGGTTTGAGCATGCAGCGCTGGACGAATCCTATTATCAGAAACTAATGATCGACCACATTGGATCGGATCACAGCCGTATTCATTGTTCGAATGATGATGTGGCGAATGCCTTTTTCGATACCATCAGATACACCGAGTCTGCGGTACTGCGAACAGCGCCAACCCCGATGCGTCTTTTGTCCGGACTGGTGAGAAAATCAGATTACAAAGTAGTGTTGACCGGCGAAGGAGCCGATGAAGTTTTTGGTGGCTATGATATTTTTAAAGAAGCCAAGATCCGGCAGTTCTGGGCGGCCAATAAAAACTCTCAATGGCGTCCTGCATTGTTAAAGCGACTGTATCCTTACCTGGAATTGACCGCGGCAAGAGCACAGGCCTATCTACAGAACTTTTTTGGTGTTGGTTTGGATAACCCTGACGGTTTATGCTTTTCCCATTTGCCGCGCTGGGATACCACAGCAAAAATTAAAAACTTTTATTCTGAAGATCTCAAGCAGCAGCTGGCAGATAATGCCGTTGAAACTATTGAACGTACTTTTCCTGATGAAATGAGCCGTTGGCACCCGTTTAATCGTGGGCAATATATAGAAGCCAAGTCTCTGATGGGCGGTTATTTGCTGTGTTCTCAGGGCGACAGAATGCTAATGGCTAATTCTGTAGAAGGGCGCTTTCCGTTTTTGGATCATCGCGTAATTGAATTTGCTAACCGGATTCCACCGAAATATAAAATGAAAGCCTTGAATGAAAAGTATCTATTAAAAGCGGCTATGGCACCGGAATTGCCCGGAGAAATCATTCATCGTCATAAACAGCCTTATCGAGCGCCCGATGCTCCAGCATTTTTTGCGACAGAAGGTAATCCAGCGCCCGATTACGTGGATGAACTGTTGAGTGAAAATAAACTGAGAGATTACGGATATTTTGATTCGAAAAGAGTGGGTATGTTGGTGAAAAAAGCCAGGCGCGGCGGGGCTGTGGGAGCCAAAGATAACCAGGCGATAGTGGGTATTTTGTCGACCCAGATCTGGCATCATTTATTTATTGAAAATTACCAAAAAGATTATTCAATTCAGCATTTAAATTAGTGGAGTAAACAATGTCTGTAGAACAAAAAATTCGAGAGTTTATTTTGGAAAACTATCTTTTTACTGATGATCAGTCAGCTTTAGATAGTTCAGACTCTTTTTTGGAAAAAGATATTATTGATTCAACAGGGATTATGGAAGTGATTTTTTTCATTGAAGAGCAATTCGAAATCTCTGTTGCCGATGAAGAAATGATTCCAGAAAATCTGGACTCGGTTAATAATCTGGTTAAATTTATTGCTGCTAAACAAGCAGCATAAGGTCAGGCCAATGTTGCTGATTGATCAGTTTAAAAGCGTAGTGCGGGATCGCGCCGATGCGCCAGCGGTTATCCTGGGGCAAACGCATGTAACTTATGCAGAGCTGGGAAGCGCTGTGGCTGATTTATCAGTTTATCTAAGTGGCGTTATATCCAAAGGCGATAGAGTTGCTGTTTTAATGGATAACAGCCCTGAATATATTGTCTCTGTGTATGGGATATGGCTGGCCGGAGGTGTGGTTGTAGGGCTGAATACTGCTTTGAAAGCGCAGAATTTATCCGCTTTGTTGGCCCATTGTGAGGCAACGAGCTTGA
Organism: Gammaproteobacteria bacterium; assembly: GCA_002748575.1. GTDB lineage: Bacteria > Pseudomonadota > Gammaproteobacteria > Pseudomonadales > Ketobacteraceae. Next base: position 5,012 of record PDSR01000010.1, read on the forward strand.
TTGCAGCGCGTGGCAACAGGGAATTGCCAGGCATTTTACAGAATACCCAGCTGGCTTCGGTGCTATTGACTGGCGATAAAGGTCCGCGCTTACCTGAAAATATAAAAACTGATACCTGGGCTGACGTGATGACCGGCAAAGGTAAGCCAGAGGCGGTTGCCTGTTCAGGTAATGACCTGGCGGCAATTATTTACACATCCGGTACCACCGGCCATCCCAAAGGGGTGATGTTAAGTCATCTGAATCTGGCGGCTAATATTGGCTCTATTCGAGAATATCTGCCGATTCAACAGGATGACCGGATCATGTGTGTGCTGCCTTTCTTTTATTCCTACGGTAATTCTTTGCTGCATAGTCATATTGCTGCGGGAGCCTGTCTGATTCTCGAAAACTCATTGATGTATCCTCATAAAGTGCTTGAATCCATGGCTTTCAATAAGGCCACTTCTTTTAGTGGTGTGCCTTCAAGTTTTTATTTGTTTTTGTCACGAACTGACCTGTCGTCAGTCGACCTGTCTGCGTTGCGTTACTGTACTCAGGCCGGTGGTGCGATGGACAAAGCAAAAATCAAATTATGGCGAGAGCAGGTAAAAGCTGAGTTTTTTGTGATGTATGGTCAAACGGAAGCATCGGCACGGCTCACTTATGTGCCCCCAAGCATGCTTGATCAGAAGCTGGGTTCTGCCGGTATCGGTATTCCCGGTGTTGAATTGCAGATTCAAAATGCTCAAGGTCAGCCCTGCAGCACAGGTGAACAAGGCGAGGTGTGTGCCAGGGGTGACAATATCATGCAGGGTTATCTTAAGGATCAGGCTGAGACTCAGGCCACCATTAAAAATGGCTGGTTACATACCGGTGATTTAGGTTATCTGGATGGGGATGGCTTTCTGTTTCTGGTGGGCAGAAGTAAAGAAATGATTAAATCCGGAGCGCATCGCATTAACCCCAGAGAAATAGAAGAACTTATTGCCTCGGTTGAAGGTGTTGACGAAGTGGCTGTGGCTGGTGTGGATGATGAAATAATGGGGCAGGTGATTCAGGCGTATGTGGTTACCCATGATGATCAGACAGAAATGAAAAGGAATATTTTACGGTTTTGTAAACAGACGCTTGCAACTTACAAGGTACCTAAAAACGTAGTGTTTAGAAGTGAACTGCCGAAAACTGCTTCGGGAAAAATACGTAAACACCTGTTGTAAACGAATTCAAATTAAAGTTTAAAAATAGCGGGAGCGGTATATGACTGCAAATATTGATGAAATAGTAAAAGATATCTTCAGCTATGATATGGATGCTGAAGTTAATAAAATAAGTACCCGAATGAAGGATATGCTGCGTACTCAGCTTCGCAAGAGGGGTGTGGTCGTTGCTATTTCAGGTGGTATCGACAGTTCTGCTTCTGCAGCACTTGCCGTTAAAGCGCTGGGGCCGAAAAAAGTATATGGCCTGTTGTTACCCGAAACGGATTCATCTTCAGAAAGTCTGACTCGTGGTACCGCCCTGGCTGAACATCTGGGCATTGAATATGAAAAAGTGGATATCGCACCGGCTCTGGAAGCGATTGGTTGTTACCAATGGCGTGATGATGCCATTCGCAGTGTATTTCCCGATTATGGCGATGGCTGGAAAAACAAAATCACCATTGCAGGTGGTGGCCAAGGCCAGTTTAATCACTTTAAGCTGGTTGTGCAGAACCCGGCAGGTGAATTGTTTGAAGAACGCCTGCCTTTGAAGGCGTATCTGCAAATTGTTGCGGCAACTAATTTTAAACAGCGTATCCGAAAAACACTCGATTTTTTCCATGCAGATCGGTTGAATTATGCGGTGATTGGAACCCCGAACAGAATGGAATATGATCAGGGTTTCTTTGTAAAAAATGGCGATGGCTCCGCTGATTTGAAGCCGATAGCGCACCTTTATAAAACGCAGGTTTATATGATGGCTAAACACCTGGGTTTGCCCGATGAAATCTGTAGCGCTGTTCCCACTACCGATACCTATAGCTTATCGCAGGGGCAGGATGAGTTTTATTATGCGTTGCCTTATAAGGAAATGGATGTTGCT
>PDSR01000011.1 GCA_002748575.1 Gammaproteobacteria bacterium
CTTTGGGCCTTCAAGCGCGTTGGCGGTGGCGATCTGGGGTTAAGTTATCAGGAATGTATTCAGTAGCAGCTTGGGGTTACATCACCGAATTACGCAAACCACCGTTAAAATGTTTGCATCACCGTTCCCAATGTCGTTTTTTCCGTCTTGCCTGCGAATATAATGCCGTGGATATGGTTGGACATGATGATGAATTCATTTAAACAGGTGCGGTTTTGTGTAGCGATGGTGACAAAATATAATCCTGCCAGTGAATAATCATATCCTTTTATCGATTGCCATTTTGTATCAGCCATTGGTGGCCTTTGTTGGTTAAGCGGTATTGCTGTAAGCGGCTGCTGGGTTTTTCGGAAATAGTCATCTCAATCAGGTGGTTAGCCAGAGCAGGTTTCAGATAGCGCTCGCGGAAGGATTTGCGATCCGACAGGCCCAGCGCGGATTGCAGCGCCGCGCGGGTCATTGTACCGTCGATAACAGCCAACAGCTCACCGACTTGGGGGGTGACTTGGGGGGGCTATCAGTCGTGGCTTCCAAAAGCATATCCAGCATAAAGGTAATAAAGCGGGCGGAATCACTCTGGTGGGTGCTTTGTTTAGTATGTCGGGGGTAATGGTGTAAGGCGGTTGGTAGGTGGGTTTTGTCATCATTCTCAATATTATACAGGTAAGGATAATTACTTTTTAGGTATTTCTAAATCATTCGTTTGAAATCTCGCTTCTTTTATGTGTGCCCGGTGTCTATAAATTAAAGCCTGATTTCAGGTGCTGTTTATTAGACTCTGTTTAAGAATTTTATGGGCATGAATAACAATATAATGCACATACCTAAAGGTGTTTCATTAATTGAAGTGCTGGCGGCTCTTGTGGTGTTGGGTGTCGGCATTATGGGGTTTAGCGCACTTCAGTTGAAAGCGGTAGAGATTATCTCAACAACGTATGCACGCTCTCAGGCAATGACCATTGCCGGTGACTTGATTGAGCGAATTAATGCAAATGCTATTGCCTGGCCTGCCAGTTATGCAAATGCAAGTCACTACAGTAATGCTGACAGCAACACGTCCAACCCGTGTATTGCCTATTCTTCAACTAATGTTCCTGATTGCACTGCACAGCAAATGGCATTGGCGGATATTCAGGATATTAAAAGATTGGTCAGCGAATTTTTATTTAATGGCAGCGTAACTGTGCAAGCGCATTGCCGTGATGAACAGGTGGCTTGTGCCATTGTTGCCTGGAATGGCACCATCGTTGAAAACTGTGATCCTGAAGGCTTTTCGATAGCCCGAGCGGCGGACAACAGTAACGCCAACTGCGTTATCGTTGAGTTCTGGCCGCAATCCGCGCCGGTTATTGCTGCGGGAGGTGGCGAATGAAAACAGGCGTTAATCAGTATGGGTTAAGCCTTGTTGAGCTGATGGTGGCTATGACGTTGGGAGTGTTGATATCGGCGGCGGCACTGCAATTATTTTTAACGCATCGGCAAATGTTTAATCTGCAACAGGGTATTGCTTCAGTGCTGGAGCAAGGTCAGTTTGTAGTGAACTTTATGAGTAGGGAATTAATGTCTGCTGGATATGGCCAAGTGGCTGCTGCGATTGGTACGGGCGAGGGGGAAAGTGCAGATGGCCTGCGATACGATGCCATTCGCATATATCTTGAGGAAGGAAAAGACTGCGCCGGAGGAACATTGAATGACGGCGAAAATCCTGTTGCTAATCCATGGAAGCATTATGCGGTTACTATAAAAAATGGAACCGGCATATTGATCTGTTCTGATAGCGACAAAAATAATAACCCGCTCATTGATAATGTTGAAGCATTTCAAATTCTATATGGCATCTCTTCAGATGCTGGTGCTATTACCCCGAATTATTATGCGCCGCTGAGTCATATCGGTTCAGAAAAAGTCGTCAGTATCAGGTTTGCTGTGTTGTTGTCGAGCCAGGGCGTTACCAATAATCAAAATGAAACCATAGGGCAGTATGCAACCGATCGCGGTTCTTTACAGGTGCTGGATCAAAATTATAGCTATTCCAGGGCTGGCCAAAATTATCTGATTGATTTCGAGGATCGTCGTTTGCGTCGTCTATTTGTATCTACCGTTGCCATACGAAACACTTTCGGAGGCTAGAAAAATGAGAAGCGTTGCAATCATTCGGCTGCAGTCAGGTGCTGCGTTGCTGGTAGTGTTGGTCGTTTTATTAATGATGACTTTATTGGGTATTACCAGCTTAAAAAGTGGCTTGTTTCATGAGCGCATGGCACATCACTCACAAGCTGATGCACTTACCTTTCTGGGGGCAGAGTCTGCAATCAATTCCATATTGTCGATGGTAACAGCGTTTAAAAGCGATGTTGCTTTTGAAAAATCAGCGTTTTTTGAACTGATGGCAATAGCCGGCTCTGAACAGTGTTATTGCATTGCTAAAAATAAAGTGTCTGAAGGTTTGTGCAGCGCAAACGAAACATTCGATAGAAGAACCAACGGCATGTTGGTTGCTCAGGCATCAACGTCATATTTGAAAAGTTCAGGAAGTATAAATAATGATACTGATGTATTCGCATATCATGAATTCAGTACGTTGGGAGCCGCCTATTTATTGGCAGATGTTAATTTGCCGTTTGCATATCAAAATAACCAGCACTGGAAAATATCAGGAACCAGCCAGGGATTTTCAATGACGGCCAGGGATCTTGGGATGCAGCGCTCATTTTGCTCACAACAAATAAAGGATTAAAGCATGTTGTTTGATCGTAGCATAAAGCTGTTTCTGGTGATTGTTGCACTGTTACCGTCAGCTGGTTTTGCAGATGATATGGAAATTTTTCTACAAAAAATCGTGCATCAATCTACTCCGGTTGAATACCTGTTTGCGCTCGATACCTCTTCTTCTATGGGTTGTGCTGTTTCTCGGCAGGACTCTGATGTTTGCGTTAAACATTTTCAGCAGAATGCTCATCAATCCAAACTCCATAAGGTTCAACAGGCGTTGGCCTTGCTGATTAATAATACAGATTTTTTTCCTGACCACTCCCGTGTTGGATTGGCGTATTTTAGTGATCCGGGTAGCGCAACTATTCAACCACTGAAACCCTTATCAGAAAACAACGGCATATCATCCCACAGATCAATATTGGTGAATGAAATACAGCAGATTTCACCTGCGGGTGATACCCCACTGCTAGGTATACTGCTCGATCTTGGTCAGTATTTGCGGAGTCTTCGTGATCAGCAACATAATCAGTCACGGATATGTTCCGCGCCGAATGACATCGATAACAGGCAGCAAATATATCTGATTACAGATGGCTCGCCATCTGGTGAGAAAATGAGTTCACCAATTAAAGGTGTGCCCCTGGGTACCTGGGTGAAAAGATTTGTCACCGGCAATCAATCGGCAGAAGGTTTTCTACAAAAGGGTGACGGTGTTGATATTGCCCTGTTTGAGGATTCCGGGTGCCCGGCTACGACAGAAACCGATACGGATACCAGCAGCCTGCGCTATGCACAATATCAAAGCTGCTTATTCCATGTGGCCAATCGTTTTAGAAAGCTTGGTATAACAATTAATGTTATTGCTGTAAATGATCATGCTGATAACCTTTTTTTAAAAACGGTTGCGAATATCACCACAGGCCGCTATGTCGCCCCTGCATCATCCGTTGAATTAGCAAAAGTGTTACAGGCTATTGTTGCGGATCGTATTCAAACACCTTTAGCAGCCACTGTTTTATCACCGGGCCTATCGGTTAATCACGGTGCTGTGTTATCGAACACCGATGATGTTTATTACCCAATGTTTACCGCACATAATCGAAGTTTCCAGCGAAGTTTTTTGTATGGCAATCTTAAAAAATATCGTTTGCAAACCAAAATGATTAACGGTGTTGCAACAACAGCGATGGTTGATGCTAACGGTAATGAAGCTACAGAGATATGTGATCGGGAAATGACCGGGAAACAAGCTATGTTTGCAAAGGCTTCGTTAGCAGGCCCTTCGTTATCAAAGCCTGCTTGTTTTAAAGCATCGAGTAAAAGTTTCTGGAGTTCAGAAACAGATGGGGCTGTGGTTACCAAAGGTGGCAGTGCTGCAAAGCAGGGAGTGTTCGGGAAAACCCCGGATGGAGGAAGACGGATCTATATACAAAATGGTCATGATCTTGGTTTGTTGGAATTGGTGTCTCCTGAAGGTCAAACATTGCTGGAAGAAATCGGAAAAGCGTTGCCACGAAGCAATGGGCCAGATGCCAGTGTTTATAAAATTGATGAGGCTAATCTGTTTACCAGAAACTATTTTGCGCAATTAGTGCCAGTGCCGGAAAGTCCCGATACCGTTTTTGCGAGTTATTCAGAATTGTTGGCACATGATCAGGCAGAAACTTTAAAAAACAATGTAGCGGCACATAACATGCTGCGCTGGCTGATCGGGTATGATTTGGGAAGGTTTGATCAATACGGTGATTTTAACGAGCTGTTGGCAGCAGCGAATGCAGGCAACACTGAAAGAGATCTGTTAGTGAATGCCGAGCATCGGTCATTAGCACCTGATATGCCGGCCAATGAAGCGCTGCAATCATCAAGGTTATATTACGGAGCCATTGTTCACAGCCAACCTGCTGTTGTTAATTATGCCTTTCGAGTGAACGGTGATGCGGTTGAATACGATAATGTGATTTTTGTCAGTGGTAACGATGGCTTTTTACGCATTATTAATGCTGATACAGGTAAAGAACAATCGTCATTTTTTCCTGCCAGTCTGGTAAAAAATATTCCTGCCATGTATCGGCAATCCCAGGGGGCACTTGCTTATGGTTTGGATTCCACCTGGACACCCTGGCGACAGGATTTACCCAGGCAGAACAGGTCTGATGGACAAATAAAAGGTAAGGCCGGTTTTCCGGATGATGGTGCCGGGTTTGTGCGCCTGTATGGAGGCATGAGGCGCGGTGGCCGAAGCTATTATTTTTTGGATGTGACCAACCGCAAAGCGCCAGAGTTGTTAGCCGAAATAAAAGGGGGTGAGGCTGCAACGGATTCAGGCCCGTTCGCTCGCATGGGGCAAACCTGGTCGCAACCTGCGTTAGCAAAAATAAAAATCAATGGTAAACCTGTTGCAGTTGCTGTTTTTGGCGGCGGATACGATCCAGATTATGACTCGCTTCATGATCGGCAAACACAAGGCCCTTGTGTTGATAAAACCGATGCAAAAGTCATTTGTGGCAATCAGGTCTATATGGTTAAAGCCGGTGGCTATGCCGCGAATAACGATACCTCGGGTATCGGCGATATTGTGTGGTGGGCATCTAACGAATACCGTGCCGATAGTAACTACACCCGTGTTCCCAATATGAAGCACAGTATTCCCGCAAAAGTAAAGGTGCTGGATATTAACGGCGACGGTTTGGCGGATCGCCTTTATGTGGGCGATCTGGGCGGTCAGATTTTTAGAGTCAACATTAATAATAACGGTGATAACAGTACCTTTTCAGTGGTTACTCTGGCACAGCTTGGGCTGGAAGGAAATGAGCTGGCTTCAGATGCCGATAATCGTGTGTTTTTTGAAAGCCCTAGCGTTGCCGTAATGAATAACGGTGGCCATCGTTATGTTGGTGTGGCCCTGGCGTCGGGTTGGCGGGCCAAGCCAAACGATACGCTGGTGGCTGAAAAAATGTATTTTATTCGTGACAACATCAACCCGCAGGATGACTGGTTGTTGTTAAAGAGTCCTGAAGGCAATGAGCATGGTGCTGGATGGGTGTTGCCGTTTAATACTGTTTCAAGTGTTGCAGATTTCGACAATGCCCGTGGTATTTCAGTGGCAATGAACTTGCCCGGTGAAAAGGCTATCGGGTCGCCCGTTATTTTATTTGGCAATGTGATCTGGCCCACCTATATTCCGCCCGCTAAAGAAGACATATCGTTGTCTCATGCCCGGTGCTTGCCTGCATCTCAGCGAAGCCGCGTTGCGTTTTTTCGTGTGCAGAGCGGTTCTGAAGAACTGGTGTTAAACAACGATGGTACTGTTGATAAGATTTCCAGCAAAGAAAACGACTTACCGGCCCTGTACCACCGTTCTTTAGGTTCATCGGTGCCGGTGAATGGCCTGAATGTACATTTGAGCCACAATGCCGTGTCTATTTTGGCAGGCACCCAGGCCATTACTTTCAGTAGAGAATTTGAAACGGCCAAAAGAACCCGTTGGAAACAGGAGAAAATGGGGCTGGAAGCTATTCCAGCGAATTCATCGGGCGCTGATTAACTGCATTGCATTGTGCTTAAATAGTGAATAGTTGCCAATTCAGTGGGCGTGTATGTTCGGATACGCCCCCCTTTACTGACCACAATCCGTCTTAGGTTTTTGGCTGGATCGACCGGCGGGCAATAGAGCAGGCTTCCTGAGCGCCCCCTTAACAGCCCAGAGGGGCGGAAGGTGAATTTCCTGATATTGCCACGGGCTGTAAACGTATTGTCAATCAGGTGGTGGTAAAGTCTTGTGACGTTGTTCTGCCCAGGTTCAGAGGTTTCGCTTTTATGGCTGTATGCCAGAATGCCTTTATCCCAGGCACCATTGCAGCTGTTTCCGGTGTCGCTGCCGCATACAGTGACATGGGTGCTGCTGTTCACCGCGTAATGCCGGGCTAAGGTAAAGCTTTCCACCAGTTGTGTTATCTGGGTATCAACTTTTACTTTATTTACCAGCGACTCAAATCCTGGAATGGCCAGTGTTAGCGCTATTCCTGTAACAGCTATCGTTGCCATTAATTCAAGCAGCGAGAAGCCGCTAATTCGTTTTTTCATTATGGATTTTTCCCTACAAAATAATCTTTAATGTGTAAAAATAGACCGGTGACGATCAAATAATTGCAGATAAAACGAAAAAATGATGGCTGACATAATCGTAGTAGGTGGTGGCATTATTGGTTTGTTAACAGCAAAGGAACTGCTGAATGACGGCTTGTCGGTTATGCTGATTGATAAACAGGCACCCGGGCGTGAAGCTTCCTGGGCGGGTGGGGGGATTGTTTCACCGCTTTATCCTTGGA
>PDSR01000082.1 GCA_002748575.1 Gammaproteobacteria bacterium
GATTGTTCTGGTGCTGGCTTTGGTATTGTTTGTCAGTGGTTATAAGACCAGCGACATTATGTTGCGTCAAATGTCTGCGGATCAACAACGCATAGTAAAAGTGGTGGCCTCGCAACTGGATGCCACGTACAGTTCTTTTCTACACAGAACCAATCGGCTTGCCGACACGTTTTCCAGCCTCTATCCCGATAACTTTGAATTTGATCGTAGCACGATGATGCAGATCGGTGATTCTAAAGCACCGATGGTTTTTCATCGAGGGGAATTAGTTAATCTGAATTTTGAACTGGTAGACCGTGTTGCCAGCTTTACCGGAGGAAATGCCACAATATTTGTTCGTGATCAGGATGATTTTTTGCGGGTGACGACTTCACTAAAAAATCAGGAAGGTAACAGAGTTGTAGGTACATTCCTCGGAAAAACGCATCCGGGTTACCGTATGCTTATGAATGGTGAGGTCTATATGGGCGAGGCAACCTTATTCGGTACCAGCTATATGACCCGTTACACCCCGGTTAAAGGAGACTCTGGAGAAGTCGAGGCAATCCTTTATGTTGGTCTGCCTATTTCTGATGTCATGAATGAATTGCGCAAGAAGTTTTTGTCTCTGATGATTGGTGAAACCGGCTATCTGGGACTTATCGATTTAAAGGATCCTCGGGTACCAGAAAAACTTATCATCCATCAAACAGCCAATGGAAAGTCATTTCGTGACGTTTATGGCGCTAGCCTGAAAGGGAAAATGGATCAAATATTTTCTGATGAATCCGGTGTGGTCGAATTTGTTGAAGCGGTAACTGGCCGTGAAGCCAGTTTACTTTTCCAGCGAATAGGAGGCGGCAAGTGGTTGCTTTATACGGTGTGCTACCGTGATGAATTTATTGGCCCGATTTACAAACTTTTATGGATTATGGCTGGGGTTTGTCTGGTAGCTGCGATATTGTTGGTGTTGATGCTTGGGTTTTTGCTCAGGAAGGGCCTGCATCCTATTGAGGTTATGCGTGATGTGCTGCATTACTCAAAGCTCGGGCAGTATTACGCAGTCAAGCGATAATATGCAGCACCTTTCCAGTGCCAGTCATGATGAGGCTGTACAGGTTTCGGAAGCTATTCGCAGAATGGCTGGTGCGATTGAAAATGTATCTGTCAGTACTGCGGCGGTTGCGCAGGATGCGGATATCACCTTGGATTTGTCAAAATCAGGCAATCGAGTAATGTCTTCGGTCGTTTCCAGGGTGGAAAATCTGCAACAGGAATTTCAGCAGGCGGTTATTGCCGTAGAACGTTTGCGTAACGACAGCACCGCGATTGGTAAAGTGGTGGATGTTATTTCCTCGGTTGCAGAGCAAACTAACCTGCTGGCCCTGAATGCGGCTATTGAAGCTGCGCGAGCCGGTGAGCAAGGGCGAGGTTTTGCTGTGGTTGCCGATGAGGTCAGGACGCTGGCGCAGCGCACTCAGGAGTCTACCCAGGAAATCCAGCAAGTAGTTGCGACTTTGCAGGAAAATGCTGTTAAAGCATCCGGGCGCATGGAGTATGGCGTGGTTCAGATTGGTGACTGTGTAAAAGAAGTGGAACGAGGTGGGGACGTACTTACCAAAATACGTGTCGCTGCCGAAGAGGTCAGTAGTCATATGAAATCAGTAGCCAGTGCCACAGAAGAGCAAAGCGCTGTTGCCACTCAGATCAGTGGTAGCAGTGAAACGCTGCGAATTTCCGCAGAGCAGACCGCACAGGGTGCTAAGCAAAATGTGGAGGAAGGTGAACAGCTTTCCTATCAGGCTTTAGAGTTGCGCAACCAGGTGGCGAAGTTCAGAATTTGATTTAGGTAAGAAATAAATGGACTTCTCAAGAGAAGATACCCATTGGATGAAGCAGGCACTGGCGCTTGCCGATAAAGCACTGCAGCTCGGTGAAGTGCCGGTGGGTGCGCTGATCGTTCAGCGTGGCGAGGTGATCGGTGAAGGGTTTAATCACCCGATTGGTTTGCACGATCCCACGGCCCATGCCGAAATCATGGCGATTCGCGCTGCGTGTCAGCGGGTAGCCAATTATCGCCTCCCCGACACTACCCTTTATGTAACCCTGGAACCCTGCGCCATGTGTGCGGGGGCTATTGTTCATGCTCGTATCAGTCGCGTGATAATAGCTGCCCTGGAGCCCAAAGCCGGTGCCATTGAAAGCACGCAGCAGTTTTTTCAACAGCCGCAATTAAATCATCGTGTTGACGCTCAGTCTGGTTTGTTGCAACCTGAAGCCAGCGCACTGTTATCCAGTTTTTTCAAACATCGCAGGCAACAAAAGAAAGCTGCAAAAAGAGCCGCCGAATAGTTTATGCTTAATCAGTTATAGAGTTTTTTGGGGGGGATAGTATGGCTGCCACCAGTAAATTTTTTGCCTATTTGGAGCGTCTGCGCTGGATAAAACGCTGGGGCCTGAAGCGCAATGTGGTGGAAGAAAATGTGATGGAGCACAGTTGGCAAGTGGCAACGATCAGCCATGTGCTGGCAGTTATTCATCAGAAAAAATTTAATGGCGATATCGATCCCGGCCAGGTCGCTACAGCGGCACTGTACCATGATGTGTCTGAAATTATTACCGGCGATTTACCTTCACCCATTAAGTACCATTCAGACCGTATTCTAACGGCCTATCGAATGATCGAGCGTGAAGCCGAAGAAGAGTTGCTTGGCCTTTTGCCATTAAATATGCAGGCGGATTTCGCAGATATTCTAATTCACGAAAATATAAATAAGAAGGTTGCCCGGTTTGTGAAAGCAGCAGATTTAATCAGTGCATTTTTGAAATGTCGGCTGGAAGTTAATTCGGGCAATCACGAATTTGATGATGCCCAAAAAGCAGTGGAAGAGGCGATACGCCAGTTAAGCATGCCCGAGGTGGATTATTTTATGACGACTTTTGTAGACAGTTATCTGTTGACATTAGACGAGCTGTTAAAGCAGCACGACAAAACGCTCAAGGGTGCTTAATGTAGCAGTTCATCAAGCATGGCAACAACATTCTGCGGGGCGGGCACATATTGTTGTCGTTCTCGCTCAGTGGCCCAAACCAGTGATTCATAATAGCGACGTACATTCTTAACATAATGCACCGATTGAATACCACCACGAGCATAGCCATGAGGTACTTTGCTGTAGTACTGGCGTTTCTTCAGTAAAGGTAGCCGTTTCTTAATTTCGAACCAGTCATTAGGGTCGGCATTATCCATAACAGCCAGGCGGCGGGCATCCATTACATGGCCATAACCGGTATTGTAGGCTGCCAGTGCAAACCAGGAACGGTGGGGCTCATGGATTTGGCCGGGTAAGCGGTCGTATAATTTTTTGAAGTAACGGGCACCGCCTTGAATAGATTGCTTTGCGTTGCGCCGGTTTGATACGCCCATTTCGCGGGCAGTACGCAAGGTCAGCATCATCAGCCCGGTCACGCCGGTGGGCGAGATGGCGTTAGGATTCCATAGTGATTCCTGATAACTAATGGCTGCCAGCAGTCGCCAATCCATATTCAGTTCTTGAGCAGATTGCTTAAACCCATCTTCATATTTTGGCAGGCGGCGATCCATGTGCCGAATAAAGGTTCGTGCCCCCACATAATCAAAATAACGATGGCCGTAAAAACGCTCCCGAAGTTCTTCCAAGGTGCCATCATCATTAATTTGATTAAAAAATAATTCTGCTGCCGTATACAGACTGGCGTCTTCCTGTTGGTTAAGCGCCCATGCAAGTGGCTCGGATTCTTTAACGTCGAATGCAATCCGCAGTTCCGGAAAAATGTCGCGGTGTAATTGGAATACATTGGAATCTACTACGGCGTATTTTACGTTGTTGCCTGGGTTGTGTACCTGGTTAAGCAAGTCCAACATGGATGTATTGGCTTGTTCCTGCCATTCAAGTGTTGCTAATTGTTGGTTAGCGGATTTAAGTCGCTTTAAGTTTTCTGCGTGGCTGCTGTTGGCAATTACCACCAGTTCATTGGGGTTAAGATCTTCCAATGACCGGGGTTTTCCGGTGCCTCTGCGATATACCAGGCTGTGGGAAACCTGCTGATAGGGTGGGGTAAAACGAAAATGTTGACTACGATCACGGGTAACGCTCAGTCCGGCTGCTGCAAGGTGAACTTCACCCTTTTCAACTGCAGTTAACAGCGAGCCCAAGTCGTTAAAAGTGACGAGCTTTAAATCGACATTCAGGTGTTCGGCAAATTTTTTCGCAAGTTCATATTCCAGGCCGGTTTCTTTATCGAGCTCGGTGTAATAGGTAGTAGGGCCTGTTTGGGTGGCAACGACCAGTTCTCCGGATTGTTTGATACGCTCTAACAGGGGTTGTTCTGGCTGGCAGGCAGGAACCAGGATCAGGCAGGCAAGCAGTCCATAGGCCCACATTTTTTTATAAGCAGATTGTATAACTCTTATAAATGCTCGCATGGTTTTCAGTGGCATATCCGGTGTGTCAAACGACTAGCCAGGTGATCAACTAAGTTACCAATGGTGAAGTTAGATTTGACCTGCCTAAAAAGTGATCACATTATAACCAGTGTGGCTAAAGAAGTCGAACTTTTGTGAGACTGTCGGAATAATCCGCTGTTTTTATATGTTTATAAGTTATTAACGGTCTTTTGCGAATAGGCATCCTTTGCCTAAGCTTAAAGCTACAATAAAAGAAAATTTTTACAGAGCTTAGTAGACAATTCCGTTACAGGTTGGAGAATAAGAGCATGAATAAGTCGGTATCAGAAAAGCTGTTTGTATCGCTGGCCGTTATTGTATTAGTGCAGGTTGTTTACATGGGCTGGGCAGTGTCTGGTGCCGATAATGCAGGCAAGCTGATCGCTATTGGTGTGGTGCTGGGTTTGCTTTCTTTTGTTGCCGCTTTTATGTGGTTAAAAAAATTGGGTGTGGGAGAGCCTGACAAAGCCACTGCTGTACTGCAAGGTATTCTTGATGGCTCCAGAGGATTTTCTTCCCGCCTTCCGGAAAGTGATGATGTTCCCATCAATGCTGCTGTTAATAGTGTACTGGCTCATTTTGAAAACAATATAGAGCATGCAGCTGGTAATGTGGATCGTATCAAGGTGCTGTCGAAAGAATTATTTAAAATAATGGCCGATAATGGTGGTTCAAGCCGTTTACAAGTTGATGCGCGTGAAGTCGTGGACACGGTCTCTCATCTTACTGGCGCGGTGCATGAAGCTTCGCAGAATGCATCAACCGCAGCGCAGGCAGCGCGAGATGCCAGCAGCGAAGCTGATAGTGGGCAGAGTGTGGTAAATAAGGTGACATCTTCCATCCATTCGTTAGCCGACGAGGTGGAGCGTGCGGCAGCAGCGATTCAAAAGCTTGAATCCGACAGTGAATCCATCGGTGCTATTCTGGAAGTTATTCGTGGCATTGCTGATCAAACTAATTTACTGGCATTGAATGCGGCTATTGAGGCTGCCCGGGCAGGCGAGCAGGGACGTGGCTTTGCGGTGGTAGCTGACGAAGTGCGTACATTGGCGCAACGCACGCAGGAGGCAACCGAAGAGATTAATGATATGATTGCACGCTTGCAGGAAGGCTCCAGCAACGCGGTAAAAGTGATGGCAGAAGGTCGCAGGCAGGCAGAACTGAGTGTTGAGCAGGCTTCCCAGGCGGGTGAGTCGCTGCAGGCCATTACCGGGGCCATCAGTTCGATCAGTACCATGAATGAACAGATCGCTGCGGCGGTTGAACAGCAAACTACCGCAGCTGATAGCATTAATCGCAGTCTTTCCAGTATGAGCGAAGCTGTCTCAGCTGGTACGCAACGCACAGCAGAGTGCACTCATTTAAGTTCCGAAATTGAAGGGGCTGTGGCAGATCTTGATCGGGTGATTGGTAAGTTAAGCAAAACGGCTTAATTATTGACCCATGTTTTTCTTAAGCCAGGCTCGGGTGAGTCTGGCTTTTTTTGTTTCGGAAGCGGCAATCTGGCTGCCGCTCTTTCTCGCAAACCGCTAATTGCCTATAATAGCCACCTTTGAAAAACACCCTCTTGGGGAAAACACCTTCTTGGACAGTTCCACTCACTCACACGAGATCAACATGTTAGAACTTCGTGGCGCTCCCGCCCTTTCTGCTTTTCGTTGTAATAAATTATTGGATCAGCTGAAAGCTCAGCTGCCTGGTGTCACCGGCCTGTATGCTGAATTTATGCATTTTGTGGATACCGATTCTGAACTTACTGAACAGGATCTTGGTGTACTTGATCGCTTGTTGCAATACGGCCCATCGGCAGAGGTTCAGCCTTTGCAGGGTGTGCTTATCCTGGTTTTACCGCGCCCGGGAACGATTTCCCCGTGGTCGAGCAAGGCCAGCGATATAGCCCATAACTGCGGCTTGAGTGCAGTAAAACGAGTGGAACGAGGCATTGCCTATTATGTATCCGGGGAACTCAGCGCCGCAGACAAAGCAACTGCCGCAGATGTTTTGCATGATCGCATGGTAGAAGCGGTGTACTACGATCTTGCCGATGCCGCGCAGTTGTTCGCCGTTCATCAGCCCCAGCCATTAACCACCGTTGATGTTGTAGGTGGTGGCCGTGAAGCGCTTGCTACTGCGAATAACGAACTGGGCCTGGCGCTGGCTGAAGACGAAATTGATTATCTGGTAGCCAGTTTTCAGGAGCTGCAAAGAAACCCCACCGATGTGGAATTAATGATGTTCGCCCAGGCGAACTCAGAACATTGCCGCCACAAAATCTTTAACGCCGACTGGACGATTGATGGCCAGTCGCAGGATATGTCGTTATTTGGCATGATCCGTAACACCCATAAAGTCAGCCCGGAGGGTGTACTATCGGCCTACTCAGATAACGCAGCGGTGATCAAAGGCCATCAGGCAGGGCTGTTTTTCCCGAACCCGGAGAGCAAGGCATACCAGTTCAATCAGGAACCGGTACATATTTTAATGAAGGTGGAAACCCATAACCACCCAACAGCTATTGCCCCTTACCCTGGTGCATCCACCGGTGCCGGTGGTGAAATCCGCGACGAAGGTGCTACCGGGCGAGGCTCCAAACCGAAAGCGGGTTTAACCGGGTTTACGGTTTCCAATTTGAAGATTCCCGGCTATCAGCAGCCCTGGGAAAACGACTATGGTAAACCGGCCCGTATTGTTTCTGCCCTGGATATTATGGTGGAAGGCCCGCTAGGCGGGGCCGGTTTCAATAATGAATTTGGCAGGCCCAATCTGTGCGGCTATTTTCGAACCTACGAAGAAAAAGTCACCACGGTTAACGGTGAAGAAGTACGCGGTTATCACAAACCCATTATGATTGCCGGTGGCCATGGCAGCATTCGTGAAGACCTTGTAGAAAAAGGCGGCATTCCCACGGGTGCCAAGCTGATTGTATTGGGTGGCCCGGCTATGTTGATTGGCCTGGGTGGTGGTGCTGCCTCGTCAATGGCAACCGGTTCCAGCCATGAAGATCTGGATTTTGCCTCGGTACAGCGGGAAAATCCGGAAATAGAGCGCCGTTGTCAGGAAGTGATCGACCGATGCTGGCAGCGGGGCGATGCCAACCCCATCAGCTTTATTCACGATGTGGGTGCGGGTGGATTAAGTAATGCCATGCCTGAGCTGGTGAAAGATGGTGGCCGCGGTGGTCGCTTTGATTTACGCGCTATACCCAACGACGAACCCGGTATGTCGCCAGTGGAAATCTGGTGTAACGAATCCCAAGAGCGTTATGTGCTGGCCGTTGCACCGGAAAACCTGGATGTATTTGCCGCCATTTGTGAGCGCGAGCGTTGCCCGTTTGCGGTTATCGGTGAAGCCACTGAAGAGCATCACCTTACTCTGGGCGATGATCACTTTAATAATAAACCGGTGGATCTACCCATGTCGGTTCTGTTTGGTAAGCCGCCTAAAATGCACCGGCAGTTTACATCCGTGTCGGCAGAGCAGCCGGCTGTGGATACCGATGGTATTGAAATGCGTGATGCCGTGTACCGGGTATTAAAACTGCCTGCGGTTGCCAGCAAAAGCTTTCTGATCACCATTGGGGATCGCTCCATTACCGGCCTGGTGGCACGGGATCAAATGGTTGGCCCCTGGCAGGTGCCGGTGAGTAACGCGGCTGTGACCACGACCACGCTTGATGTATTAACCGGCGAAGCCATGGCTATGGGTGAAAGAACCCCGGCGGCACTGATTGATGCACCAGCTTCCGGGCGCATGGCCGTTGGTGAATCGATCACCAACATTGCCAGTGCCTCGATTGAAAATATCTCGGACATTCGCCTGTCTGCCAACTGGATGTGTGCCGCTGGTTACAACGGTGAAGATCAGGCGCTGTTTAACACGGTCAAAACCGTGGGTATGGAGCTTTGCCCGCAACTGGGTATAGCCATTCCGGTGGGCAAAGATTCCATGTCGATGCGCACCGTGTGGGACGATGCCGGTGAATCAAAAAGTGTTACTGCGCCGCTATCGTTAATTATTACCGCGTTCGCTCCGGTGGATGATGTTCGTAAAACCGTGACACCGCAGTTGCAAAAAGAGGCCGGAAAAACCCGGTTACTGCTGATTGATTTGGGCCAGGGCAAAAACCGCTTGGGCGCAACTGCCTTTGCGCAGGTTTTTAACCAGCTTGGCAATGAATGTGCCGATGTTGACAGCCCCGAGCAATTAGTCAGTTTCTTCAATATTCTGCAAGGGCTGAAAGCTGAAGATCAATTACTTGCCTACCATGATCGCTCCGATGGTGGTTTGTTGGCGTTACTGGCAGAAATGTGTTTTGCCGGCCATACCGGTGTTGATATAGATCTGACTCCTTTAGGTGCTGATGCCGAACCCTTTCCTGTATTGTTCAATGAAGAACTGGGTGCGGTGATTCAGGTTGCCGAAAAACAAGCAGGCGCGATACTGGAGCAGTTCAGTGAACAGGGTATTGCCGCTTACGATATCGGCACCCTAAATGATCGTGACACGCTCACCATTAACTTGAATGGCAGTGCCGTTATTAACGAACAGCGCGTTGCTTTACAGCAGGCGTGGTCTGAAACCAGTTATCAGATTCAGGCTATTCGTGATAACAGCCAGTGTGCCCATCAGGAATTTCAGCAGCTTGCCCGTGCTGGCGATCCGGGTGTTTCCCCTGTTGTCAGCTTCGATGCCAACGAAGATATAACAGCACCCTTTGTTAATGTGGGCACCAGGCCCAAAGTGGCGATTTTGCGAGAGCAGGGCGTTAATGGCCAGATTGAAATGGCGGGCGCATTCACTGCGGCTCGCTTCGAAGCCATTGACGTGCATATGAGTGATATTTTAAATGGCAGCGTTGATCTGGCTGATTTTAAAGGTGCGATAGCCTGTGGTGGCTTCTCCTATGGCGACGTGCTGGGCGCCGGTGAGGGCTGGGCAAAGTCGATTTTATTTAACCCCAGAGCCCGCGATCAGTTCCAGGCTTTCTTCAACCGGGACGATACCTTTGCTCTTGGTGTTTGTAATGGTTGTCAGATGCTGTCTAACCTGCACGAATTAATTCCCGGCACCGATCATTGGCCGCACTTTGTGCGTAACCACTCCGAGCAATTCGAAGCGCGCTTTAGTGTTGTTGAAATTCAGGCATCGCCTTCGATTATGTTGCAAGGCATGGAAGGCACCCGCCTGCCGATTGCCGTTGCCCATGGCGAAGGCCGTGCCGAGTTTAAAACAGCGGATCATTTGGCCGGTTTGGATAGCTCTGGCCTGGTTGCCATGCGCTATGTGGATAACTGGGGTTCGGTAACAGAAACTTACCCTGCCAACCCGAACGGTTCACCGCGAGGCATTACCGGTGTCAGCAGCCTTGATGGCCGCGTTACCATTATGATGCCCCACCCGGAAAGGGTATACCGTACCGTGCAAATGTCGTGGCATCCGGCCGACTGGGGTGCAGATAGCCCCTGGTTAAGAATGTTCAGAAATGCTCGCAAGTGGGTCGGCTAATTAGTGCTAGGCATGAATTGCCCCTGAGGTAACAGGCTATGTATAAAATCGCCTTTTTTGTACCAGAAGAACATAAAGAAGCCGTAAAACAGGCTGTTTTTAATGTGGGTGCGGGCAGAATTGGCGATTACGATAGTTGCAGTTGGGAAACACTGGGGGTTGGTCAGTTTCGGCCTTTACCGGGGGCCAACCCCTTTATCGGCAAGCAGGGCGATATAGAGCAGGTTCAGGAATACCGGGTGGAACTGGTTTGCCGTGATGAGTTGGTCAAAGATGCTATTCTGGCGCTGAAACAGGCGCACCCTTACGAAGAACCGGCTTACGATGTCTGGAGGGTTGATCAGGTGGTGTATTAGCCTTTGTAACAAATGCGACGATTCTGCCAGAGTTGCACTGCCTCAACTAATACTACTTCTGCCGGTGATGCCTGAAGGCATCTATATCTTCAAGCCTGATTGCAAAGCTGTTGTTATGGCGGTCTGCAAAGAAGTGTTTCAAGGTTTTATAAATGGTTGGAAAGGCAAGCGCATTCCAGGGGATTTCATCTTCTTCAAACAGCTGGCATTCCAGGCTTTCTTCTCCTGCACCAAATTTGCCGTCGATAACCTCACCGCGAAAGAACATATAAACCTGATTGATATGGGGCAGGTTAAATAATGTATAAAGGCTCACCCCTTCCAGCTTTGCTTCTGCTTCTTCCCAGGTTTCCCTTAACGCGGCTTCCTGGGTCGTTTCGCCGTTTTCCATAAAACCAGCGGGTAGTGTCCAGTAGCCTTTTCTGGGTTCAATGGCCCTTCTGCAAAGCAATACTTTACTGCCCACCATAGGTACGGTGCCTGCAATGATGCGGGGATTAAAGTAGTGAATAAAGCCACATTCGTCGCAAATGTGACGTTCTCTGGTGTCACCTTCCGGTATTTTTAGTGATACTTTACTGCCGCACTGGCTACAAAATTTCATGGGGTGTTTATGCCCTGGCTCCACATTCTGAATAACTTTGGCAGTATAAACTTAAGAAAGTCAGAATGGCTAGAGCAGAAACACGCTTACTTGCGAAACGGGATGACTTTGGCGTGTGCCGTATCCTCAACGTGAGTGTCTAATATACCTGTTGGGGCTGCGCCTGCTGCCTCATTAAGGGCCATTCTCAGCTTGTCGAAAGAGTCGTGCATCATGCCCGAAATGCTGATGCAGGCAGCCATAGGGCTTTTGGCTTTGCGACGCTCCATATCAATGCGAAACTGCAGGCCAAGTAGTTTCCGGCGATATTTTTCTGGCGCTTCGTGAATTAATTGCTCGCAAAGTTCAGTGCGTAAGCGTTCCAGTTCTTCGGGATTGCTTTCAGCTAATTCTTTCAGTTTGTCGAAGTTAGGTAGATTGTGCTGCATCTTCTAAACCTCATTATCATTTTAACTGCTTTACATCAGCACCAGTGAGCCGCTTTGCGGGTCATTGGGCTAAAAGTGATAATAAAAACTTGCAAATAACAGGATCTATACTACTCCTTGCTGCTCAGTTTGGTAGGCTTGACGAATCGAATAAAATATGAGCGCCGTTTGGTTATTAGCAGGCAGTGTTTATAACGGTTTTTGTTTTATCCGAAAAAACAATAAGTTATTGCTGCTAATCAAAGGTGACATAAATTAAGTTGTTTTTTTGTAACTGGCCGTATTGATAGTGTTTTCAGGGCAAAAAACACAATGTGTTAATTAAGCTTTTTTGGCTGCAATAAACAGGGCAAAATATTGAGTTAAACAGTAAATAGAACGCCGCTAACTGATTCAAAACTGTTACGGTCAGCATAAAAGGCCATATGTCGTGTTACAAACTATTCGCAACAAGTTGGAAGGTGAGCAGCTGGTGAGTGATGCCAGCAATCAGCCAGAGGCAGCGGTGCTGATTCCTGTTACTGATCAGAAAATCCCCAGAATGGTGCTCACAAGGCGGGCTGCCCACTTGAATAAACATGCTGGCGAAGTGGCTTTTCCCGGAGGGAAAAAAGATCCCGAAGATGCCAGTATTATTGAAACTGCACTGCGGGAAAGCTTTGAAGAAATTGGCTTGCAACCTGATGAGGTTGAAGTGATCGGCAGGCTGCCTCCGGCATGTTCAGTATTTGGTTTAAAGGTAACGCCGATAGTCGGCATTATTCATCCAGATCAGAACTTTATTCCCAATGAAGAGGAACTGGATCATATTTTTACGGTGCCATTAAGTTACTTTTTGGAAAACGAGCCTTCGCATATTCACAGGGCAAGCTACAAGGGCATGGATTTTCAGGTGCCATCGTTTAATTACAACGGCAATATTATCTGGGGGCTAACAGCTTATTTTATTGCCGATTTTATGAATAGAATTTTTGATACCAGCATCAGCATTCAGTTACGGGCACCACAAAATTTATAACAGCAGGAGAGAGAAATGATTTATAAGTTGGGAAGCCGTCAATTACAAATAGCGGGCGACGATTATTTTGTGGCCGACAATGCCACGGTTATTGGTTCTGTTATCATGCATCAAAACGCCAGTGTATGGTTTAACGCCGTACTGCGTGGAGATAACGAGCCAATAGAAATTGGTGCCAATACCAATATTCAGGATGGTACCGTTATTCACACAGATGCCGGTATTCCATTTACTATTGGCGAATTCTGCACTGTGGGGCATCAGGCCATGCTGCATGGTTGTCAGATTGGCAATAACACCTTGATTGGTATTAATGCCGTGGTGCTAAATAATGCCAAAATCGGTAATAACTGTATTATCGGGGCGAATGCCTTAATACCCGAAGGCAAGATCATTCCTGACAATTCCCTGGTAATGGGTTCGCCTGGCAAGGTCGTTAAAGAACTAACGGATCACCACAGGCAGGCCATTACCATGAGTGCTTTGCATTATGTTGAAAACTTTAAGCGTTACCAGCAGGATTTGAAAATAGATGAGCGATTCCAGTAAGTCACTGTCCAGCAAATCATTAAGCAGTCATTCAATAGCTGCCAAGGCCAGCGATGAAGTTGTTTATTCACCGTGTATCAGTATTTGTGCTCTGGATGAAAATGACATTTGTATTGGTTGTTTTCGTTCAGCAAAAGAAATTGGTGATTGGGGCAAGGTCGATAATCATGGCAAGCGCGAGATTTTAAAAAATGTCGCGCGTCGCATGGCCGAACATTAAACGTATTCATTCAATATTTAATTACTGAGTAATAGTCCATGACAAAAATAGGTACACCACTATCTGCTTCAGCCACTAAAGTGCTGTTGTGTGGCTCCGGGGAGCTGGGAAAAGAAGTTGTGATTGAATTGCAGCGATTAGGGGTGGAAGTCATTGCTGTGGATCGATACAAAAATGCCCCGGCCATGCAGGTAGCCCATCGCAGTCATGTTATTTCAATGCTCGACGGAAAGGCACTGCGCGACATTATTGAAACCGAAAAGCCCGATTATATTGTTCCCGAAATCGAAGCCATTGCTACCGACACCCTGGTTGATCTGGAAAATGAAGGTTACACCGTTGTGCCAACAGCAAAAGCCGCACAATTAACCATGAACCGCGAAGGCATTCGCCGATTGGCAGCAGAAGAACTGGGGGTGAAAACTTCGCCTTATCGGTTTGCTGATAATCAAGCGGATTTTAATGCAGCGGTATCGGACATCGGCATTCCCTGCGTCGTCAAACCCATTATGAGCTCGTCTGGCAAGGGCCAAAGCACCGTATTAAGTGATGCTGATCGGGATAAGGCATGGGCGTATGCCCAACAAGGTGGCAGAGCCGGTGCCGGGCGGGTGATTGTGGAAGGTTTTGTTGAATTTGACTACGAAATAACATTGCTGACCATCAGGCATAAAAGCGGTGTCGCTTTTTGCGAGCCTATTGGCCACCGCCAGGAAGCAGGCGATTATCGCGAATCCTGGCAACCTCAGCCGATGAGCCCCAAGGCTCTGCAGCAGGCCCGGGAAACTGCTGAAAAAGTAACCCAGGCTCTGGGCGGGCAGGGTGTATTTGGCGTGGAGCTGTTTATTAAAGGCGATGAAGTGATCTTCAGCGAGGTTTCACCGCGGCCCCATGATACCGGCATGGTGACATTGATTTCACAGGATCTATCCGAGTTTGCATTGCATGCCAGAGCCATTCTGGGCCTGCCGATTCCGGCTATTCGCCAGTGGGGGCCTGCGGCTTCTGCGGTCATTCTGGTGGACGGTGAATCCGATAACGTCAGTTTTTCAGGAATGGAACAGGCGTTACGCCAGCCCGATACCCAGTTGCGGTTATTTGGCAAGCCCGGTGTGCAGGGCCAGCGCAGAATGGGAGTCGCTTTGGCCCTTGCCGATGATGTGGCCGCGGCGGTCAGTAAAGCGAAACAGGCAGCCGATTGTATTTCTGTTGAGCTTTAGGCGTTTAATTTCAGGTGTTCAATGAGTAAACAATCAACAAAACTGGGTGTGGCATTAGGTAGTGGTTCCGCGCGGGGCTGGGCGCATATTGGTGTATTGCAGGCGTTACGGGATAACGGTATAGAAGCTGATGTGGTAACAGGCTGTTCAGTGGGCGCCATGGTGGGGGCTTCCTATGCGGCGAACAAGCTCGATGATCTTGGCCGTTGGGCAACCGAGTTAACCTGGCGTGACGTATTTGGCCTGCTGGATGTGCATCTAAGCGGCGGTGTTTTTGAAGGTCGTAAACTGTTTGAATTTATTCAGTCCCATATGGGTGATATGAACTTTGCCGATTTGGAAAAACCGTTTGCGGCAGTGGCTACCGATATAGAAACCGGGCGCGAGATATGGCTGCGGAAAGGTTCTCTGGCAACGGCTATTCGGGCATCGGCCTCCTTGCCGGGTTTGCTCGCCCCTTATAAAACGCCCCAGGGGCGCTATCTGCTGGATGGTGGGCTGGTCAACCCGGTGCCGGTATCGCTGTGTAAAGCTTTGGGTGCGGATATTGTGATTGCAGTGAATCTGAATGCTGAAATTGTCGGCAAGCATATTCGTAACCCCAGAAAGCTTGGCCTGTGGACTGAAGAACAGGCCTCAAAAACAGATGTTGAGATGGAGCCTGATGAGCAGTCTGAATGGCTGCAAAAGCTATCGCAGGTGTTTGGTTTTGAGCTCGACGATGAAAAACAAGTACCTGAAGCACAGGCGCCAGGGATGATCGAAGTGGTGGCCAGTGCAATCAATATTATGCAGGATCGTGTCACCAGAAGCCGTATGGCGGGAGATCCCCCTGATCTGGTTTTGTCGCCGAAGCTGGCTCATATGGGGTTGATGGAGTTCAATCGTGCAGAAGAAGCGATTGAAATGGGTCGCAAAGTTGTTCAGGAAGCATTGCCGCAGCTGCAATCAATCACTGTGTAGTAACGAATTTATTGAAATTAATAGATGGCAACTATACTGAAAGGAATGATTGATACTAGCAGCAGCGATGGCGGTTCCGATGGTTGAGGAAATCCGTTCGCCAGCCTGTGGTTAGCAAGGGCTCAAAACCGGAGAATTATATGTTAAAGCTGGAGTTTAAAGATCGACGCCAACCCGGAGTATGGCTGGTGGAGTCTGTCTTTACGGTTGGTTCAGATGCGGGCAACCATTTGATCCTGGATGACAGTTCAGTGAGCGAAAAGCATGCAACCATTACCCTTGATGGCGCTCATCTTTACCTCTCCGATTTAAACAGTTTCAAAGGTACTTTCGTTAATGGTCAAAAGATAGCGGATAAGTATCAGCTTCGCCCGGGCGATGTGATTCAAGTGGGAGACGTAGAGCTGGAAATCACTGACCCCAAACTGAGAAGTGGCGGGGGGACAGGTGAAGCAAAGGTGAAATCTGACTGGACAATCACCGCATTAAGCGGCGCATTGAAAGGAAAAATTATACCGTTGCATGGAACAATGGTTCTGGGACGCTCGGAAAAGTGTGATCTGGTGATTAACGATGAGCATATGTCGCGTCGCCATGCAGAGCTGAATCTTCGGGATGGGGTTTTACGGATAGTTGATTTGAATTCCTCTAATGGAACCCGTGTTAACAATGTAAAAATCAGCGAAAAGGTGCTCAAGCCGGGCGATAAAATCAATTTCGATCAAATTGTGTTTCTGGTGGCCGGACCACAAGGTTATGTGGAAGCCGAATTGGATGAAGATGAGGAAGATGCAACGGTGTTTCGAATGGCGCCAATGCCTAAAGCCAGGCCGCAACCGCCAGTTAACGCTCAGCCCGCACCATCACCTGCTAGGCCCTCTACAGCGTCTGTTGATAGCCAGGTTACAGCTGCAAAACCGGGTGGGGGGTTAGGATTGAAAATTACGGTAGTGGTGCTGGTAATAATAGCGGCAGCAGCAGCGGGTGCTTATTTTTATTTAAGGTAGCCGTCAATAATGGCGGCTGCTGTTTTATTGCTGTTTGTGAATAAGCGCATTTTTAATCAAGTTATCTTTAATCTCTACGATTTCAATACAGTAATCGTTTAACTTAATGCAAAGATGCGTTTCAGGAATAGTTTCCAGCGTTTCGGTGATTAACCCGCTTAATGTTTTCGGGCCATCGGTGGGAAGATCCCACTTCAGGGTTTTGTTAATGTCACGAATCGCAGCGGCGCCATCAATAATGTAGCTGCCATCTTCCCGAGGGTGAATATCTTTATTGCTGGCAGCGGCGTCTGTTGTAAATTCACCAACAATTTCTTCAAGAATATCTTCAAGGGTTACGATTCCCTGCACATCGCCATACTCATCCACCACAAACCCCAAACGCCGTTTCACTCGCTGAAAGTTGATAAGCTGCGTGTGTAAAGGTGTTCCTTCAGGCACATAGTAAGGCTCAACAGCCTGCTGCATCAAGGCGGCTTTAGTGGGTTCCGGTTCGGTCAGCAATCGAGTCACTTTACGTAAATGCAGTAACCCCACAGGGTTGTTCAGATCCGATTTGTACACCGGCATACGGGTGTGTTGCGATGATCTCAGGGTGTTAATAATGCTTTCTATATCCTGATCAAGGTCGATACCCAGCACTTCATGCTTGGGAACCATGATGTCGTCTACGCTAACGGATTCCAGGTCAAGAATGCTCAACAACATGCTTTTGTGTCGACGAGGGATAAGTGCGCCGGATTCATTAACCACGGTACGCAACTCTTCCTGACTGAGTTCATCGCTGCTGATGTCGGTTGAGCGGATGCCACCCAGTGATAATAAAAAATTGCTGATGCTGTTAATCAACCAGACAGCAGGGTACAGCACGTAAAGCAAGGGCCTTAAAATCAGTGAGGCAGGAAACGCAATGGTGTCTGGTTTTAGAGCCGCCAGTGTTTTTGGGGTCACTTCGGCAAAAATCAGAATAATCAGTGTTAGCAAGCCGGTAGCATAGGCAATCCCGGCATCTCCCCACAAGCGAATGGCAATCACTGTGGCAATGGAGGACGCCAGAATATTAACGAAATTGTTGCCGATCAGAATCACACCAATCAGTCGATCCGGTCGATCCAGCAAATTTTGCACACGTTTTGCCTTGCTGTTTCCCGATTGAACCATGTGTCGCAGGCGATAGCGGTTCATCGACATCATACCGGTTTCGGAACTAGAGAAAAAAGCAGAGCAGAGAATCAGTAAAAACAGTAATCCGCCGAGTACGGATAGAGGTATTTCGTCCAAAATTTTACCCGCGATGAAGAATCAGTTCGAGAACCACTTTACTGCCAAAATAACCTAACAGCAGTAAACCAAAGCCGGCGAGCGTCCAGCGTACAGCAATCATGCCGCGCCAGCCCCAAAAGAAACGCCCAATAATCAAAGTGGCCAATACAACCCAGGCCAGCAGGGTTAGCCCTGTTTTGTGGGTTAAATGCTGTACAAACAGGCTATCTACAAATACAAATCCGGTAAAAATAGCGACTGTCAGTAATATAAAACCGGTAATGACCAGATCGTACAGGGTCTCTTCCATTGTTTGTAAAGGGGGAAGGGCTTTTAGAATGTCATGAATATGTCGGTGTTTAAGCTGGTAGTTTTGTATCCACAGCAAAACCGCCTGTGAAAAGGCCAGAGTCATAACGCTGTAGGCCATTAGTGAAGAAATAATGTGTGCCAGCATCCCCATGCTCAGGCCGACTCTGAGGGGGGTGGTATCGCCATAAAAAAGTGCGACTACCACGGTAAACAGGGCCAGGGGGTAGCTGGGTGCAAGTAATGGCTCAATACGCCGGATCAGGCAGCTGGCGGTGCCCAGTGCAACCACCACCCAGGAAAACAGCGAAGCCAGAGTAATAACACCCAGTTGTATGCCTTCGGGTTTGAACAGTGTATTAAAAACCAAAGAGCCGTGGGCGAGCAAAGCCACACATCCAAGGCTTAAAATGAGTTTTCGATTCAGATTGTGATGGCGCAGCCCGTTCACCAGCAGATAGGTGCTGCTGCTATAACCAATACAGGCAATGCCACCTGCAAGTGCGATCATCATGTTCATGCTTGGAGGCCGCAGTCACTGGTACTGCTGAGGTTGTTGTTGAGATTGTTGTTACTGTTACTCATTCATTAACCATGGGTTCTGAAAACCCGCTAAGTTTCTCATACGGTTGATGAAAGTGGAATAGGTGAATCATAGACTGAATAACTCTGGATGAGAAATTTCCAGAATCTGGTTATACTTGCCTGCTTTAATGCCTTTGTTATTGATAACAGGGCCAGAAATTACGTTTTTATCTGCAGGGCAAGCTACCCATGTTTGAGAATTTAACCGATCGCCTATCCAATAGCCTTCGAAATATAACCGGCGTTGGACGCTTAACAGAAGACAATATCAAAGACGTACTCCGCGAAGTACGTATGGCGTTGCTGGAAGCGGATGTTGCGCTGCCGGTAGTGAAATCATTTGTCGAGCGCATCAAGCAGGCCGCCATTGGCCAGGATGTAATGAAGAGCCTCAGCCCCGGCCAGGCCTTCGTTAAAATCGTGAACGATGAGCTGGTCGCGGTAATGGGGGAAACCAATGAAACCCTGAATCTTGCTGCCAAGCCGCCGGTTGTAGTGTTGATGGCTGGTTTGCAGGGTGCGGGTAAAACCACTTCTGTTGCCAAGCTGTCGAAATGGCTGAAAGAGCGTGAAAAGAAATCGGTGATGGTGGCCAGTGCCGATGTTTATCGTCCGGCGGCGATCAAGCAGTTAGAAACCCTTGCCGGTGAAGTTGATGCTGATTTTTTTCCAAGCACCGCAGAACAGGATCCGGTTGACATCGCCACAGCCGCAATCGCAGAAGCCACCAAATCCTTTAAAGACGTGGTGATCATTGATACTGCCGGTCGCCTGGCGATTGATGAAGAGATGATGGGCGAAATACGCCGCATCCACGATGCCATTAAGCCCACTGAAACCCTGTTTGTGGTGGATGCCATGACAGGCCAGGATGCCGCCAATACCGCGAAAGCCTTTAACGATGCTTTACCGTTAACCGGTGTTGTTTTAACCAAGGCCGATGGTGATGCCCGTGGTGGTGCCGCGCTTTCGGTGCGTTCAATTACCGGCAAACCGATCAAGTTTATTGGTGTGGGCGAAAAAACTGATGCCCTGGAGCCGTTTTACCCGGATCGTATTGCTTCCCGTATTCTGGGTATGGGTGATGTGCTTTCCCTGGTGGAAGAGGCAGAGCGCAAACTGGATAAGCAAAAAGCTGATAAACTGGCTCAAAAGCTTAAAAAAGGCAGAGGCTTCGATCTGGAGGATCTGCGTGATCAGTTTCAGCAAATGAAAACTATGGGTGGTATGGCCGGTATGCTGGATAAATTGCCGGGTATGGGGCAGCTGGGCGATGCTGCCAAGAGTCAGATGAATGATAAATCCCTTGATCGCATGGAGGCGATTATAAACTCTATGACGCCCCATGAGCGGCGCTTCCCTGATGTGATTAACGGTTCACGCAAAAAGCGCATAGCAGCCGGGTCCGGTATGCAGATTCAGGACGTGAATCGCTTGCTTAAACAGCACAAGCAAATGCAAAAAATGATGAAAAAACTCACCCGAAAAGGCGGCATGAAGAATATGATGCGCGGCATGCAAGGTATGATGGGTGGCCCCGGTGGTGGCATGGGCGGCCCAGGTGGTATGGGTGGCCCAGGCGGGATGCCGCCATTCAAGATGTAACGGTTTGAAACCCAGCTATAATTTCCCGACTGTTATAATTTTCCAATTAAAGCTTTATCTTGGTGCCGAATTTACGTAAAATTCGGCGCCTTCGTAAACTGGGTGGCGTAATTTTGCCCGGTTAACCGGTTTATTTAGTTTATTCGTTTAAAAAACAGTTTGTTACGATTAAACAATACATTCAAAATACATAGGTAAGTCAGTATGGTAACAATTCGCCTTGCTCGTGGTGGTGCTAAAAAACGTCCTTTCTATCATTTAGTGGTTGCTGATTCTCGCAAATCCCGCGATGGTCGTTTTATTGAGCGTGTTGGTTTCTATAATCCTGTTGCTCGTGGTAACGAAGAAGTGCTGCGCCTGGAGCAGGAGCGTATTGATCACTGGGTTGGTCAGGGCGCTCAAGTGAGTGATCGTGTTAAGAAGCTTATAAAAGACGCTGCCAAAGCTGCTGCTTAATCAGTAGCATTATTGCACCGCTGGTTGTTGTGACAGTAAAGCTATGGCAGACGTAAAAGCGCAGCCATCAGAGTGGCTGGTACTTGGTAAATTAACATCTGCTTACGGTATTAAAGGCTGGGTAAAGGTGCATTCCTACACCGAGCCAATGGACAATATCGGTACTTACAGCCCTCTCTGGGTGGAACATAACGGCCAGCGTGAAAAAATCGAATTCGAACAGATCAAGCCTCATGGCAAAGGGTTAATAGCCAAAATAAAAGGCTGTGATACGCGGGAACAAACCCCTCAATATACGGGTGCAATGTTGGTTGCAGGTAAAGATCAACTGGCTTCCCTGGAGTCTGGTGAATATTACTGGTCAGATCTTATCGGGTTGACCGTGATTAATGAGCAGGGCGAAAATCTCGGTAAGGTTCACCACCTGATTGAAACAGGCTCTAACGATGTGTTGGTTATTAGAGGCGACATATCGAGTATCGACCAAAAAGAGCGCTTGGTTCCTTACCTGCCGGATCAGGTAGTGTTGCACATCGATATCGATGCACAGCAAATGCAAGTTGATTGGGATTCGGATTTTTAGCGGGCACTGTGTGAAATTTATTGCTGTTACACTGTTCCCGGAAATGTTTGCCTCACTCACTGAGTACGGTGTTTCCAGCAGGGCAATAAAAAAGGGTCTTGCCAGCGTGGATTTCGTTAATCCCCGGGAATTCACCATTGATGTGCACCGCACGGTTGATGATCGCCCTTATGGGGGCGGACCGGGAATGGTGATGTTGGCTGAACCGCTGATGCAGTCTATTGCCAGGGCTAAGGAATTATGCGGCGAAGATGCTGAGCGGGCGAAAGTGGTTTATGTATCCCCGCAGGGAAAACCGTTTTCCCAGCAAAAAGCGGCACAAACAGTGAATGAAAATCGCCCCGTTGTGTTTGTGGCGGGCCGATATGAAGGTATCGACGAGCGGGTAATAGAGCTGGCAGTCGATGAAGAATGGTCCCTCGGGGACTATGTTTTAAGTGGTGGGGAACTGCCCGCCATGGTAATGATGGATACCATGATCCGCCTGATACCTGGCGCATTGGGCCACCAAGGGTCTGCCGAACAGGACTCCTTTGCCGAGGGCCTGCTGGATTGCCCTCATTATACACGGCCTGAAGAATACCGGGGCCTGCGAGTTCCGGATGTGCTGCTGAGCGGAAACCACCAGCGCATCAAAGAATGGCGTATGCAACAATCATTGGCCAGAACCCGCAAGCGGCGGCCTGATTTGTTGGCAAAGCGTTAACAAGGTAATGCCAGGTAATGGTAGCCGAGTAAAAAATACTAAAGCTGTTAAGCTTTTTTTGCGAACAGTCAGTGGCTGTTCATTTTTAAATAACGTGTATGTAACGGCGGTTGCCCTTACCTCTGACGTTGAAAATGGAGAAACCCCATGAGCGGTAAAAACAAAATCATTCAAGAGATTGAAAACGAGCAGTTAAAGCAGGATCTACCCGATTTTGCCCCTGGCGATACAGTTGTGGTTCAAGTAAAAGTACAGGAAGGTAATCGTACTCGTTTGCAGGCTTTTGAGGGCGTTGTGATTGCAAAGCGTAACCGTGGCCTTAACTCATCTTTTACCGTTCGCAAAATTTCTAACGGTGTAGGTGTAGAACGTGTCTTCCAAACCCACAGCCCGCAAATCGACGGTATTACTGTTAAGCGTAAAGGTGATGTTCGTCAGGCGAAGCTTTACTACTTGCGTGGCCGCACCGGTAAGGCTGCTCGTATTAAAGAGAAGCTTAAGTAATTCAGGTTTTCGGTATACACTAAAAAAGCGGGTCAATTTGATCCGCTTTTTTTTTTACAAAAAGCTGGTTGTAAGCGAACCTTGTGGCAGTTCGTCTGTCCAAGTTGTCAGCATGTGTTAATTACAACTACAACAACAAAAGGTTATACAATGAAACAGGTTTCAAAGTTTGGATTAAGTGCTGTACTGCTGGCAGCCGTGGTGGGCATACAGGCATGCAAGCAGGAAGAAGCAAACGCTGCTGAGCGCTCTGCCGAGAAAGTACCTGCCCCGATTATTAAGCACCGTTCACAACCCGCCGAGGAAAAAGCTGCTGATTCTGTGCAACTGATTAAGGGTCAACTTGCTGCCAAGCTGCCTCGTTTGCCCGTTGTTAGTGTGACTGAATCTCAGGCCAAAGGGATTTATCAGGTGGAGCTTAGAGGCGGTGATGTTATTCATGTAACCGCTGATGCAAATTATATTATTAACGGTGATCTGTTGGCCGTTAAGCAAGATAAAATGGACAACATTACCGAAGCCTGGCGCAGTGAAAAGCGTATTGCGGCGCTGAGTAGCTTAAAAGACGAAGACCTGGTGGTGTTTCAGGCAGAGGGTGAAGAAAAAGGTGAAGTAATTGCCTTTACCGATACCAGCTGCGGCTACTGTCGCAAGCTTCATGTGGAAGTGCCGAAATTAAACGCCATGGGAATCACGGTTAAATACGCTGCCTGGCCGCGCTATGGGGTGAAATCGCCCGCAGGTCAAACCATTGCCAATATCTGGTGCGCAGCCGACAAGCAAAAGGCTATGACTCTGGGTAAAACCAACAAGCCTGTGCCAAAACCGGAAGGTGAGTGCGATACTGGCGTGATCCAGAACCAGATTGATATGGGGCGAGCCCTTGGGGTGCGCGGCACGCCAGCCCTGTTTCTGGCCGATGGCCGCAAAGTGGGTGGTTATCGCAAGGCATCAGATCTTGCCGCTGAATTGGGAATAAAATCTGATTAACCGGATCAGCCGGGTAAAACCCATAAGCCGCAGCCTTTCGCTGCGGCTTTTTTGTTTCTGGATGCTTCTGATTGTGGTAATCTTCCGGCCTTTACGCCAACTTTTAGAAATACCCATAATTAGAATTCGAGGTGCCTGGTTTGAAACCCGTAAATGTAGGAATCGTGGGGCTTGGAACAGTCGGTTCCGGTACTTTTAACGTCTTAACCCGCAACGCGGAAGATATTGCTCGCCGGGCTGGGCGGGCCATCAAGATTACCCACATTGGCGCTCGCCGGGACAATCCTGCTGCGGATACTTCAGGTTATAAAGTCAGCCGCGATGTTTTCGATGTAGTCAACGATCCCGAAGTCGATATTGTGGTTGAGCTGATTGGTGGCACCACGATTGCAAAAGATCTGGTTATGCAGGCTATCGACAACCAAAAGCACGTTGTGACTGCCAACAAGGCACTGATTGCTGAATGTGGCAATGAAGTCTTTGCCGCTGCTCAGGCAAAGGGCGTGAATGTTGCTTTTGAAGCGGGCGTTGCCGGTGGTATCCCCATTATTAAAGCCATCCGTGAAGGCTTGTCGGCCAACCAGTTGCAATGGGTTGCCGGTATTATCAACGGCACCGGGAATTTTATTCTTACCGAAATGCGCGATAAAGGCCGCGATTTCGATGATGTCTTAAAAGAGGCCCAGGAACTTGGCTATGCCGAGGCCGATCCCACTTTTGATGTGGAAGGTATCGACGCGGCCCACAAGTTGACTATTCTAGCCTCCATTGCCTTTGGTATTCCGTTGCAGTTTGAAAAAGCCTATACCGAAGGTATCAGCAATATCACCACTGCCGATGTAGAATACGCCGAAGAGCTGGGTTATCGGATCAAGCATTTAGGTGTAACACGCAAGCGAGAGCAGGGTGTTGAATTGCGAGTTCACCCTACGTTGATTCCTGAAGACCGCCTGATTGCCAATGTGAATGGGGTTATGAATGCGGTGTTAGCCATGGGCGACGCAGTTGGCCCAACCTTATATTATGGCCCCGGTGCCGGTGCTGAGCCAACGGCATCAGCGGTGGTTGCCGATGTGATTGATGTCGCCAGGGTATTAACCACCGACCCGGAAAATCGTGTGCCGCACCTGGCGTTCCAGGCAGACAGCCTGCACGACTTTCCGATTCTCCCCATTGAAGATATTGAAACTGCTTACTACTTAAGAATGCGTGCCAAAGATCACCCCGGTGTGCTGGCGAATGTGACCGGCGTGTTAAGCAAGGCCAATATCAATATTGAATCTATCCTGCAAAAAGAAGCCGATGAATCAAATGGCGAAGTGCCGATTATTTTGATTACCCGCAGGGTGCAGGAAAAAGAAATGAACGCAGCGTTAGCGCAAATTGAAGCGATGGACGACATCGTGGGTGGCGTGGTACGTATTCGTTTAGAACATTTGGATGCTGAATAGAATTGAGTGAGTTGGAAAGCAATTATGAGTACTCGTTATACTGGCCTAATTAACAAATACCGCGATCACTTGCCTGTGGGTGATGATACCCGTTTAATCAGCCTGGGCGAAGGTAACACCCCATTGATTCGTTTGAACAATGTGCCCCGAGCCATTGGTAAAGACGTTGATATTTACGTTAAGTATGAAGGTTTGAACCCAACAGGTTCGTTTAAAGATCGCGGCATGACAATGGCCGTTACCAAAGCGGTTGAAGAAGGCAGTAAAGCTATTATCTGTGCATCGACCGGCAACACATCCGCCGCTGCGGCAGCTTATGCAGCCCGTGCGGGTATCACTGCTTTTGTATTGATTCCTGAAGGCAAAATCGCCATGGGTAAGCTGGCTCAGGCAATGATGTATGGCGCGGTCATTTTACAGATTCGCGGTAACTTCGATGAAGGCATGAACCTGGTTAAGGAAGTGGCTGATCATGCCCCCGTAACCATTGTTAACTCCATCAACCCGTTCCGTTTGCAGGGTCAGAAAACCGCAGCCTTCGAAATCGTTGAAGAGCTGGGCGCAGCTCCTGATTATCACTGCCTGCCGGTGGGTAATGCAGGAAATATCACCGCGCACTGGATGGGCTATAAAGAATCTCATAAAGATGGCATTTCCAACAACCTGCCTAAAATGGTCGGTTATCAGGCAGCCGGTGCAGCGCCTTTCATGCGCGGTGCCATGGTGGATAACCCCGAAACCGTTGCCACCGCGATTCGTATTGGCCACCCGCAATCCTGGGATAAAGCCTGGAATGTGCAAAAAGAATCCGAAGGCTGGTTCGATGAACTTACCGATGAAGAAATTCTGGCCACCCAAAAAATGCTGGCGCAAACCGAAGGGGTGTTCTGTGAGCCTGCATCAGCGGCGTCTCTGGGTGGTGCCATTCGTGATGTTAAGTCAGGAAAAATCCCGGAAGGTTCCAAAATCGTATGTACCTTAACCGGTAACGGTTTGAAAGATCCTGATACCGCGATTGCACAATGCCAGAATGCAGAAATGATGACGATTGACGCCACCCTGGATGACGTTAAAAAGTCGATTCTGGATAATATGGCAAAATAATCCTGATTGCTGATCACCATTACATCACAATGGTTCAGGTAAGCGGATCTAAAACAGGGTGCTATTTATTTAGCGCCCTGTTTTATTTTAAGCTTGCCGGAATAATTAAATCCGTTACTTGTTCGCAGGCTTTTCGGCATTGATGAAAAAAATTACCCGCCGCACACTTAATAATTTTCAACGCTTTTCAGATGAAATTCCCTCAGCTTTGCAGCGTATTTATGCCGCAAGGGGCGTGTCGAAACCTGAAGAGGTGAATTTACAGTTAAGCCATTTAATTCCCGCCGGGCAATTAAAGGGCCTGGACGATGCGTTGGCGCTGCTGCAACAGGCATTACAGGATCGTTGGCGAATTTTGATTGTCGGTGATTTCGATGCCGACGGTGCAACCAGTTCCGCATTGAGTGTGTTGGCGCTGCGGGCTTTAGGGGCTGCTCATGTAGACTACCTGGTGCCTAACCGCTTTGAATATGGCTATGGGTTAACGCCGGAAATTGTTGCGGTGGCCAGCCAATCCCAGCCTGATTTATTGATTACGGTGGATAACGGTATTTCATCCATTGCTGGCGTGCAGGCCGCGAAAGAGGCCGGTATGAAAGTGCTGGTAACAGACCACCACTTACCGGGTAAAGAACTGCCGCAAGCCGATGCTATCGTTAACCCCAATCAGCCGGGGTGCCCTTTCCCCAGTAAAAACCTGGCCGGGGTGGGCGTGATTTTTTATGTGATGACGGCATTACGTACCCAACTGCAACAGGCGGGCTGGTTTGCCAGCCAGGGTATTGCCGTGCCCAATATGGCGGATTATCTGGATATTGTCGCCCTGGGTACGGTGGCCGATGTGGTGCCGCTGGATCACAACAACCGCATATTGGTGGAACATGGCCTGCGCCGTATTCGCGCTAACCGCTGCCGCCCCGGTATTGCTGCCATTATCGAAGTGGCAAAGCGTAATCAATCGCGGCTGGTGTCATCGGATTTGGGGTTTGCCATCGGGCCGCGCCTGAATGCCGCTGGCCGGTTGGATGATATGTCCCATGGAATCGAATGCCTGCTGGAGGATAATCCCCGTCTGGCCAGGGGTATGGCTATCGAACTGGATCAGTTGAACCATGATCGCAAAGCCATTGAATTCAGTATGCAGAACGAAGCGCTGGCGGCACTCAATCAATTACAGTTTTCCGAAGATCAGCTGCCCTGGGGCTTGTGCCTGTTTCGTAAAGACTGGCACCAGGGGGTGATTGGGATTCTGGCATCACGGATCAAAGAGCGTTTTCATCGCCCGGTGATTGTCTTTGCTCCGGGGGATGCTGGCGCGGCAGCCAATCCAATGAACGGCAGCGAAGTGAAAGGATCGGCCAGATCCATTCCCGGCCTGCATATTCGTGATGCCCTGGATGCCGTGGCTGCCCGGAATCCCGGCTTGATTTCAAAATTCGGCGGCCATGCCATGGCTGCCGGGTTAAGCCTGCCAATAGAAAATCTGGAAACCTTTAAGCAGGCCTTCGATAATCAGGTGCGCAGTATGATCAGCGAAGATGACCTTACCGGCGAAGTGCTTAGCGACGGCGAGCTGCAAACCGAGGAGCTGGATTTATCGTTTGCCCGACTGCTCCGCGATGCCGGGCCGTGGGGTCAGGGTTTTCCGGAGCCGGTGTTTGATGGCCAGTTTGAATTATTGGAACAGCGCATTGTGGGGGAAAAACACCTGAAAATGGTATTAACGGTGCCCCAGTCAAACCGGTTAATGGACGCCATTGCGTTCAACGTAGATCTGGCACAATGGCCAAACCACAAAGCCAAGCGGGTGCATTTGGCTTACCGGCTGGATGTAAACGAGTATCGCGGCGTGGAAAACCCGCAAATGATGGTCGAGCATCTGCAAGCGCTCTAGTGTTTCGCCAGCAGCACAGGTAAAATAGCGCCCCTTTTATCGAATTTGGCAGCCTGTTATTCCTATGGAAATCAATCCAATCGTTACCCGTATTAAAGACCTCCGCGAGCGCACCGATGCGCTTAGGGGGTATCTTTGACTTCGATGGCAAACAAGAGCGTTTAGATGAAGTTACCCGCGAACTGGAAAACCCGGCCATTTGGAATGAGCCGGAACGTGCCCAGGCGCTGGGTAAGGAACGCTCTTCGTTAGAAGCGGTCGTTGATACCATTCGCAAACTCGACAGCGGCCTGGATGACGCCGATGCACTGTTGGAACTGGCGGTGGAAGAAAACGACGAAGACACACTCAGCGAAACCATTGCTGAACTCGATGCATTAGCCGCCGATGTTGGCCTGCTGGAATTTCGCCGCATGTTTGCCGGCGACATGGATCAAAACCCCTGTTACCTGGATATTCAATCCGGTTCCGGTGGCACCGAAGCCCAGGACTGGGCGGAAATGCTGTTGCGTATGTACCTTCGCTGGTGCGAAACCAAGGGCTTTAAAGCCGAATTGATCGAATGTTCAGCCGGTGAAGTGGCGGGCATTAAAAGCGCCACTGTGTATGTGCAGGGCGATTACGCCTTTGGTTGGCTGCGCACTGAAACCGGCGTACACCGCTTGGTGCGCAATTCCCCGTTTGATTCCGGCAACCGCCGACATACTTCGTTTTCCAGTGTGTTTGTGTCGCCAGAAGTGGACGACAATATTGATATTGAAATCAATCCTGCCGATTTAAGAATTGATACCTACCGCGCCAGTGGTGCTGGTGGTCAGCATGTTAACCGAACGGATTCAGCGGTGCGTATTACCCACGAACCCACCGGCATTGTGGTGCAGTGTCAGAATGATCGCTCCCAGCATAAAAACAAGGCACAGGCAATGAACCAGTTACGTGCCAAGTTATATGAGTTTGAAATGCTCAAGCAGAATCAGGAAAAACAGGCGCTGGAAGATTCCAAATCAGACATCGGCTGGGGCAGTCAGATTCGTTCCTATGTGCTGGATCAATCAAGAATCAAAGATCTGCGTACCAATGTGGAACACATGAATCCCAAAGCCGTGTTAGATGGCGATCTGGATGGATTTATTGAAGCCAGCCTGAAAGCCGGTTTGTAAAAATTTTTAAGTTATTAACCCCGACGTTTTATTAAAAGAGAAATAGGTACAGTTAATGAAAGAGCAAAACGAGCCGTTAAGCCAGGAAGATGAAAACAAACTCATCGCGGAACGTCGAGGCAAACTAAAACAGATTCGTGAACAGCGCAATGCGTTCCCCAACAGCTTTCGCCGCGATCAATATTGCCAGGATCTGCAAGATACTTATGGCGATAAGGAAAAGCCTGAACTGGAAGCCCTTGGTATTAAAGTAAAAGTGGCCGGGCGGGTTATACGCAACCGTGGTGCTTTTATGGTGATTCAGGATATGACGGGCACAATTCAGTTATATGTGAATCGCAAGGGCCTGGATAAAGCAACTCTGGCCGATATTAAAACCTGGGATCTGGGTGATATTGTGGGTGCCGAAGGTTTGCTGCATAAGTCTGGCAAAGGTGATTTATATGTGGACATGGAAAACTGTGCCCACCTGGTAAAATCGTTGCGCCCGCTGCCGGATAAATTCAAAGGTTTTACCGATACCGAACAACGCTACCGCCAGCGGTATGTCGATTTGATTATGAATGAAGATGTGCGCGAGACATTTATTATTCGTACCCGCATTATCGACTGTATGCGCCGCTTTTTAAGCGAACGTCAGTTTCTGGAAGTGGAAACGCCAATGATGCAGGCGATTCCCGGCGGTGCCACCGCACGACCGTTTACCACCTTTCACAATGCCCTGGATATTGAATTATTTTTGCGGATTGCCCCGGAGTTATATTTAAAACGATTGATTGTTGGCGGCTTCGAACGTGTTTTTGAAATTAACCGTAACTTCCGTAATGAAGGTTTATCAACCCGCCATAATCCTGAATTTACCATGGTTGAGTTTTACCAGGCCTATGCGGATTATGAAGATTTAATGGATCTTACCGAACAGATGCTGCGCCATATTGCCGAACAGGTGCTGGGCAAAACCGATATTGAATATCAGGGCGAAACCTATCATTTTGGTAAACCCTTTACCCGCATGAGCGTGTTTGAATCTATTTTGCACTTTAACCCCGAACTTAGCGCTGAGCAGATTTCCGATTTGGAAAGCGCCCGTAAAGTGGCTGAAGGATTAGATATTCCCTTAAAACCGGGTTACGGTTTGGGTAAAGTGCAAATCGAAATTTTCGAAAAAACCGTTGAGCACCGCTTAAAAGAACCCACTTTTATTACCCAATACCCCACGGAAGTTTCACCGCTGGCACGGCGCAACGATGAAGATCCGTTTGTTACCGACCGATTTGAATTTTTCGTGGGTGGCCGTGAAATTGCCAATGGCTTTTCGGAATTAAACGATCCAGAAGATCAGGCAGAACGCTTTCAGCAGCAAGTGGCCGAAAAAGATGCCGGTGATGATGAAGCCATGCATTTTGATGATGACTATGTGCGAGCACTGGAATACGGTATGCCACCCACAGCAGGCGAGGGCATTGGTATAGATCGCCTGGTCATGTTGTTTACCGATTCGCCTTCGATTCGTGATGTGATCCTGTTCCCCCACATGCGCCCGCAAGCATAATCAGATTGGCAGCGGCATGGATGATTCCGCCAGCCGCTGCATACAGGATGTTTTTTTTGGGCAGGATAAAGTGTTTTTATGAACGATGACATTGCGTTAAATTACCGGGGCAGAAAAGCAAGCCGCGCCAGAAGCGAGCAACGTCGCAAAGCCATTCTTGAAGCCGCATTACGCCTGGTTGTTTCCGATGGCGTGCGCGGCGTTCGTCACCGAGCAGTAGCCAAAGAAGCCGAGGTGCCATTGTCGGCAACCACCTATTACTTTAAAGATATTGGCGATTTAATTGTCGATACCTTTACCCTGTTTGCCGAAAAAGCAATGAGTGATGTGGTTGTCCCTGTTCATCAGGATGTCGCCGCTTTTATTGCCGCAAACGATGTGCAAACGCTTACTGATCCAGCCACCAGCCGCCAGTTGGTCGATGCCATGGCCACGCTGATTGCAGCACATATTCACCACGAATTGTGTGAAAAACGCGATCACCTGATAGCGGAACAGGCTTTTATGCATGAATCCATTCGTGATCCGAAATTAAAAGATATGGCCAGGCACTATTACGAACACCTGGTTCTGGGTATGAAAAAATTGTGTGAACAGCTTGCTATTCAGGAACCTGAGATTGCCGCAGATATGTT
Source organism: Gammaproteobacteria bacterium (assembly GCA_002748575.1). GTDB lineage: Bacteria > Pseudomonadota > Gammaproteobacteria > Pseudomonadales > Ketobacteraceae. Next base: position 31,133 of record PDSR01000082.1, read on the forward strand.
GATGGCAACGATTTTTCGTATTGAATACGAAGGCTTGTTATTGGAAAACCCCGCAGCGTTTGATGTTAACCGCGCCAAAAAAATTCTCAAGCGACAGTTTTTGTCGTTAATCCAGCCAGTAAATGATTAGTAATAATGACTGATTTATTAGCACCTGAAACCGGTGTGCAAAACGACCGGGTAAAAATTGAAGCAAGCTGGAAACAACGCTTATCAGCAGAATTCCAAAAAGACTATATGAAACACCTGCGCGCTTTTTTGTTGCAGGAAAAAAAAGCGGGCAAGGTGATTTACCCCAAAGGCGAAGAATACTTTAATGCCTTTAACCTGACACCCTTTGAAAAAGTAAAAGTGGTGATCATCGGCCAGGATCCGTATCACGGCCCCAACCAGGCCCACGGTTTGTGTTTTTCAGTGCAGCCCGGCGTGCCTTTTCCGCCCTCGTTAAAAAATATGTTCAAAGAAATTCACGATGAACTCGGCCTGCCAATTCCCAGCCACGGCTGTTTAACCCACTGGGCGGAGCAGGGCGTGCTGTTGCTCAATGCCGTGCTGACAGTAGAACAAAGCAAAGCCGCCGCCCATCAGGGCAAAGGCTGGGAAACATTTACCGATGCGGTAATTCATAAAGTGAACGATGAACTAAATAATGTGGTGTTTCTGCTGTGGGGTTCATACGCACAGAAAAAAGCGAGCTTTATAGATACCTCCCGGCATTGCGTATTAAAGTCACCCCACCCGTCGCCTTTATCTGCCCATCGTGGATTTTTTGGCAATGGCCATTTCAAAAAGTGTAATGAGTATTTAGAAGCAAAAGGGCTGGCACCGATAGATTGGAGTGTGCCTGGTTAGTGGGGTTGGGAGGATAAGCAAGACCAAACTCTGAGTTATGGGTGACTATTGCGGGCAATATGGTTATGGTTTAAAAAAACAATAATAACCGGGTTAACGTACCCAAACCCGACCTACAGAGGTAACCGCCATGACTCAAACAGCTCCTTACTCTGTGCCCCAGTTAATCGCGGGCGAATTTCGGCAAAGCGTATCCACTGATTGGATTGATGTTACTAATCCTGCCACGCAACAGGTGATTGCGCGGGTTCCCTGTGCAACGCCAGCAGAAATACAACAGGCCATTGATGCGGCCAAAGCTGCCTTTAATGAATGGCGAGAGACGCCGGTGCCAGTCCGTGCCCGGGTGATGTTGAAGTATCAGCAGTTGCTGAAAGAGCATCACGATGAGCTGGCAGAAATACTGGCCAGGGAAACCGGGAAAACCTTTGAAGATGCCAAAGGCGACGTTTGGCGTGGTATTGAAGTGGTGGAACATGCCGCTAATATCCCCAGCTTGCTGATGGGGGAAACCGTCGAAAATGTCGCCAGTGAAATAGACACTTATTCCTACACCCAGCCGTTGGGTGTGTGTGCCGGTATTACCCCGTTTAACTTTCCGGCGATGATTCCCCTGTGGATGTTCCCGCTGGCTATTGCCTGCGGTAATGCCTTTATTCTTAAACCGTCGGAACAGGACCCGCTAACCCCCATGAGGCTTGCCGAGCTGTTGTTGGAAGCTGGTGCCCCTGCCAATATTCTTCAGGTTATTCATGGTCGCAAAGAATCGGTGGATGCTTTGCTTACCGATCCTGCCATTAAGGCCATCTCCTTTGTGGGTTCAGTGCCTGTTGGTCAGGCAATTTATAAAACCGGCACCGACCACATGAAGCGCGTGCAGGCATTTGCCGGTGCGAAAAATCATATGGTGGTGATGCCGGATGCGAACAGGCAGCAGGTAATTAATAATATTGTCGGCGCGTCTGTTGGTGCTGCCGGGCAGCGCTGTATGGCGATCAGCGTGGCGGTGTTGGTGGGCGAGGCCAAGGACTGGGTAGAGGATATTAAAAAGGCGCTGCAAAGTGTGCGCCCCGGTGCATGGGATGATCCCCAGGCCGCTTATGGGCCATTGATCAGCCCGCAGGCCAGGCAGCGGGTTTTAAATCTGATTCAGCAAGGCAAGGATGAAGGCGCTACCTGCCTGCTGGATGGTTCTGACGTGGTGGTGGAAGGGTATCCTGATGGCAACTGGGTGGGGCCGACACTGTTTACCGATGTGACGGTGGATATGAGTATCTACAAAGAAGAAATTTTTGGGCCGGTGCTTTGTGTTCTTACCGTTGAATCTTTGGATGAGGCCATTGAATTAATTAACCGTCACCCCTGTGGTAATGGCACCTCTATTTTTACCGCCAGTGGCGGCGCTGCCCGCCGTTATCAGCATCAGATCGAAGTGGGCCAGGTGGGTATTAATGTGCCGATTCCAGTGCCGCTGCCGTTCTTTTCCTTTACTGGTTGGAAAGCGTCTTTTTATGGCGATCAGCACGCCTATGGCAAGCAGGCGATTCGTTTTTATACCGAAACCAAAACCATTACCGCCCGTTGGTTTGATGATGATATTCCAGCGGCCCATGATCCGAACATGACCATTAATTTAAAGTAAGTCCTATGGATTTTAATCTTAACGAAGATCAGATTGCCTACCAGGATGCAGCACGCGCCTTTGCCGCGAATGAACTGGCCCCCCACGCCGCAGAGTGGGATCAGCAGCAGCATTTTCCGGTGGATGTGATTCGCAAGGCCGGGGAATTAGGTTTCTGTGGCCTGTATTCGCCGCAATCTGCTGGTGGTTTGGGCCTGAGCCGGTTGGATGCCCATGTTATTTTTGAAGAATTAGCCTGTGGCTGTACCGCAACGGCGGCTTATATCACCATTCATAACATGTGTGCCTGGATGCTGACCAGCTTTGCCAATGAGCACATGGTGAACCAATGGGGCGCGGCGTTAACTTCTGGTGAAAAACTGGCCTCCTACTGTTTAACCGAGCCGGGTGCCGGGTCTGATGCTGCATCGTTAACAACAAGTGCCCACCATGAAGGCAAACACTATGTGTTAAATGGTACCAAGTGTTTTATATCCGGTGCCGGGTCTACCGATGTGTTGCTGGTTATGGCGCGTACCGGTGCTCCTGGCGTTAAAGGTATTTCCTGTTTTGTGGTGCCTGCGGATTTGCCGGGTATCAGTTATGGCCGTAAAGAAGAAAAAATGGGCTGGAATTGCCAGCCGACGCGAACCATTACTTTCGAAAACGTAAAAATTCCTGAAAACCATTTAGTGGGTAAAGAAGGCCAGGGCTTTGTGTTTGCCATGAAAGGGTTGGATGGTGGCCGTATTAACATTGCCACTTGTTCACTTGGGGCAGCACAGGCAGCGCTGGATGCATCGCAACGCTATATGCATGAACGCCATCAGTTTGGTAAACCGATTGCGAACTTTCAGGCTTTGCAATTCAAGCTGGCCGATATGGCCACTGAACTGGTGGCAGCGCGGCAAATGGTTCGCCTGGCGGCATTTAAATTAGATAGCAAAGCACCCGACGCAACCACCTATTGTGCAATGGCGAAACGCTTCGCCACCGATGTCGGCTTTAATGTTTGTAATGCAGCGCTGCAAATCCACGGCGGTTATGGGTACATCCGCGAGTATCCGTTGGAGCGCTATATGCGCGATGCCCGAGTGCATCAGATTTTGGAAGGCACTAACGAAGTGATGAGGCATATTGTTGCGCGTCGGATATTAATGGAAGGCGCAACCGAGGCAATACGATGAAAGCCACCATACGCTAATCAGAAAGCAATTATAAAAAGGTTAACTCAATGTCAGATGTTGTTTTATTTGAAACGCTTAATACCAACGATGGCCAGCAACTGGCAATCGCCACGCTTAATGCCGAAAAATCGCTGAATGCGTTAAGCGTTGAAATGGTAGAACTGTTAATTCCTCAACTTGAGCAATGGCAGCAAGATCAATCGGTTGTTTGTGTGCTGTTAAAGGCCGCTGGCGACAAGGCGTTTTGTGCCGGTGGAGATATTCGCCGCTTGTACGATAGCATGATTGAATGCGGTGCCGACAAACCCAACGATTATGCAGAAGCATTTTTCGAGCACGAATACCGGCTGGATTATTTGATTCACACTTATTCCAAGCCGTTAATCGTTTGGGGGCATGGCATTGTGATGGGTGGCGGTATCGGTTTAATGTCCGGGGCCAGCCATCGCGTGGTGACAGAAAAATCCCGATTAGCCATGCCGGAAATTAATATTGGCCTTTATCCTGATGTGGGTAGCACCTGGTTTTTAAATCACGCCACCGGGCGCACCGGTTTGTTTCTGGGTTTAACCGGGGCGAGCATTAACGCAGCGGATGCGTTGTTTATTGGCCTGGCGGATCGCTTTATTGCGCATCAGCATCAGGCGGCGGTGATTAAGGGGTTATGCGCTGCAAATTGGCAAGATCAAACCCGTGATGCGGCGGGTATTGTTTCCAAGGTATTGCGTGGTTTTGAAGATTTATCCGCATTGCCCGAAAGCCCGGTACGTGGCCACTATGATTTGATTCAACAGGTAACAGATGGCGATAACCTGGCAGAAATCGCCGCGAATATTGATGGCATTGCAGGCGATGATAAATGGCTGCAAAAAGCAAAAGCGGGTTTAAAAAACGGCTGCCCGACGACCGCGCATCTGGTGTATCAACAATTAAAACGCGGTAAAAAACTGTCGCTTAAAGCGGTGTTTCAGTTGGAGCTTATTATGTCTTTACAGTGCAGCCGCCACGGGGATTTCCCTGAAGGGGTACGCGCACTGTTGGTCGATAAGGACGGCGCACCGAAATGGCGGCATTCGTCGGTGGCGGATGTGCCCGATGCCTGGGTGGAGCAGCATTTTATTGCCCCCTGGGGTGATGCAGAAAACCCTTTAAGTGATCTTTAATTCACGTCAGCAGTATTTAAAAAAATAATAACCAAGGGGTAAATAATTATGGCGAGCATCGGTTTTATTGGTTTGGGTAATATGGGTGGCCCAATGGCGGTGAACCTGGTTAAAGCAGGCCATCATGTTAAGGTGTTCGATTTACTGGCAGCAAATAAAGAAGCGGCGGTATCGCAGGGGGCGACTGCGGCTGCTTCGGCCATTGATGCGGTTAAGGATGTGGAGTTTGTTGTGTCGATGCTGCCATCTGGCCCGATTGTGGAAAGCCTGTATATTCACGATAGCAAACTGTTAGATGAAATAGCCCCTGAAACTCTGGTGATCGACTGTTCAACAATAGCGCCCGAAAACGCGATTCGTGTTGCGGATGCTGCCAGGCAAAAAGGCATTACCGCCATTGATGCTCCGGTATCTGGTGGTGTGGGTGGCGCGATTGCGGGTACGCTTACGTTTATTGTTGGCGGTGATGAGGATGCTTTTACTCGCGCCAAGCCAGTGCTTGCCAGCATGGGCAAAAATGTTTTTCATGCGGGCGATCATGGCGCCGGTCAGGTCGCAAAAATCTGTAATAACATGCTGCTGGCGGTACATATGATTGGTACTGCTGAAGCCTTGCAAATGGGTGTTGATAACGGCCTGGATGCCAAAGTGCTGTCAGACATTATGTTGCAAAGCTCCGGCCGCAACTGGTCGCTGGAATTATATAACCCCTATCCGGGGGTAATGGATGGCGTGCCTGCATCAAACCAATACAATGGCGGCTTTCAGGTTGATCTGATGAATAAGGACCTGGGCCTGGCGGTTGATGTTGCCCTGAAAAGCAAGTCAAGCACGCCAATGGGTAATGTCGCCAAAAGCCTTTACGCAATGCTTGGTCGACAGGGAAATGGCAGCAAGGATTTTTCCAGCATTCAAAAGCTTTTCCAGCCGGGTGATGAATAGTTTTTTGAACTCTGTTTCACTAACAAGGTGGGGCATGTGGGCTTGTATGAAAAAGTGAAGATGGAAATAAGAAGGATATAAATTGAAAAAACTATGCTTGCTGTCGTTACTTTTTGCTTTAACGGCCTGTTCTTCGGATGAAGGTAAGAAATTATCAAAAATATACTATCTGGGTGCGTTGCAAATAGATATTCCAGCGGGAGCAACTGCTCAGATCATAACGGGAAGCAAAGATCATCACGTATTATATAAATACGGAAACGAAAAAGGAAAAAACTACCTTGCCATTAGCCAACTGATTAATGGTTATCCTGTTGATTTTGGCTGTGATGTAGAGCAAATGGTTGCAGCGATATTTACTGAAAATAAAAATCCAGGTTGTAATAAAAGCGCATATGACGGATTTAAAGAGGCTTACAAAAATAAAGCAGATGTTTCCGTTGTAGCGTCAGATAACGCAACAATATATTTTTCCAAAAAAGATAAAAGCAACGCTTTTGTTAAAACATCTGCTGGTATTGTCCATGTCGAAAGCGATTGGCTGGATTTAAAAAACTACGTCAGTATTGATAGCACTAATATATAGATGCCTGTATCACGAAGCCAAAGATTAAAGTAACGCTTGGTGGCGTGCTTTAATCTGGCATTTATCAGTATATGTTCAATAAATACGTTGATGTTCCACTAAAAATTACTGCAACATGGCCATAGCCGCAGCCATTTCATCGGATAAATCTTCGCCTTCGGTATCTTCCACCTGGGGATCAAGGCCCAGTCGGTTAAAAGCGGTTACGTTGCTCCAGTCAAAGGTGGTCAGTGGATGGTCTGTGCCAATATAGCTTTGCAGATTGGCAACCGTCACAATGTCGGTATAGTCTGGTGTATCTGTTCCGGTATCGCGCTTAAAGGTCAGGTGCCCTTTGGGTACGGCTACCAGCTCTTCCGGAAACTCCCAGGACTCTAAAATTCGAGTGCCCACATGGGGGTGAATTTTATCAATCACTCGTGACAGGGTAATGGGGTCGTTTAGTTTACCATTGTCTTCAGCGTAGGTAAGTATGGGAAGCACACCGATATTATGCACCAGCCCCGCCAGGGTTGCCTGATCAGGTTTCAGTTTCGTGTAATGGCGGCATAGCACGTTGGCAATCCCGGCAACCTCGGTGCTGTGTTTCCAGTTTTTGCGCATGGTTTTATCAATCAAATCGGAAGTCGCCTGAAACATTTGTTCCATCGCCAGGCCAGTTACCAGATTGGAAATACAGGTCATACCTAATCGCGCAATGGCCATTTGCACATCGTTAATTTCCTTCGAGCCACGCATGATAGGGCTGTTGGCTACTTTAATGATTCTGGCGGTCATGGCGGCATCGTTGTTAATGACTTTCGAGAGATCTGACGCCGATGCGTCCGGGTTTTCTGCGGTATCCCGTGCTTGAAGAGCCACTTCCGGTAAAGTAGGCAATACCATTTCGTCGTTTTTGATCATCGTAACCAGTTCATGCAGAACGGTTTCTTCAATACTGGCCATTCGCCATTACTCCTAATCAGTTAAACCCAGGTGAGCGGAAAAAACGCACCTAAATTTAATTTATAGCATAGGGCAGCGATACTAGCGTGAGTTTCAGACCATCATTTTGTTCTAAGTGAAGGGGTTTAGGTTCCGTTTCCGGTGGTTTGAGTAACACATTACCAAAGCTGATATCGGGGTTTTTGCTGGTTTGATAACAGGTTATCAGCTCGGCACATTTTTGTTGTTTGTCGTTATAAAATACTGCGTTATCAGGAACAGCCTGTTGTGTTGTAAATGCTGCCAGGCGTTTTTTTACTTTGCCCTTAAAGTGGATACGTGCCACTACTTCCTGGCCTTTGTAGCAGCCCTTGTTAAAGCTGATGCCGTCAATGGCATCGTAATTAAGTTCCTGTGGAAGGTATCGATCTCGCTGGGTTTGCTCTACCAGTACCAGGCCATTACGCGCAAGGATCGCCAGGGCATCGTTTTCGCTGCCAATGTTCTGGTTTGCGAAAATGCGGGTTACTTGTTCCCGGGCGGCAATGCCCAGGTTGATGGCGGGAATATGGGGGTTGTTAAAGCTGGTGTGTGGGCTCTGTTCCGTCCAGTGCAGGAAAGGGTAGCTGGCCTGGTTTTCTTGCAGCTGTACCTGGGAAAACAAAGCGTATTTTTGCAGTAATTTCAGTAAATAGCCCGCCTGCCCGTTGGGTAGCACCAGTTGCAGGGTTTCGCCGGTGGGAATGGCGATAAAACTGGCTTCAATACGCCCTTTCAGGTTCAGGTGGGCACCTATCAAGGATTCACCTTTTTCCAGTCGGCGGGTGTCGCACGTAATCTGACCCTGTAAAAAGCTGAAACGGTCAGGCCCCGAGACTTCCAATGCAGAAAATGATGCCAGCGGATACAGCAGGCCGTTGGCGGTGTTGTTTTCAATATCAGTTGCTGTGGTATTCAGCGTGTGGCAATTCAGGGTTGCTGACAGCGCAGTCCAACTCATTGAAACCTCGGTTTTTATTGGCATGAATGGGCGCATGATAATGCTATTTGCTGCTAATTACAGCAGATTGCTGATGTGGTTATTGCCTTGGGGTATAATCCTGCCCTTAGTTAAACGGAGAATTTACCCTGATGTCGAACATTTATTCCGAGGATGAACTGAAGCGATTATCCTGGCAGTGCCGTCGTGGTATCAAAGAAGTGGAGGTGTTGTTGGCCCCGTTTTTTGAGAACCATTTTGCAGAGCTTTCCGATGCCGATAAACAGCTGTTTGTTGAGCTGCCGGTTGTGCGGCAGCCTGCTGGGTTTATGTTCTGTACCGCTATGTTTTATTGCAGGCAAAACGCTCGGTGACAAGAATTCAGTGGGCGACTGATGGCTGGTTTGTTACTACCCGTCAAAAAATTGAAGGGCCGCTGGTGTTGCGTAGCAGTACCCGGGTTGCCAGAAGCCTGATATTACTGCATTTTGGCCGCCCGCCCGGTCACCCTGTTACTCGCCCGTTGCGCCACTTTACTGTAGATTTTGTGGTACCTGTTTTGCCAGACAGCCTGGATCAGGAAAGCTATCGGGCGTTGCAGATATTTCTGCGCTGGCAAAGGGCAGCTGTTTTAAACCCGCTATTGGCCCCTGAAAAGGGCTCCTGAAAATAGCCTTTAAGAATCTGGCGTTTGTCAGCTAAAGCTAGTCTTCTTTAAAGGGGCGCTGCGGGTCTAAAACCGTATCAACCGCGTTGTCCTGTTGGTTGGGGTAATCCAGGGTAAAGTGCAATCCGCGGCTTTCCTTGCGCTTCAGGGCGCTATTAATAATTAACTCTGCAACCAACACCAGATTGCGCAGCTCAATCAGGTCGTTAGATACTTTGTAGTTGTTGTAATACTCCAGAATTTCTTTTCTTAACAGTTTAACCCGGTGCTTGGCCCGTTGCAGGCGTTTATCGGTACGAACAATGCCCACGTAGTCCCACATAAAGCGGCGCAATTCATCCCAGTTATGGGAAATAACCACGTCTTCATCAGAATCCGTCACCTGGCTTTCATCCCAGTTGGGGATTTCAACATCAGCAATGCTTTGGTTAAGTCTGGTGTGAATGTCTTTACTGGCACTGATTGCAAATACCAGGCATTCCAACAGCGAATTGCTGGCCATGCGGTTGGCACCGTGAAGGCCGGTGGAAGCGGTTTCACCGATGGCGTACAGGCCGTCAACGTCTGTTTTGCCGTGCAGGTTGGTCATTACACCGCCGCAGGTGTAATGGGCGGCGGGAACAATGGGAATCGGTTCCCGGGTAATGTCCATTCCCAGTTGCATGCATTTTTCATAAACCGTTGGGAAATGATCTTTGATAAAGCCTTCCGGTTTGTGGGATATATCCAGGTACAGGCATTCTACCCCCAGGCGCTTCATTTCGTGGTCGATCGCCCGGGCGACAATATCCCGTGGAGCCAGTTCTTGCCGGTCATCAAAACGCTGCATAAAACGCTCGCCATTCGGCAGCCTTAAATACCCTCCCTCGCCACGAACTGCTTCGGTCACTAAAAATGAACGGGCTTCAGGATGGTACAAGCAAGTGGGATGAAACTGGTTAAACTCCATATTGGCAACGCGGCAGCCTGCCCGCCAGGCCATGGCTACGCCATCACCCGTGGCAATGTCGGGGTTGCTGGTGTAAAGGTATGCCTTGCTGGCACCTCCGGTGGCTAACACTACAAAGCGGGCTGCATGGGTTTCCACAGTACCGGTTTCAAGGTTCAGTACATAGGCTCCCAGTACATGGTTGCCCTCCAGATTCAGGCGTCGGGTGGTAATTAAATCAATGGCGACGTGTGATTCGTACAGGGAAATATTTTCCAGTTGTCGGGCGCCGTTGATCAGGGTTTCTGAAACGGCCTTTCCGGTGGCATCTGCTGCGTGAATCACTCGCCGGTGGCTGTGCCCACCTTCTTTCGTTAAATGATATTCGCTCTGGCCTTTGCTATCGGTTTCCTTGTCAAAACGAACACCTTGTTCAATCAGCCAGCGAATGGCTTCGGGGCCGTTTTCCACCGTAAATCTCACGGCGTTTTCCCGGCAAAGCCCACCACCGGCAATTAACGTGTCTTTGATATGGGAATCTACGGAATCGTGTTCATCCAGTACCGCTGCAACGCCACCTTGTGCATAGTAGGTGTTAGCGGCAGTGAGTGGGCCCTTGCTTAAAACGCCCACTTTGGCGAAAGGTGCCAGACGAATGGC
>PDSR01000012.1 GCA_002748575.1 Gammaproteobacteria bacterium
CTTTTTGGCATTCATTTGCTGGGCAATCTGTTCCAGAATTTTGTTGCCAGATACCTGATGAGGCAGCGCGGTAATAACAATATCACTGCCTTCTTTGCTGTATACCGCACGCATCCGCAACGAGCCTTTGCCAGTAACGTACATTTTAATAATGTCGTTACGCGGGGTAATGATTTCAGCATCGGTGGGAAAATCCGGGCCCTGAATATCTTCGCATAAATCATCGACCGAACAGCCAGGATCCTGCAACAGGCGAATGCAGGCAGCACCCACTTCCCGCAGATTGTGAGGAGGAATATCGGTAGACATCCCCACGGCAATCCCCATGGCACCATTGAGCAACACATTGGGCAACCGGGCCGGTAAAATGGCGGGCTCTTTCAGGCTGCCATCGAAATTCGGCACCCAGTCAACGGTGCCCTGACCCACTTCCCGTAGCAGCACTTCCGAATAGGGTGCAAGCCGTGATTCGGTATAGCGCATGGCGGCGAAAGATTTGGGATCATCAGGAGAACCCCAGTTGCCCTGACCATCCACCAGGGTATAACGATAGGAAAACGGCTGCGCCATCAGCACCATGGCTTCGTAGCAGGCGCTATCGCCATGGGGGTGGAATTTACCCAGCACATCACCCACGGTACGGGCGGATTTTTTATACTTGGACTGGGCTTTTAAACCCAGCTCCGACATGGCATAAACAATGCGGCGCTGCACCGGTTTCAAACCATCGCCGATATTGGGCAGGGCACGATCAAGAATCACGTACATGGAATAATCCAGATACGCTTTCTCGGTGAAATCTTTAAGGGCTAACTTTTCGAGGTCGAAGTTTTCGGTCATGAAATTCTTTTTCTGAGTGGGCAAATATTCAAATAAAACAGCCAACTGGCGTTCGCTGAGTCATTCTAATGGAAGATTGGCATATGTACAGGGCGACAGCCGTTTACTGAACCGTAAATACCTCAGAATGGAAAGTCGGCAAACCGTTTCTGGGCTGCACCGCAAACCGATATTGCCCAGACGCCGCCACCGGATTAAACCAGCGCAGCTCATACTCCGCCATGCCATTGGCCTGATCCTGTAAATACAGCACCTGCATATCATAGCCCTGATCATCCAGCGGCATGCCATCCACTTTTGCAGGCTGCCAGGGCGCATTGGCATGGGGCCGGTATTGCACGCTCACCAGTGGCTGGTGTAAATCAATTTTTGAAGGGTTAACATCCAGGTAACGCACCGACCAATAGGCTTCTTTATTGTTGCCCGCTTCAGAATACTGCGGGGGCTGCCGCTGGCTTCGCTGCCCGGTGGCTGCTATGGATTTCGGAAAAAAGTGAGCCGTAGCCAGCTTGAATTGCCATTGTTCCGGCATGTCTGCATAGCCCGGTTGGATAAACATATCGGCCACTAATTTGGCAGACTCCAGCTGCAAAAATTTCGTGGTTCCGGGGCCATATAAGGTATGGCCGCCTTCATACCACTGGGCGGAATATTCCTCGCGGGTAACGGCATAACCCAAAAACCCGTTGGTATGGCTGGAAACCACCCACTTTGCATTTTTCGGCGCGTCGGGCACGGCCTGCTGCATGGCGCGGGCAATTCTGTTACCCGCTTCATAGGTTACTTCGAAGGGCAGGCCCACCATGATCAAATCACCGATCCGCAATGCGGAAAGCGATACCAGACGGGGAAAAATGGCCCGATCAACGGCGGCTGTTTGCAAACCCGAGAACAGATAATTCTTTTCCGCCTGACAATCATCACTACCGGATTTTGGCCAGCCACGGCGAAACGGTGGCAGGTAACTGATCGGGAAAATTTCATCACCGGTGGCACCGGCAGCCAAAGCGGTACCCGCCACTGCCCGTGGGCACAGTACATCCTGAGTATCCTGCGGGCGCAGTGCAAGCAGATCCAGTTCGCGCATGGCAGTCATTACGGTCACATCATCGGTTAACTGCTCATCCAGGCTTTTAAACAAATCCCAACCGGCCTGGGCCATCAGCTTACCGATACGACGAGACTCCAGATCACCACGAATACTGGGTTCATAGTTAGGATTGTTATCACCATGAGTAGACTCAAACGGCCCATGCACCGGCAGCCAGGGGGTATGGTAATGGCGCTTGATCTGCCATTGCAGATCCCTTTCGAAAAATGCCCAGACATCCCCATGGTACGGTTTAGTAAAAGCAGGAATGCCGGTGCCATGCACAGCAAAGGCGGTGAACACCCCCAACGGCAGAAACTGATCACCCTGCTGCACATCAATACGCACCATGGTCATTGCCGGGTTAACGGCTTTCAGGGCATTGGCCTCGGTAATGGCCTTGTCAGTGACATTTTCGTTAAGAATATAAGCACCCATGGAGCGATTTTTAGTGGCCCCGTAAAGCTCGGTTTCGCCCACCGCTATTCTGGCTGGTTGGCGGCTTTTATAAGCCGCAATCACTGCATCGGAAATCTGCGTTGCCAGAAACTCATACACATCGGGGTCAAAGCCCGGCTTATTCGCACCAAAGGCATTATAAAAGTCGCTGGCATAGAATTGGCCGGGGCCAGAATGGGTATGGGTGACATGAATCGACAGGCTTTGCGCTGGAATATCGGTTTTGGCGGCGATCAGCTCGGCCACCCGGTGATGCAACAGCAAAGAGCTGGCGGGCAAATCCGCCTGTACAACCGCAACCGGCAGCCCGTTTTTGGGCTTGATATAAAAGGCCCTGGCTTTCAGACGGGTACGAAAACCATCGGCAGGCCGGGACCAGGCCGAATACCCCATTTTAGGAATGCCAATCGGAGCGGTGATGTCCCTAACGGCCACCCCGGCCAGCAGTGTTTCCTGTGGTTCAGCAGGCAGCGCCGGCGCATGGATGATGCTGATTTCGGTTTTGGGGAACATCATAAAGGGCCAGGCTATATGCAGGCCAACTCCAAGCGCTACCAACAGCAACACGGCCACGCAACCCAATGCCCACTTAGCCCGTTTATAATTTTTCATGCCTGCTCCCGCTGTTATTATTGGTACTATCGTACCATGAAGGTGGAGTTTACTATTACAGCGCGTATACCCACAACCTTGTAATTATTTTGGTATGGCGTTAAAACACTGAATTTGATTAATATCAGGCACCGCTGGCGGCAATGCTTTACACTTGCAACCAGGCTTTACAACGGGAAAACAAGATAGCACCTATGGGTTTATCCATCACACGAGCAACATTCAGCGACAGCGAATACCAAACCTTTAGCGACAAGGTACGTTTAAATCTCAGGGTTTTTAAAGAACTGCTAAAACAGCCGGGTTTTGGCGATGGCCCTTCGTCTATCGGGGCTGAAGTGGAGTTCTATATCGTCGATCAGGATCTGCTGGCGAAACCTGTTAACACTGATATAGCCAAAAAACTATCTGACCCCCTGCTAACGGTGGAGCTTAACCGCTTTAACCTGGAATATAATCTGAACCCCCAGCCATTCAGCGGCGCCCCTTTTCTAGCAACTGAACACGAATTACACAGTGCCATTCATAAAATCAATGGGGCGGCCAAACCAATGGGTGGCCAACTGGTACCCATTGGCATTTTACCCACCCTGCGCCACAGTGATATCGGCCCGGAAATGATGACCGATCTACCCCGCTACCATGCGTTGTCGAATGCCCTGTGTAAAATGCGTGGCGGCCCGTTTCAAATTCGCATTGATGGCAGCAATGCGCTGGATTTTCAGACCAACGATGTCACCCTGGAAGGTGCCAACACCTCGTTTCAATTACACTGGCGAGTACCGGCAGATCGTTTTGCCGACTATTTTAATGCTGTGCAACTGGTCACACCGATTGTATTGGCACTGGCGGCCAATTCACCCAGCCTGTTCGGGCATCACCTGTGGGATGAAACCCGCATTGCACTGTTCAAGCAATCTATCGACAGCCGCTCACCCAGCCAAAAAACCTGGCGACAGCCTCCCCGAGTCTACTTTGGGAATGGCTGGGCCAAAAATGCATGGGAATTATTTGCCAGTGCCGCTGCCCTTTACCCGCCTATTATTCCTGTCATCAGCCATGAAGACCCGGTAGCGACCTTTAAACAAGGTAAGGCCCCGGAACTGGCGGAACTAAAACTACACCAAGGCACTACCTGGCCCTGGAACAGGGCGGTTTATGATCACAATGACGGTGGCCACCTGCGCATTGAAGTACGTTCATTGCCCGCAGGCCCTACTCCCGTTGATATGAGCGCCAACGGGCTGTTTATTATTGGTGCTGCCCTGGCCGTATTGGAAGACATTGATCATTTCACTTCGATTCTGCCATTCCATTACGCCGAGTATAATTTTTATCGCGCAGCCAAATATGGCTTAAACGCCAATCTGATTTGGCCGAACAAAACTCAAGTACAGCTTCACGATTTACCCTTGATGGAAATCGTCAGCCAGCTGCTCCCGAAAATAGAAGATGCACTCGGCAAAACCGACATTGACAGCAATGAAATTACGCGGCTATTAGCGATTATAAAGGGCCGGATTGATGGCAATATTTCCGGTGCCCGCTGGCAGCGCCAAATGGCGGAAGCCTATATGAAAACCCACCCTGTTGATGAAGCATTTAAGCTGATGCTTGAGCAGTATATGAAAAATCAGTCGAGCAACAAGCCACTGCATGAATGGAGCATTACCCAATGATTGATTTAGGCGTCATTCAGGTTATTGAAAACCCTGCGTTGAGTGATATTGGAAGAACACCCGATGAGTTCTTACAAAAACTAAAAAAACCCACTCTGATCAAAATAACAGGCAAAGACACCAGCAGAACACGAGCACTGGCCACGCTGTTGCATGGCAACGAGCCATCCGGTTTTATTGCGTTACATCAGTGGCTGTCGCAACAGGAAATACCAAGCGTTAATATTTTGTGCTTTGTGGGTGGTATTTATCCGGCGAAAAAAAGCCCGGTATTTACCCATCGACAGCTACCCGATGGGAAAGATTTAAATCGCTGCTTCAAAGAGCCCTTTCAAGGTGAAGAAGCCGCCATTGCAAAAGCTTTTCTGGACATACTCCATAAAGAACAGCCCGAGTGTTTGATTGATATACATAACACCTCGGGTACAGGGCCATCGTTTGGTGTTACAGTGAAAAACGATGCCGCACATCAAGCGTTGACTTCACTATTTACCGAGCGCCTGATTATTACCGATCTGCGTTTAGGTGCCTTAATGGAATATTCCGAGCAGGAAGTACCCACGGTCACCATTGAATGTGGCGGTTCCCAGGATGATCATTCTCATATATCGGCTTATGAAGGCTTATTGCGCTACGTAAACAGGCAGGATATTTTATCGTTGGAACAAGGTGAATGGGGAATAGAAATTCTTACCAACCCGGTTCGGATTGAAATTAACAAAGACTACTCCATTGAATATAGAGAATCGCCAGACAGCGACGCTGATATTATTTTACCACCAGATATAGAACACCTTAACTTTGGTGTCATCACCCCTGACAAACAATTAGGTTGGCTGGGAAAAAGCGGGCTGGATTGTTTTGTAGTTAATAACCAGAATGATGAAAATATCGTTAATAAAATCTTACGGGTTGAAAACGGAAAACTGTATGCCGCTCAATCACTGAAAGCCTTTATGATTACTACCAACCCGGTGATTGCCAAAAGCGACTGCCTTTTTTATGCTGTAACCGACAAAGGTGAACAAATTATTTAGTTAAATATCACCCTTTTACCTGTTCATTTACCCACTTATCACCGGTAAAAGGGTTGCTTACAATTTCAGAAAGCCATGCTTTCCAGGGCTTTCAACAGATTATGGTTAGATACCTTAAGCTCCCGGTTTACATTCAACAATGTCGAAGCTTCTGTTTCCTTCATCCCTTCCAACAATCCCCTGTTGAACAATTCAGACTCAAACTGTTTATACTGCATGGCATTTTCTTCCAGCAAGCGTTCCAGTTCTTCTTGCAAAAAAACCGGCTCATGGACTCCTGTCAGTAAGCTGCAAAAGTTCGTATAAAAATGCCGTTCCAGGCTAATCAGTTTTTGGAAAAAATCAGCCAATACAACGCTATCAGCATGACGAAACTTTGCAAAATTTTCTCGCACATCTTTTAAGGACTTCACCGCATAAACTGCATGGCGTACCGCCCCTAAAAATTTATGAAGCTGCCCGGTTTGATCCGGCAACAGTTCATTGCGCTGAATATCACCTGCATATTCCAACATTTCACCTTCCAGCCTTTTAATCGCTTCATACCGCTCATTAAAACTCAAGTTATGCGGGAAACTGGTTTCCAGTTGATCCGTTAAGTTTTGCGGCAAACGCATACTGGAAAACTCAATCTTTAAGTTACGCAAGTTAAGGTCACATGCCTGCAAAATTAATCGTTGCGATTCTTTCTCTACCGCCAAAATAGCTTCATCTGCCATGTTGGCAGGCACATTATTGATATACTCGCGCACATCTTCTTCATCGACACTGAAATATTTTTCTAACTGATGGGAAAACGCCTTCAAAAACGGGGTAAACAGCGTAACACCCAATAAGTTAAATAAACTATGAAACGCCACCAAACTATAAAGCGGATCAGAAATCTGTAAATAATCAGACACTACCCACAATATTTGCCCAAGCAAGATAAAAGCAATCAAGTCCGTTATCAGGTTAAATATAATCTGAGCCAATGCCACTTGTTTTTTCAACTGACCTCCCTTGAAACTGCCAAGGGCCATAGTGGAAGTGGTTCCCAAATCTGCGCCGATCACCAAAGCCGCTGCCGAGGGCAGATCCACAATACCTGCATGCAAGGCACTTAATGTAATCATCATGGTGGCGGAACTCGATTGAATCAGTGCAGTTAATACCACACCAAAACCCACATATATGACCAATGGATAACCTTTCAGTATTTCCAGATCCACCTGCTC
>PDSR01000013.1 GCA_002748575.1 Gammaproteobacteria bacterium
CACTGGCTGTTCACTTACACCAATAAACTCGAAGGTTTGCTCCGGCGCTTTTAAATCCAGCATCAAGCTGCCAGAGTCTGATGCTTCCCCAGTTGCCAGGGAGAGCGGCATATCGTTTCCGGCAGCATCCACCAGCCCCACTTTTACCGGAATATGCATGGGCTCCTTATGCTGTTGGCCCGGCGTTGCTGGAACCGATTGCTGCAAAGTTAATTGATAGCGTTGGTTTTGCTCATCATAGTGGGTTGATGCTTTTATTTCAGGTGTTCCCGCCTGGCTGTACCAAAGCTTGAACTGGCGTAAATCCATTCCACTGACTTCTTCCATCACCGCGACAAAATCATCACAGGTAACTGCCTGACCGTCGTAACGGCTGAAGTAAAGATCAGAGCCTTTACGGAATTTTTCCGGGCCAAGCAGGTTATAAATCATGCGTACAACTTCAGCACCTTTTTCGTAAACCGTTAAGGTGTAAAAATTGTTAATTTCAATATAGCTGTCCGGGCGAACCGGGTGCGCCATTGGCCCGGCATCTTCGGCAAACTGTGCGGTACGCAACATCGACACATCTTCAACACGACAAACAGTGGGAGACCCCATGTCAGCAGAAAAAGATTGATCACGAAATACGGTAAAGCCTTCTTTTAGACTTAACTGGAACCAGTCCCGACAGGTAACGCGATTGCCGCTCCAGTTATGAAAATACTCGTGGGCAATCACCGCTTCCACTCTGCCAAAACCGGCATCGGTAGTGGTTTTTGGGTTCGCCAATACGCAAGACGTATTGAAAATATTCAAACCTTTATTTTCCATTGCCCCCATATTGAAATGGCTAACGGCTACGATCATATAAATATCTAAATCGTATTCGCATCCATATACGTCTTCGTCCCATTTCATGGATCGTTTTAAGGAATCCATAGCATGATGCACTTTTTCCAGATCATGGGGCTCGACAAAAATCTGCAACTTGATATCACGGCCGCTGCATGTGGTAAAAGAGTCTTCTTGAACAGCAAGATCACCCGCCACCAGAGCAAACAAATAACAGGGTTTTTTAAAAGGATCCTGCCAGGTTACCCAATGGCGCTCTCCCCCTTCTGAGCCACTATCTATGGGGTTTCCATTCGATAACAACACAGGATATTTTGTCTTATCGGCCACAATAGTGGTGGTAAACTTCGCCATTACATCGGGGCGATCAAGGTAATAGGTGATTTTACGGAAGCCCTCTGCTTCGCATTGGGTACAGTACATGCCGTTGGAAACATACAACCCTTCCAGTGAAGTATTCTCCAGGGGCTTAATCCGGGTTTTAATTTGTAGCGCAAATTTTTCCGGTACCATATAAACCACCAACCGCTCGCCATCGATTGTATAATCCGTGTCAGCAAGCAGCCTGCCATTCATTTTTATAGATAACAACTGCAAATCTGCACCGACTAATTCCAGCGCTGGCAAAGTTTCACCGGTAACAGCCGGATTAGCGTAAAAACGAATATCTGCTGTAACAATGGTGGCGTCATCGTTTAGTTCAAATCTAAGATCGGTAGTATCAATTAAATAATCAGGGGCTTTGTAGTCTGCTAAGCGAATGGTTTTTGGCTGATCATTTTTACGCATTTTAGTTATCGCTTTCTGGAATGATTAAGAGTCTAAAAATCTAACGGGCTTATCGGCATCGGAATGGTTACTTTCACAAACTTCGCCGTCTTCTTTGCTGCCACGATCAATAAAACCAACACGATCCTGCTCGGCTTTATATTCATGGTCATAAGCAATAACAGCCTGCATACAGGTTTCGCGTTGTTCCTGTGTTAACGGTGTGCCATCTCTCCACTTCCCCAACTCAACGGCACGCTTAAGGTTTTCATATACCTCAGGTGTTATTGATTTGATCATTGCTTCAAAATCCATGATTTACCTCGATTTCAATCTACATAAAACAACACAGTAATATTTAAAGATTAATTATCGGCTGCATCCGATAACTACTGTTGATACCAATCCAAAAACTGATCTTTGGCCATAGGCCTGGCTAATGCAAAACCTTGATAAGCCAGCATTTCAATTTTTTCGAGTGCATACAACTGTTGTTCTGTTTGTATGCCCTTGGCAACAACGCCAATGCCAAGGCCATTGGCAAAACGGGCGATGCCATCAATAAAAGCTGCTTCCTTCGGACTACGTTCCAACCGGTCGACAAAACTTTTCGACAGCTTGATTTTACTTACCGGTAAACGCTGCAAATACGTTAAGGAAAATTTGCTTAAACCAAAGTCATCAATACAAATACCTACTCCTAAACCCTGCAATCTGGAAATAATTTCGGAAGATTTATCAATATCACGGGCTACCGCATGTTCCTTTATTTCCACTTCCAGTTCAAACGGCTGGATACCGTATTTTTCCAGCGCTGCTGAAAGCAATGAGGCCAGGTTTGGTTGCATAAACTGCGATAAATTCAAATTAACGGAAACAGTAAAAGGTGGTTTTACTTTACTGCGAAACTGTTGAATCGATTTACAGGCCTGAAGAATGACATAGTTTGTCAGGCTCGGCATTTGCCCCGATTTTTCTGCCAGCGCGATAAAATCTGTGGGCGGTATCATGCCCCGATCAGCATCCAGCCAGCGGCAAAGTGCTTCCAGTTGAATAATGGTTTGGTGATCTGTACCAAATACCGGTTGAAAATATAACTCAAGAAATCCCTGGTCAACAGCCTTGCTTAAACGCTTCACCATATCCAGGGAATCTTGTAGTTCTTCTTCTTCCTTGCGGCCAACAGACTCGCTGCCTATGGAACCCGGTTCGGTGTTTTCCTGCACTTTACTGATTAACTCTGTGGTAATCAGATTGGATTTCGCCATTAAGTTATAGCTGTATTCCAGGGTGCTCAACATCGAATTATAATGCCCGGCTAATTCTGTCAGTTCATCATCGCCAGTTAATTTGATACGTTTCTGAAAGGCTTGCTCTGCATTAATCTGATGCGCCTGCCCAATAAAGCGATGAATTCTTAAAATAAAGTGGGTGCGCCACAACCACCACAAAAAGACTGCCAGGCTGGCACCTGCTGTTAACACGATAATCAGCAGGCTATTAAATTCCGGTAATTGAAAACGCTCATCTTTGATCCACACAGAAACCGGCGATGAAATTAAACCCGGTAGTTTAACTTCTCCTTTTAGATGCTGATCGACATCATCCCCATGATCACGTTGATCGTTCACCAGTAGCGCTTTAAAGCCATAAGCATTTTCCAGCTGGTTAAACAATGATGCCAGGTAATAACCAGCCACTATTTTATAACCCTCGCCGCTCTCATCCGAGCCGGATAATATATCTGCCAATAAATAGAGTGGTTCCTGCTCGAAATAAGCAACACCGTTTTTAAGCTTACTGACGTATTTTAACGGATTATAAAGCGCCTTGATCAAAGCATCTTTGCGTTCACTGGTAATCTTTAAGGAGTTGTTTACATAGCCCCAGTGCAATTTCCCGGTATCGCTGATTACAAAAACATAATCCAGCTGAAAACGCTGTGCGAGGGAGTTCAACAATTCAGTATCCAGCGTTTGTTGCTCTGCCCATTGTAACTTTACCTGCTTCACAAGCTTTGCAGCATTTTGTTCTGCGTTATTAACGGATACTGCAAAAGTCTGGCTCATCAAACGGCGCAAAGATAACTCTATGGTGCTGTCTTTTTCATGTTGAACCATCCAAAAAGCAACACTTGTTACAAAAAACACAGCAAAAACAGTGCACGCTGCAAGAAAAGCTTTTCTTTGTAAACTCATACGGTTCTCAGCCAGGCAAAAAAGGTATGTAAAAACAAAAATGTCAGCGATGTCACTTCAATGCTTCTGCATTTATGCAACTACTATTATGTAACCACTATGCAACTACGCACTTACCCAGATTAAACGATCTTCTAAAAGCTTGGTATCCGTGCATTCCATTCGGTAAGCCACCAGTTTACCATGATTCACTGCCCCATAATCCAGGCAAACGATGTTATCACGGATCAGGCGGGGTTGGCCGCTGCGCCAGTAATGGCCAACGAATAAGGGCTTCTCAGTTTCAGCGTAATAGGTAAGGCGGCTTTTCTCGGTAACCGACAGTTTTTTATTTAATAGCTGGTTAGGAATGCGATCCGGCTGAAACACCACATCAGCATAGGTTTCAGGTGCTGATTTCCAGAATTTGGTACGAAACCGGGTTCGGGAAACACCATCGGCACCCTTAACGAACACCCCTTCTGGCAACAGCATGTCAGTTCCCTTGAGTAAGCGTTCTATAATTTTGTTTTCCGTCGTACCGGGCTGTGCTGATTTGCTCAGGAAACTGTCATTTTGCAAGTGGTTTCCGGTTCCCAGCGTATCCAGATCGGCAATTTTTTCAGCATCCCAGCAGGCATGCACCACACGAAAGTTATCAAATTCCATATAAAGCGGCAGGCTTTGCATCCAGCGTATCACTGAATCCCATTCCTGTTCACGCTGCTGATATTCCTGGAGCGTTTGTTCCAACAAGCGCTTGTAGCGAGAAGTATGCTTTTTCAAAGTGCTGAATATAATGGCCATATATTCATGATTTCCAAGCACCATAGAGGCCGCATCATTTTCTACCATCGTACGCACAATATTAATGGCCTCGCGAACTTGCGGGCCACGATCAATCAAGTCTCCCAGAAAAACAGCCTTGCGCTCAGGATGGCGATAACAGCCTTCCTGGTGTTCGTAGCCCAGCTTTGCCAGCAGCCTTTTCAAGGCATCGGCACAGCCATGAATGTCACCGATAATATCGTAGCCTTTAAGCTGCTGGTTCATACTGTTGGCGGTCATTAAAGCACTTCACTCCAGCCCAGTTTTGAACGACAGCTTTCATAAAAGTCATGCTGCATCGGGTGAATCAGTTCAAGTTTGCGGGAACGCTTGCGTATATAAAGGGTATCGCCGGGTTCTACCGTCATGTCCCCCTGGCCATCACAGCTCATAACCGGTTTGCATTCAATGGCTTCGTGCAGCTTGATTTTGATTTCACTGTTACCATCCACCACTATAGGTCGGCTGCTCAATGTATGGGGAAACATCGGCACCAGCACAATGGCATCCAGGCGAGGATGCATAATGGGGCCTCCACCAGAGAGCGAATAGGCGGTAGAGCCGGTGGGTGTGGAAATAATCAAACCATCGGAACGCTGGCGGTAAACAAATTGCCCTTCAATAAACAATTCAAAATCAACCATTTTTACCGAGCTGCCGGAATGGAACACCACATCATTAAGCGCTGTATTGTTGCCAACAATAGCCGCACCCCGCTTTACTTCCGCCTCTAATAGAAAGCGTTTTTCCTTGAAATATTTGCCATCAAGCACTTCAGAAATTCGCGGTTCCAGGTCGTGGGGGGATATATCTGTGAGAAATCCCAAACGCCCTCGGTTCACTCCCAGCACCGGCACATTGTAGCCGGAAAAATCACGGGCAGCACCGAGCAGGCAGCCATCACCACCCACGACAATCACCAGGTCGCAGATTTCCCCCATCATTTTTCTGCTTCCCACCTGATGGTTGTCTCCAGGCAAAAGAGCTGTTGAATCTTCATCAATTACTACACGGATGTCCCGCTGCTCAAGAATCCCTATTAATTGGTGCAGGCTATCTACCACCAGATCACTACCCGTGCGACCAATTAATCCTATGGTTTTAAAAACTTCATTTACATCCATTATTTTTGCCCAAACTCATGTATTTTTCGACAGGGATCGACGCCCCTGAAGCCCCCCTGTATGAATTAACAATAAACGATGCCCCGGAGGGAAATACCCTTCATTGATTTTTTGCTTAATGCCATATGCGAGTTTAGCAGTGTAAACCGGATCTAACAGCACACCACTGGCGGATTCAAATTCCTGCATATAAGACTTTATCCCGGTGCTCAGTTTACCAAAACCTCCACCATGATACTGCGTAAAAACCTGCCAGTTTGTCAGGCTAAGTGGCCAAAATGCTGCCATTCTCTGCGCTATCATGTCGCTATACCACTCCCCCTTCAACGCCGAGATACCGATAACCTTTTGTTTAGCACTGAGCGCCAGACGAACACCCACAAGAGTATTACCGGTTCCACAGGCCACGGCCACTGAATGCATTTGTCTGACCACTGCCTGATCTGCCTGCTGCAAATCACTGAACAAGGAACTCACACCCAACACACCCCAGAAGTTATCACCCCCTTCGGGAATCACATAGCTGCCGGGGTATTTATGTTGCCATTGCTGCTGATAACTGGAATCGTTGCGGCACTGGTATTCCTGACGGGATATACAGTGAATTTCGGTACCCCATGCTTTAAGGTCTTCTATCATCGGGTTGGTTTGCGACTGCCACTCGTTGCCACGCAACACAGCAACAGTTCGCATGCCCAGCATTCTGCCCATGCAGGAAAATGCATGCAAATGGTTCGACCAGGCACCACCAAAGGTTATGAGTGTACTGGCACCATTCAATACGGCCTGTACCAGATTATATTTTAATTTATACCACTTGTTTCCGGAGACATGCGGATGTATCTGATCAAGCCGCAACAAATACACACTAACCTGGTGCTTTTTAAAATCAGGCAAATCAAGGGCCTGGATGATCGGTGGAGCCAGCCTCAGCTGACTTTTTAAAGGTGCTGCGGCTGTTTCCAGGTGTTGAATTAACGGCTGATAAAAGGGATTAATCACATTGTAAATCCGCTGAATATAAACAGGCAGTTTAATGGATAACAGCCTGGCTTTTTAGCATTTTTCAGCTGTATTTTAGTTCAGCTACGCAAGTTAACCACATTGACACCGCTCTGTTGCGAACTATGTTTTTCACAGCGGTCGTGTTGCCCTGCAACGAACTGGCTGGGCACATCGATTCTACGTATTTTGCAGCCACAG
>PDSR01000014.1 GCA_002748575.1 Gammaproteobacteria bacterium
ACTGTTATCGTGCGGGGGTACACTTACCGCAGATTGTACAGACTGCGCCAGAACACGCCCTAGTGCAGCACGAAGCGAAACAACTTCAGTTTCACGGTTGGGCATGCCGGCAACAGCATCCAACAGTTTTTTTATGGCTGAATCAACAGGCAACAGCCCTGGTTCAGAACAACCACTCATCAATAAACTCCCCACTATTGCAAATAGCCAAAGGGTAAAATATCAGCGTTATATTCAATACCTGGAGGCTGTTCTATCACAGAACCCGGTTTGATTCGACATTCCCAACTAAAACCCACCATAAGCAGACATAACCATGACTTTAACAACACTGGATACCGTGTTAACTGTCGATATCGAAAGCTACCCCTACAGGCTACGCGATAAAGCACTGTTAAGCATTGCCATGATTCGTCAGAATTGAACTCTTATCTTTCATTTTTTTACCCCAGCCGGGCCCGTTTTTCCTCGTTAAATAAAACCTATTAACAATAAACAACCAACGAGGAAAAACATCATGAGCCATACCAATCAATCCACTTATAAAGAAACAACTTTATCCAAACCCACGCTGACGCTGATTATTGCTGCACTGATCACCTCTCCAGCCATGTTTGCGGGCTGTTCCAGCGCTCAGCACCAGCCAGCCCAGCTATCCGAAAAAACTCCCGTAAACTACAGCAAGGCCGAAACGCCTGATTTACAAACCATGATCGCGCCATCCACAAACACTGCTAATATCACCAACTCTACTACTACAACGCAAACCAGTGCCACAACAGCAACCCTGCTACAGCCAGAAGACAACACCACTAACAGCAACTTAATAGCAAAAATCGAAGAAATGACTGAAGGTTCAGCTACTGGGCTTGAACACCCGGCAAAAACGACCTTTAAATTCGGGTTTAACAAGCAGGAACTGGCCGATGAGGCGGTGGATATCATCGCTCAACATGGGCGTTTTTTATCACAACATCCGGAAAAGAAAGTCCAGGTACATGGCCATGCTGATGCCCAGGGCTCGCCTGTTTATAACCAATATTTATCGAAACAAAGGGCTGATTATGTAGCCGAGCTGCTTAAACAGCAGGGCGCAACAGAAAGCCAGATTGAGGTGATGAGCTGGGGTAGCGAAAAACCGATAACAGGGGCCACCCACCGGCAAGATCATCGTCGAGTAGAAATCATATATGAAGAAACCCTTATGGTTCAGGCTCCCGCAGATGAAAATGCTATTTTTTAACCCTTAAGCATAAAGCTTGGCAAACGAATTAAAATCCAGGAAATTCACCTTCTCAAAGCCCCGCCCTAAGTTGTTAAGGCCGGGGCTTTCGTATTAACAGATAAAGCCACTAAGTTCCTGAAATTATTTTTAGAATAAGATAGCCATTTGCGATAACATTGGTAAACACGAATAAGATTATTATTCACCCAGCAATAAGCACTAATAAGGGCTTGATACACCGCCCCAATAATAAAGCACATAGCAACGGAGTTTCAGCTATTTTGCCGACAGGGAGTTACCAATGGCTAAAGCATTACCATCAAATAATGTCTCTGCACTAAATAATCAGCAGTTGTTATCTTTTCTGAAAAGTGGCCTGTATTTTTGTTTAGCACATTGGTTAAGGCTATTTGTTTATAGTGTTTTAACACTATTTCTTGTGGCTTTTTTATATGCCTTTACTGTATGGGCAGTGGGTTCCTATAAAATCCTTAGCGACGATCCCACTGTCTGGCAGTCGAGCATTGATACCCTCAACCAGGAAGATAATCAGAACGGTTTATTGCATAACAACACGCTGTTTGTTGGCAGCTCAAGCATTCGGCTTTTTGAAAACCTCGAAGCACTGTTTCCCGGACACAACGTTTTAAAAAAGGGATTTGGCGGCGCAAAAATTAACGACCTTTCCTATTACAAAGAAAATATTATTTTTCAATACAAGCCGAAACTCATCGTAATGTACATTGGAATTAACGATATTCTTTATCGTAATTATCAAGAAGTTAATGAGTTAAGTTCAGACCTGTTTACATTAACTGATGAGATTACCTATCGTTTTCCTGACAGTCATCTTGTATTGCTGGCCCTGCGCGATCTTAACAACAAACATTCACAGGATATTACAATCTACAATCAACACCTGAAAACCTATGCCAGCAGCCACGCTAACGTACACTATATTGATGCCAATCAGACGCTGTTGTTAGCGAACAACAAACCCAATCCTGATTTCCTGATGTGGGACGGCCTGCACCTGAATAAAAAGGGCTACGAAACCTGGGGAATTCAGCTTAACAAACAACTCAACCAGCTGGAAATTGTTAAACCTGGTGAATAAGTGATTTTACACCTGTGGCCAAATGCTACATGAATGATGGGATATATTTGAAAGTATAAGGCAAGCAGAGTGCCGTGGCAGAAATTGCTGAAGCAGCTACAAGTTTACCAACACTCCAATTCCACCAATTTCAGGACTAACTGATCACTGAGCATTGATCAGCAGCCTGCATGGTTATATAAGTTTGCAACCGATAGATCAGGCTATTGATGTACCCTAAAAACTTACGGCAATAGTTCGACAGATTATGGCTGTTCTTTTGCTGATTTCTGCGATTACGCTTTGACTGATATTGATAATAGAACCACGGTGATTATATTAGGTGATGACCGCAATAACTATGCGGCCCTGGAACAGATTTATTACAACAACTTTATTTAATAAAAAGCAAACAGGTGATATGGCTTAACCCGGAATCCCCTCTTCGCTGGACCAGTAACCCACCTGAATGTCGTTTTAAAGCCAAGATACTTTGAATATGAACACCATCAAAATTCTGGATAAACAAACTGATTTTATCGCTGTCCACAAGCCGGCAGGCATCGGATTTCACAGAGAAAATGATCAGCCCGGGCTGTTTCAGCAGGTGCAGCAGCAAACCGGCCTTGACTCTCTTTTTCCGGTACACCGTTTAGATAAGATCACTTCCGGTATTGTGTTGTTTGCAACTCATCAGGAAGCGGCCAAAGCTTTTGGAGTGCTTTTTGAAAACCACCAGATTGAGAAATATTATTTGGCGCTTGCGGCCAGCAAGCCATCAAAAAAACAAGGATTGATTAAAGGTGATATGGAAAAATCCCGCAGAGGCACCTGGAAGCTGGCACGCTCCACTCACAATCCGGCTATTACCCAGTTTATAAGTTATGGCACACCGCTAGGAGTACGCATTTTTTTGTTAAAACCACACACGGGGAAAACACATCAATTACGGGTAGCTTTAAAAAGCCTTGGTTCCCCCATATTGGGCGACACCCTTTACGGGGGAACCAGTATAGACAAAACCATCAGCAAAACGGCCGATAGAGGCTATCTTCATGCCTTCGCCATTCGTTTTTCCCTGGGTGAAAAGCGGTACGCTTACTGTACACTGCCAGAAACAGGTACCTGGTTTAACAGGCCGGAAATATCCACCATGCTTTCCAGGCAACTGTTTCCACCTTGGGAAGTTCCTTTTCCCAAGTTATAGCCTATACCGCGTTATTAGGAAAAACGAATCAATTATCCGTTAACCAGCATGTGCGCATAAATACTGGCACCATAACCCAGCGCTATCGCCCAGCTCCATTTCAAATGGCCAAAAAAGGTGTACATACCTTTGGATTGTCCCATCAATGCAACACCTGCAGCCGAACCGATAGATAATAAGCTACCGCCCACACCTGCCGTTAAGGTGACTAACAACCACTGATACAGATCCATTTCAGGGTTCATGCTTAATATGGCAAACATCACCGGGATATTATCAATAACAGCCGACAGCACACCGGCAAAGATATTGGCGGCTGTTGCCCCCCACCCGACATACATAACTTCGGAAATATAAGCCAGATAACCAATAGTACCCAGGCCACCGACACAGAAGATAACACCGAAGAAGAAAAGTAAGGTATCCCACTCCGCTTTGGCAACCTTGTTGAAAATATTAAATTCATCAAGGTCAACATCCATATGGGCAGTTTTCTTCAAATAATAGGAGAAGAAAAACAGGTAGGACAAACCAGTCATCATTCCCAGGAAGGGTGGTAAGTGTAAAAACTGCTCAAACGACACTGCCGTGGCAATGGTACAGATAAATAAAATACACACACGCTTGGCACCACGCTTCATTTGCACCAGGTCGGTATCCACATGGGGGGTATCATTTGGCACCGCAAAGCTCATAATCACCGCTGGCACCAGGTAGTTAACAACTGATGGTATAAACAACGAGAAAAAGTCAAAGAAGCTGGCTTTACCCGCCTGCCAAACCATTAGAGTGGTAATATCGCCAAAGGGGCTAAAGGCACCACCGGCATTCGCAGCAATCACAATGTTAATAAACGCCACACCAACAAAAGCAGTATTGCCCGCACCCACCGCAAGCACCACTGCCCCCATCAACAAGGCTGTGGTTAAGTTATCTGCAATCGGGGAAATAAAGAATGCGAGTATGCCCGTTACCCAAAACAGCTTGCGATAGCTGAAGCCTTTGCTAATTAACCAGCTGCGCAATGCTTCAAATACATCGCGATCAGTCATGGCGTTGATGTAAACCATTGCGGTTAACAAAAACAGAAACAGCGCGGCATATTCGTTCAAGTTGTGGGATAAAGCCGATGATACGACCTCTTCTCCCCCATCTATCTGCTTGGCAATTAATGCCACCAGAATCCATATCAGACCCGATGCAAAAATAACCGGCTTGGATTTTCTTAGATGTACAAATTCTTCAATAATAACAAGGCAATAAGCCAATATAAAAATGCCAATGGCAACCACGCCCAGGGTTGCATCTGTCATTCGCAAGTTATCAACGATTTCATAACCGGATGCCCACACACCCGCACCAAAGGTCAGGGTTACCAACCCCAATAATAAAGTTGTTAACTGTTTCAACATTTACCTCCTTTCAACCGCCTATATTTCAACCAAAAACTCCGGCACTATCATTGACAGTAGTCAATAGTAATAAATTTAACCAAATTTGGTTTTTAACGGACTAGCTTTTGAGGCGGCACACCTTAATCCAAAAAGCCTTTCACAGAAAGCGCTTTATCGAGCGATAGCGGCTCATTTATAACAACATTGCCGATCATCATGTACTTGAGCCCATTTTTTCACTACACTCCCCGACCAATAATCAGCCGATAAAGAAACACATATGCCTTTAAAAGCCGCCATCATTCCCGTTACCCAGTTCCAGCAAAACTGCTCGCTACTATGGTGCGATGAAACCCTGGAAGGCGCCGTGGTAGACCCGGGTGGTGATATTCCGCTGATTTTAAACACAGCTCAGCAGCAAAATGTGACCATCAAACAGATTTTGCTCACTCATGCTCATATTGACCACGCCGGAGCAACCAAGGAGCTGGCTACCCAGCTTGATGTGCCCATTGTTGGCCCGCAAAAAGAAGATCAATTCTGGATTGATTCACTGCCCAGCCAGTCACAAATGTTTGGTTTCCCACCAGCAGCGAGCTTTACACCAACACGCTGGCTGGAAGATGGCGACCAGGTGACCATTGGGCATTGCACGTTGAATGTAGTTCATGCACCTGGTCACACGCCAGGGCATGTCGTATTCCATCATCCGGAAAGCAAACTGGCGATTGTCGGAGACGTATTATTTCAAGGGTCTATCGGCCGCACTGATTTCCCAAAGGGAGACTTCAATACTTTAATAGCATCTATTAAAGACAAGCTTTGGCCTTTAGGGAATGACACCGCCTTTATTCCGGGCCACGGCCCCATGTCTACCTTTGGTAACGAGCGCAAAACCAACCCCTTTGTAGCCGACTAATCCATCACCCCCGCCGGGCCAGTTCATAGAAGTCCCGAGCATAGCCGCGCAGGTTGTTAACGGCTTTTTTACGCTGGCGGCTGGTAAGGCTTTTGTCCAGCTTCAAATACAACGCCCTTAGAACCTTTTCATTGTG
Source organism: Gammaproteobacteria bacterium (assembly GCA_002748575.1). Classification (GTDB taxonomy): domain Bacteria; phylum Pseudomonadota; class Gammaproteobacteria; order Pseudomonadales; family Ketobacteraceae. The sequence continues at coordinate 5,978 of PDSR01000014.1, forward strand.
TGCAAACTTCTTATGGAAAGCTTCTGTCTGGCCAAAACCTTCAGATAATAACAGCGCCGTTAACGCCTGCTGATAAACCAACGGCTGATCTCTTAATGCCAGCACCCGTTTAAATTCCGTTTGCCAGGCACGCCTTGCCTGCAAAAATTCGCGCCCCATTAGCTGATATTGAGCAGCCCCTTCGCGGATTATGCCCCGCTGTTTTTTGTTTAACCTGCCCGTCCAGCGCTCGACATAAACCTGTATTTCTTTCGCCCGCTTTTTTCGCTGCGCTTTTTCTGATGAATCAATATAATCCTGACGATAAATTTTGTTTTCTTGTTCGAACTTGTCAAATAACTGAGCAATCTGTTGATCGGTTGCCCCTTGAAACAATAGCACCATGTCGGGCGCTAAACGTTTTACCAATGCGTGCCCTAATTCACGACTGCGCTCTTGCACAAAAGAAAGAGACGTTTCTGTCATACCGTCGTTGAGTTTATCAGCTACCCTATTTAAAAAGTCACCATATAATGGTAGCTGTGTTTGCCGATGCCAGTTTAAATAACGATCAAGCTGGTCATTAAAGGTGTTTTTTTGTTCGCTATTGAGCGACATGTAATCACTTAAATACCAGGGGATTACCCAATCAAGCTGGTTATATACAATTTTAACAGCACAACCTGAAATAAATCCTATTAAAATAAACATCAACAGGGCTCTATAAGTTGCACAACGGGTAAGTTTCAGCTTTGATATACGCATGGTTTTACCGGCATTACATGTTTTAGGGTTTATTGAAGAATCAAGGTTGTCATGATGTTCAACGGGGCGCAAGCTGAACACATGGTATTCACTTTGTAAGGCAGGCTTCTGAGATTCCATAAAATCCCCCAAAAAAAACAGTAATATTACCTTTTGAGATAAAGACGCAACCCATCAGTGATGATGCACCTGCCGGGGAAGATATAAGAGCCGACCGTTCCGCCACCTCGGTTTTTTATCAGATCAAAGATGCCCGTGAACGGGCACGCAGTGCCGAACGCAATATATTTCTTGAAGAAGATACCGGTGAATCAGCCAATGATGCCTGGCGTGAGGTTCTGGAAATCGCGCCTGTTATTCTTAAAGAAACCAGCAAAGATCTGGAAGTTGCCGCCTGGTATCTGGAAGCGCTTTCCAGAATTTATGGTTTTGCTGGCCTGCGGGATGGTTTCAATTTAGCTGCCGAGCTGGTGGAAAAATTCTGGGATGATATTTTTCCTGTTCCCGAAGAAGATGACGAAGAAGACATCCGTGAATTCCGGGTAGCCCCCTTTGCCGGTTTAAATGGCGAAGGCCGTGATGGCACTTTAATTGCGCCATTAAAGCGTATTGAAATTACCGAACA
>PDSR01000015.1 GCA_002748575.1 Gammaproteobacteria bacterium
AACGGCATTGATAAAGGTTGTTTTGACAAATGTGGTTCCAGACGCTGTCAGGGATTAAAAAGCGTGGATTCTGGCCTCGTTCAATATCATCTCGTAAGCCGGTTGATGAAATGTCTAACGCTGTAGTGTTGTAGATGTGTATTAAACCGGCGGCCTGTTGCAGCAGGCAGTGGGGTGATTCTACATGTAATGCCTGTAGTAACCCAAACTCGGCGGATTCTTTTTCAGGCATGCTGCTGCCGGGGCGATGTGCCACCCACAGGTGAGCGAGATTTAAAATCTGCTCCCACTCATGCCATTGGCTGAAATGGCGAAATGCATCCATACCCATTAAAAAAATTAATGGTGTGTCTTTGTTTAACTGGCGGCGGATTTCACCGAGTGTGTCTACAGAGTAAGAGGGCTCGGCGCGTTTAATTTCCCAGTCATCCACCGCAAAGCCGGGCACCGGATCACATGCCAGCCGGGTCATGGCCAGGCGCTGCTCACCACTGCTGTGGGGTGCATCACGGTGCGGCGGGATATGGCAGGGAATAAAGCGTACTTCTTCCAGCCCCAGCTGCATCTTTGCTTCCCAGCCCAAACGCAAATGACCATTATGAATAGGATCAAAGGTGCCGCCTAATACGCCGACACCTTTTTCGCGCACACTTGTTCTGTTGGCATTGGCTTTGTTCGTGCTGCTATCCACGAATATGGCCATCGCCCAGTACAATAAACTTCTGGCTGGTTAAACCTTCAAGGCCCACTGGCCCGCGAGCGTGCAGTTTATCGGTAGAAATGCCGATTTCTGCGCCCAGGCCGTACTCAAAGCCATCGGCAAAACGTGTTGAAGCGTTTACCATCACCGAGCTTGAATCCACTTCCCGCAGGAAACGATTTGCCAGGGTATAGCTTTCAGTAATGATAGATTCCGTATGCTGGGAGCTGTACTGGTTGATGTGGGCAATGGCCTCATCAATATCGGCAACCACTTTAATGGCTAACACCGGCGCCAGGTATTCGGTGCCCCAGTCTTCTTCGGTAGCGGCGTTGGCAGATGAAATAATGGCCTGCACTTTCTCGCAGCCACGCAGTTCAACCCCTTTGGCCTGATATTCCTGCGCTAATCGGGGTAGTACATCAGCGGCCACGCTTTCGGCAACTAACAGTGTTTCCAAAGTATTGCAGGTGCCATAGCGTTGTGTTTTGGCATTGACCGCAACGCTCACCGCTTTATCCAGATCGGCGCTGCCATCAATATAAACATGACAAATACCATCCAAGTGTTTAATCACAGGTACTTTGGCATCGTTGCTGATTCTTTCGATCAGCCCTTTTCCGCCACGGGGAACAATCACATCGACATATTCAGGCATGGTAATGAGTTCACCCACCGCCGCGCGATCCGTGGTTTCAATAACCTGTACCGCAGCCACTGGCAATCCTGCTTTCTTCAAGCCTTCGTTAATGCACAGGGCAATGGCCTGATTGGAATGAATAGCCTCTGAGCCGCCTCTTAATACGGTGGCGTTGCCGGATTTCAAACAAAGGCTGGCTGCCTCCACGGTGACGTTGGGGCGGGATTCATAAATAATGCCGATAACGCCCAAAGGTACGCGCATTTTGCCCACCTGAATACCCGAAGGCCGATAGTTTAAATCGGTGATTTCTCCGACCGGATCTGGTAGGGCGGCTACCTGCTGAAGGCCCTCGATCATGGTATCAATCCGGCCAGGGGTCAGCTCCAGGCGATCCAGTAGAGCGGGTTCCAGGCCATTGGCGGCACCGTTGTCCAGATCTTTCTGGTTTTCGGCCATTAAAATAGCACGGCCAGCTTCAATGGCCTCTGCCATTTCCAAAAGCGCCTGATTTTTTTTGCCAGTGCTGGCTTTGCCCATGTCACGGGACGCCGCCCTTGCCTGTTGGCCAACATTGGCCATGTAAGCTTTAACATCCATTGATTGATTTGCCTCGGTGTGAGTTGCAGGTGTATCGGCCAAGTATAACGTGAACGGGGATTGGGGGTCTATTCGGCTTTGCCGGGAATAACGGCCAAATAATCATCAGGTGTTCATTTTTCAGGTGTTTAGTTATTTTTTTGTTGTTTAGGTAAGATGGTTCAGGCAGCCATTTAACGAATTAACAATAACAATAAGGGGTTGGCTAATGCGAGGATGGAAAACTAAAACCGAGCACGCCTTTGAGCATCTGGCCGTATCTATATGTAAACATCCAGCGCTTTATCTGATCACCGTTTTATTCTGTGTGGCGGCGATGGCCACTCAACTGACAAAAGTCTACGTGGATACTTCCACCGAAGGTTTCTTAAGCCCTGATCACCCCGATATTGTCACCTACAATAAATTTCGCGATATTTTTGGCCGTGATGAATTGCTGGTGATCGGTGTTGAAGTGGCCGCATTCTCCGAGCCTTTTTTCACGCAGTTTAAAAAATTCTATGATCAGTTGGATAGAAAAGTTCCCCATACGGATGCGGTCGATTCGTTGCTGACTGCCCGCCACGTTTATGGCGTCGAAGATGAACTGATCGTTGAAGATCTTTTTGAAAACTGGCCTGAAACCCCGCAGCAGTTGCAGGCTATTCAGGATATTATTAACACCCACTCACTGTATAAGAATTTTTTTATTTCATCCAATATGCAGTTGGCGACCATTGTGGTGCGCTTGCGTTATTTGGATGACCACGAAATTCCCCATGATGGTGAAAGACGCAGTGCCGTTGATCAACAAATATCAGAAGTGCTCGACAGCGTTTATTCGGTGGTTAATGAGCATCGTCAGCAGGGGCTTAAAATTCATGTGGCAGGATCACCGGTTATTGTCGATCTATTGAAGCGATCGATGCTCAGCGACATGAGGCTGTTTGTAGCATTGGTGGTGGTGATGATTGCGCTGGTATTGTTTTTCCTTTTTCGCCGTTACAGCGCCGTTTTTTTTCCATTGTTAACCGTTATTCTATCGGTAGTCACCACTATTAGTCTGATGACGGCTATGGGGCAACCCATTCAGCTGCCAACCGCCATTGTGCCTTCTTTTTTACTGGCGGTGGGTGTGGGCGATTCAATACATTTCTTAACCTTGTTTTATCGCCATTTTGATGAGCATGGCGATAAACAGGCAGCGGTTGTTTACGCGTTGGGGTGTTCAGGCCTGGCGATGTTTTTAACCAGTTTAACCACTGCCTTCGGATTAGGATCTTTTGCGTCTGCCGATATTTTGCCGGTTGCCAATATGGGTATTTATACCTCCGTGGGGGTGATGCTAGCGTTTCTGTTTACAGTATTGGTTATGCCTGCCTGTGTCATGTTGGCCCCGATAAAAAGAAAGCCCGCCCACGGTGATAATCAACAGGTTGTTGCAGACACCAGTGTGATCAACCCGAAGGCTCACCGACAAACTTTTATTGATCATTTAATAGAAGGAGCTATTCATGTCTCTTGCCGCTACCCGAAAACCATTGTTGCGGTTTGTGCATTGCTGTTGGTGTGCTCAATCATCAGCGCTTCTATGTTGCGCTTTTCCCATAACCCTTTGGTATGGTTGCCCGATGATTTGCCCGCCAAGCAATCAACACAGATGATTGATAAAGAATTGGGCGGCAGTATTTCCGTTGAAATTGTAGTGGATACCGGTAAAGAATCCGGCATTTATGAACCGGATATTCTAAATTCTATTGCAGCACTTTGTGATGAATTGAGCACCTATGAAAACCAGCACTTTAAGGTGGCTAAGGTACTGTCGATTACCGATATTTTAAAAGAAACTAACAAGGCGCTAAACAGTAACAATGGAGCCTATTATTCACTCCCCGATAACAGAGCGCTTGTTGCACAGGAATTATTTTTACTGGAATTGAGCGGCGCTGATGATTTATATCGTTTGGTGGATCGTAATTATCAGTTGGCACGGGTAACGATTCTAATTCCCTGGGTTGATTCCATGAACTATGGCCCCTTTATGGAATACTTAAAGCAACGCTTTCAAAGTGAAATTGGCGAACGCGCCGAGATAACGATTACAGGTTTGGTGCCGTTATTGGGTAGCACCGTTCGATCAGTGATGTTATCGACCGTAACCAGCTATAGTATTGCGTTTGTCATTATTACCTTAACCATGATGGTGCTTTTGGAAAGCGTTAAATACGGGTTGTTGAGTATGTTTCCAAACCTGCTGCCGATTATTATTGTGATGGGAATTTTAAACCTTGCGGGAGTGCCGCTTGATATGTTCACCATGATGATTGGTTCTATTGCCATTGGTTTGTGTGTTGATGATACGGTACATTTTATGCACCATTTTCGCCGCTATTTAAGCCGTGGATTTAGTGTTCAGGAAAGCATTTCCCACACGCTGCACACCGCTGGCCGCGCCATGTTGGTGACTAGCCTGGTCTTGTGCTGCGGCTTTTTGGTGATGGTGTTTTCCAATATGAATAACTTAACCAATTTTGGAATTTACACCGGGTTGAGTATCGGGTTGGCACTATTGGCGGATTTCCTGCTGGCACCGGCACTAATGGTGTTGTTTGTGAAGAATAAAACAACACCACCAGAGAAAGTACGCCACAAGTAATCAGGTAATTGCTTCAATAACTTTAGTGATTGCGGCGTTGCGTGTTTTTGGAATATTCAGGATGCTGTAATAATCTTCAGGCGTGTGAGTAATGGTGTTGTTAAAACCTGTGTCTTTTAAACAGGCTGTTGCATGTTCAGCAGAATCAAACAGTGGGCTAAGATCTGAACGGGTAAGGGCGCCAACCAGTTTCATAGGGCCAATTAACATTTTGTAATGGGTGCTTTTTCTAGGTGCGGGGTAGCAGTCAGCAAAATAACGCAGCTCCTTAAAATTTTTGCCAGCGCTAGCGATAGTTTTCCAGAACGGAATAAGTGTTTCCCGGGAAAAATAAGTAATTAATCCTTCGGTAATGATAATGGTTTTTTGATTGCGATCCAGTTTGTGATCAAGAATATAATCCAGGCCGTTGGGAGCGCCGCGTTCTAAAATATTGCAGGCAGTCACCTGGTGATGTTTGCCAAACCCATTGTTGTTTTTCAACAGGGCTTTCTTGTGTTTTGCCATTGCTGGCAGGTCTGCTTCTATATAATTTAGCTCAGGGTGTTGCCTGGTAAGGGTGTATCCACGGGGAGAAAGTCCACAGGCAAGCTCTAATATCTGGGTGAAGCCATCTTTGATCAGTTGCTGAATGCGATAATTCATAATGTGGTGGCGCTGTAACAGCAAATGTTGTGAATTAACGCCAAGGGTTAATGCAGCAATTTTTTCGCCTGGTTGTAATCCCCAGTACATCAGGCGGCTTTTGCTGGAGGTAAAGAAGGGTGCTGACAGCCCATGCTCATACCAGACTTGACCTGTATAGAGCGCTGTAAAACTGATACTCGATGTGTCCATATTAAAGCCTTCTTTATTCATAGCGTTCAGGAATATCGCCTGTAATCACTACTTGATCATTGCTGATTTCCACCGGCACCGTCTTTAACGACTGGCCATTGCAAGGCCCTGCAACACATTTGCCGGTATGGATCTCGAATAATGCGCCATGATTGGCGCATTGTATGTATTGTTTATCCAGGTCTAAAAACTGATCCGGCAAAAATTCCAGCATAATGCCGATATGAGGGCATGAATTTACATAGACATGAATGCGGCTGTCTTTTTTTACCGCCACCAGCTGTTGGCCGTTGATATCAATGCCTTTGGCACTGTTTTCATCAATGCTGTCAACGCTGCACAAAATAGTCATTTTTAGCCCTTCCAAGCCTGTTTCAGGCAGCATAGCGGCGGCAGTTGTTGATGTAAACAGGAATGGGATATGATGCCTGATACAGCATTTAACATTAAATAATTAGCAAGCTGTATGAGGTTTGCAATGAATCTTCTTGGGTTGGTATTTATTGTATTCGTAGGGAGCGTTATGGGGTTGTTTTCCTTTCAGGATAGTTTGATTTTTTATCCGGTTGATGCCAATCCCCGGGTTTTTCAGCATTACCAGCAACATGAAATCGCGGTTTCATCTCATGGTTATCAATTACAGGGTTGGCGGTTTGTTAATGAGCGCAGCGATAACAACAATGTCGTGTTGTATTTTGGTGGTAACGCTGAAGATGTCACATTAAATTTCCCAAACGTTAATGCGTTTAACGCCAGGCAGGTGTTCTTTTTTAACTATCGTGGTTATGGCAATAGCCAGGGTAAACCATCACAACAGGCGCTTTACGAAGATGGTTTGTCGATTTACGATGACTTGCTAAAAAGCCATGATGTTGAGCCTGACAGGGTGATTGTTATGGGCCGTAGCTTGGGCAGCGCAGTTGCAACTTATATTGCGGCGCATCGGTCAGTGGCAAGGGTGATACTGGTTACACCGTTTGACAGCCTGGAAAATGTTGCCAAAGGCATATTTCCGCTGTTACCGGTGAGCTGGATTATCAAGCATCCTTTTCCTTCATTAACCTATGCTCCTGATATTAAAGTGCCCGCACTGTTTTTGGTGGCAGCGAACGATGAAGTGGTGCCGGTGAAATTATCAAAGAATCTTTACGAACTGTGGGCAGGGCCCAAACAGTGGGCGTTGCTGCCGGGTATGACCCACAATGATATTCAGGCCCATCCCAATTATTATTCGATGGTGGCAGCCTTTGTCAGGGGTAAATAAGAGCGTAGTGCTGATTGGCAGGCTGTTTATTGTACATTGCCGGTGCTGGCTGTATAATTTTTGTGCTGACTTGCTGGTATAAGTGGTTTGTATATAGTAAACCCCGCTTACAGTAAGTGAATATTAAAAAATAGTGTTGACATTGCTAATGAGAATCAATATCATTTGTATTGTCTGGTGAGTGCAGCGGTGACTCCTCTCTAC
>PDSR01000016.1 GCA_002748575.1 Gammaproteobacteria bacterium
TAATAATACTGATTTGAACTGAAAACCCGCCGTTGCAGAACCACAGGTAATAACTACCTGCAACCCATTGATTTAATAAGATATTACTTTTCTAACCGTGGTAAACCTTCAGCCGGGCTCACAGTCTCCGGCTCGGGTTCAGCCTCTTCAACCAAACGTGGTGGCATCTTTTTCCTGGTTTTGGCACCCATTTTCTCTAAATTCTGGGTTCTTCTGACCAGATTCCCGCGACCTGATATTAACCGCTTATGGGCAGTCTCATAAGCTGCTTGAGATTTTTGAATATGAGCACCCACATCTTCCAGAGCTTCAGCAAACAGTACAAACTGATCGTGCAGGCCGCCTGCTGTTTTAGCTATTTCCTGAGCATTGCGATTTTGATATTCATAACGCCAGATATTCTGGATGGTTCTTAATGTCACCAATAAAGTGGACGGGCTCACTACCATAATATTTTTATCGAAAGCGTCGGCAAAAAAGCCGGAATCTTGCTCCAGCACTTTTAAGAAAGCCCCCTCCACTGGCACAAACATCAACACGAAATCCAGCGAACGAATGCCTTCCAAGTGAGCATAATTTTTTTGGCTCAGTTGTTTAATATGATCTTTGACCGATTGAACCAGTGAAGACAGTGCCGTTTGTTTGTCATTGGTGTCTTCGGCTGAGCAAAAAGCTTCCCAGGCCAGTAAAGATACCTTGGAATCCACCACAACATCTTTATTTTCCGGCAAGCGAATAATCACATCGGGTTGGCGGCGTTCGCCCGCCTCACCCTGCAACGAAATCTGGGTATCGTATTCAATACCTTTACGCAACCCAGAGGTTTCCAAAATGCGTTCTAACACCATTTCACCCCAGTTCCCCTGAATTTTATTGTCTCCTTTCAAGGCCTTGGTCAGTTTCAGCGCATCTTCGCTCATACGGGCGTTAATATCTTTTAGCGTGGTGATTTCTTTTAACAACGACACCCGCTCTTTGGATTCCTTGTCGTATACATCTTCGACGCGTTTTTTAAAATCGGTTAACTGTTCGCGCAAAGGCGATAGTAATTGATCAAGATTGGATTTATTCTGAGCAGTGAATTTTTCACTTTTGGTTTCCAGCAACTGATTGGCAACATTTTGAAATTCCAGCTTGAGCTGGTCTTTTGCCTCTTGAAGCAGGCTAAGCTTTTCTTTTAGCTCCTGCCGGGAAGATGCTAACTGCGCTTGTAATTCAGTCACCTTTCCATGCTCAAGCTTGAGAGCATTCTGTAACGACAGGGCTTCGGTTTCTTTTTCTTTGAGTGTTTTCTCCAGGTCTCCATAATGGACAATCTGCTGTTCCATTTGCGCCAGTTGTTTTTGCTGGAATACATCCGCTTCCTGCAAGCGAGCTTGCTGCTCTAAAAGATCCGTCATGCGGTTGGTGGAATCTGTGAGTTTTTCCTGCAAATGTTGATTTGCAGATGCCAGCTCATTCAGTTTCAGCTGATGTTCAGCGCCCACTTTTTCAATAATGGCCCGGTTTTTTTGATGGGTTAACCAGATAACCAACAGGCTTGCCAAAACAGCACCGGCCGCAAACACCCCTAAAAATAACATCAAATCAGAATTCAACACGCTGTGATCCTTCAGGCTTTTGCCTGGCTGAATAAATCGAAAAAGTTTTGTGTGGTTATCTTTGCCACTTCAGCCACATCAACCTGCTTGATTTCAGCAATTTTTTTGGCAACTTCCACCACATATTTAGGTTCGTTTTCTTTACCACGATAAGGAACAGGGGCCAACCAGGGTGCATCGGTCTCGATAAGCAGCCATTCTAACGGCAACGCTTCCACTACTGCTCTAAGTTCGTCAGCATTGCGAAACGTCACAATTCCCGAAATGGAAATATAAAAGCCCAGTTCCACACCGGCCAGCGCCATCTCCAGGTTTTCAGTAAAACAATGCAACACCCCACGCACCTTGCCTTCACCGTGTGCCCGCAAAGTGTCGATGGTTTCTGCACGGGCATCGCGCGTATGTATCACTAAAGGCAACCCGCATGCTTTCGCCGCTTCAATATGGGTAATAAAGCGCTGTAACTGCCAGGTATTGTTTTTGTCGGAATAATAGTAATCCAGGCCGGTTTCGCCGATCCCCACCACTTTGGGGTGCTGTGCATAGTCAAGCAGCCGTTGTATTGTGGGCTCCTCACTCGCTTCATACAGTGGATGGGTACCCACTGTGGCATAAACGTTGGGGTAACGCTCGGCCACGGCAATCACTTCATCCATTGATTCAAGGTCAACACCAATGCAGAGCATATGGTGAACACCAAGCGCATGGGCTGTCTGAACAGGGTTATCGAGGTTATCTTGATGTAACGAAAGGTTTAATTTATTAAGGTGGCAATGAGAATCGACAAACATCCGGTTTCCATGGGTGCAATAATCTTAAAAACGCTATTTTGCACTACATGGTATGGGTTGGTCGATCAGATTCCAAGGCACCGGCCAGGTAAGTTTCAATTTTCAGCTTGGCGGTATCATCCTGATCATTGAACTGCACGCCAATACCCGCAGCACGGTTGCCCTGCGCACCTTTCGGTGTTACCCAGACAATTTTACCTGCCACCGGTATTTTTTCAGTTTCTTCCATTAAATTCAGCAGCAGGAACACTTCTTCGCCAAGCTTGTATTGCTTGTTAGTGGGAATAAACAGACCACCATTTTTAATAAAAGGCATATAGGCTGCATACAGCACAGCTTTGTCCTTAATGGTGAGTGAGAGTATTCCAGATCGAGATCCACCAATGGCCATAAAATCTTACCCAAGAAGAATTGCTTAAAAATCAAAAACTAAGCTCAAACCAAGCTTATTGTTTAAGTTTAGCAACCGTTTGCAAAGCTGACTAATCAGATATTACATTTTTTTGGCTGGCACCTGATTGATCTGTGGAGCTGTTACCCACGAATCTGCGACCAGCGAATCAACAACTCTTCCACAAGAAGCTGCATATTAGGCTTTGCCTGACTGATCAACATACCTTTAACCTGTTGCAGATAGTCATAAAATTCATGGGATCTAGCTGGTTTGAGGTGTGCCTTCATTGTCTGAAAAAAAGGAATCAGATCCTGGTTAATCACAACAGCATCACCAGCTGCGCAATAACGATTGAAATCAATCTGCCAGGCCAGCAACCAGTCGATTATTTCAACAAGAGACAGCGACCGCCAGGCATCAGCCGCTTTCACAGGGTCAAGTTTCCCCTGAAAAACAGCAATCCAGCTTTTAACAACCGATTCCCGCTCCTTTAACCAGTCACGATCATTAAGCTGAACTGCAGCTAAGGGAGCACCATTGGCCACCCTGAGGAGCTGCTCGGCTTTTTTTTGATCACCCACCATATCCATTAGCCAGGGCAATGACTGGCTCTGATCAGGCACCGGAAAGTCCAACGCCTGACAACGACTGTGAATGGTGGCCAACACGCCGGAAACCTGATGGGTTACCAGCATCAATAAAGTATCAGTACCAGGCTCTTCCAGGCACTTCAACAGTGCATTGGAGGCATTTACATTCATGCTTTCCGCTGGAGCAATCAAAACGACACGATAACCACCAAACTGAGCACTTTTACTGGCAAAGTCTAAAAGATGCCTGATTTGATCTATCTTGATCGCTTTACCGGTTTCTTCTGGTTCCACCAGCAACAGGTCGGGGTGGGTACCCACCGTTAACAACTGACAACTTTTACAGCGACCACAGGCAATACCACCAGAGGGCTTTACACACAGTATCCATTGAGAAAACGCCATTGCAAACTGTGACTTGCCCGTTCCCTGTGGTCCTCGCAACATCAGGCCGTGGGGGAGATGATCCTGCTGTTTACTCAATACAAGTTGCTGCCAATGGGGTTCCTGCCAGGGTAGCGGTGCCACAATGGCATTCATTTGTGCTAACACGCTGCAGCCCTCTGCTGAATGGCTGTCAGTACCTCGGCAAGTTGCTGCTGCACTGCGTTTAATGGTTGCGACGCATCAATAATAAAATAACGTTCGGGGTCTTGATGCGCTCTATCTAAATAAGCCTTGCGGACTTTTTCAAAAAAGTCGGCTTTTTCACTCTCGATCCGATCCGGTTCACTACGAGCACTGGCTCTGGCCAACCCCACATCGACAGGTACATCCAGCAGTATCACTGCATCGGGTCGAAATAAACCCTGAACAAGGCTTTCCAGCTGCTTAATCATCTCCAACGACAACCCTCGACCACCTCCCTGGTAAGCAAAGGTTGCATCGGTAAAGCGATCACATAACACCCATTCACCTGCGCTCAGGGCCGGTTTAATCGCACCGGCAAGATGTTGCGCTCTGGCAGCAAACATCAGCAGCAATTCTGCAGTATCGCAGACTTTTTCTTCACGGGGCTGTAAAAGCAACTCGCGGATTTCCTCAGCAAATGGCGTTCCTCCCGGTTCACGGGTAGCAATGAACTTAATCTGATTGTCTGCCAGCCAATCAGAAATAAATTGAATATTGGTGGTTTTACCCACTCCTTCAATACCTTCTACGGTAATGAACAAACCTGGTGTCATTGTTTGCCTTCTTTATTACTGCTTTGGCGCAGAGCGATAATCAGCACGACGCCTTAATTGATATTCGCGAACGGCTTTATTATGGGCTTCCAGTGTCTCGGAAAAAACATGACTGCCATCACCTCTGGCAACAAAATACAGCTTTTTTCCTTTAGCCGGATGCAAGGCAGCATGAATTGCCTCACGGCCAACGTTGGCAATGGGTGTGGGTGGCAAGCCCTGTATGGTATAGGTGTTATAGGCGGTTTTTTGCTTCAAGTGACTGCGTTTAATATCTCCCTGATATTGATCCCCAAGACCATAAATAACGGTTGGATCTGTTTGCAGGCGCATCCCTTTTCTTAAACGGCGTACAAACACTCCAGCAATTTCAGATCGCTCACTATCAACACCCGTTTCTTTTTCTACAATCGATGCCATAATCAACGCTTGGTAAGGTGTCTTGTAGGGTAAACCCTGTTCACGGCTTTGCCATTCTTCTGCGAGTATCTGCTGTTTCCGATCAAAGGCTCGCTTTAAAATATCGTAAGCCGTTTCACCTTTGGTAAAAAAATACGTATCGGGGAAGAACTGCCCTTCCGGGTGCATACCGGCTGCACCCAGCTCAGCCATCAGCTTTGCAGAGTCACTTAAGAGTACCTGCACCCGATCGTTACGTTCCAGTTGAGTATTTGCTTGCAGATGCGCAATAAGTTCACCGGTTTTTAATCCCTCAACCAAAGTCACGCTGTATTGAATAACATTGCCTGTTACCAGTTGCTGTAAAATATAGTTGGGCGTTACATCAGGTTGAAAATGATATTCCCCAGCTTGTATTTTATTCGCCACATTCATATACCGAGCGTAATAAACAAAGGGTTGAATATAATCAAGCGCGTGTATTTGTTTTAATTGTCGGGCCACATGATAAACACTCTGGCCTTTTTCAAGGTGGATATTAAAAGCACTATCCAACGACAGCGGTGTATGCATTTTTACATCAACATACCGATAACCAATGGCAAATGCCGCCAGACCAATGGCAAACAGAAGAAAAATTAAGCGGATAACAAGTCTCATGAAAATAACGGTTGCAACTTATGCTGAAAAGATTTTACTAAACCAGCTTTTTTAACGCTAACCGGGTTTCCCATCAGCGATTTAACTGGCCAGATGCCAAATACACTATTACAAATAAATGCCTCATCGGCAGTGATGATATCACCGGCAGTAATAGTATCCGCATAATTTACGGCTATTGCCATAACACCAGCACAATGATCAGTAATGTAGCGTGCCATAGTACCGTTAACAGCGACTTGATCCAACCCGGCTGTGATTAAAGCCCCTTGTTTTACCAGGAACAAATTACTCATAGTACCTTCAACAATGGAGCCTTTTTCCGTAGCCATCAAACCTTCCTGGTACTCATCGGCAGAAAACTCACGCCGGGCAAGTACCTGCTCCAACCGATTTAAGTGTTTAATACCCTGCAACACAGAATTAACAGTTACAGGGGTTGTACATTGAAACAGGTCTACACCCGTTTCAAACCAGTCGGGCTGGTAACAGGGTAGCTCGAAGCCCTGAATAATCACCTGCGGCTGCTGCACCTCGGGCACCGCGTACCCACGACCACCGCAGCCGCGGGAAACAATCAGTTTTATCAGCCCTGGACTGTATCGATCCAGATACTGGAAAAAACTCTCTTTTATGTTGTCCAGGCTGACAGGAATATCAAGCCTCTTTAACCCTTCACTCAAGCGCTTTAAATGCAGCTCCAACAGAACAGGCCTGGGTGTCACACGAATGGTTTCAAACACACCGTCGCCATAGGCAAGGCCTCGATCCATGACCGATAACGAGGCTTGCTCCGCGCCATTCACCCATGAGGGGAAGCCAACTGGCATTAGTCTATTGACCACCTATCTTGTGGCCACTTACTGATAACGCTTAAACACCAAGGTGCCATTGGTGCCGCCAAACCCAAAAGAGTTAGAAATGGAAACATCAATATTACGTTGCCTGGCATGATGAGCCACATAATCCAGATCGCAGCCGTCATCAGGGTTATCAAGATTGATAGTCGGGGGGGCGACATTATCGCGAATGGCTAACAATGAAAAAATCGCTTCTACGGCCCCGGCAGCACCCAGCAAATGCCCCACCATAGATTTGGTAGAACTCACCATTAACTCGCCGGCATGACTTCCAAAAACACTCTTGATGGCTTGGGTTTCAGCAATGTCCCCTGCTGGCGTTGAGGTGCCATGAGCATTGATATA
>PDSR01000083.1 GCA_002748575.1 Gammaproteobacteria bacterium
TGAATGCTCTATGCTTACCACGCCAGCATTATTAGTGAGTTTAGTTATTTGAAAAACCAAAGATGCCATACAGCTGGACGCTGCAACAATATCACCTACGCAAAAACCACTGACTTTGCTGCCACCGCCAGAACAAGCATTACTTTCTGTACCTGTATGATCAATATAAAACAGAGCTGGCGTATTGGTATTAGCCACCATCACACTTTCACCAACCCCCCCCCTGAGCACTAACAGATCCGTACCTGCGAGCGGCGTGGGGTCGCCACTACTCAATACCGACGGTTTTACGGTAACATTATCAAAACCTTCAACAGGAACTTCAAAGTTATATAAGACACCCGTTGCGTTGTTCAGAATATTATCAAACTTGATATCGTCGGCTTTATCAGAAGTGCTGCCACCACGGTCTTTACTGACACAGCCTGTGTACCCCGCATTGCGAATAGACTTACCCATTAAATTCAGCACATAGCGGGTATTATCCTGCATTTGAGACAAACCTTCTGTATTGTTCGCCGTTTGACGATGCGATGTATAGACCTGGATAATTCCGATTGAAAGAAAGGCGCCCAACGCAAGTGCCACCATCAATTCAACAAGACTCAAACCAACAACATATTTATTTATAAATAGTTTGTTCATATTTGCGTACCAAATACAAATTGCTCAGTATCCGTTCCATCCCTCTTCATGCTTTCATCCCATTCAATGGTAACCGTCACTTCTGATGTTGTAGGGTCTACCGAAATAGCGCCATCACCTACCGGCAACCAATTATCAAGCCCTGTCAACCACTCCGATAAATCCTGCTCTGCTATAGTGACGGCATCATCCGGTGCATCATCACCACTCGCAATGTCATACTCCGCATTCAAAGCAGCCTCTCTATTTGCCCTCATACGATCTAAAATATCGCTGGCGGCCCAAACAGCCAAAGATCTATAACTTGACGCCTGATTGGACTGCATTGTATTCAGCTGCAGACTGATCAGGCCCATGATACCAATCGTGACCACCAGTAAAGAAACCAGCACCTCGATCAGGCCAAACCCTTCATTTTTTCTGGTTATGTTCATTTACTTTTCTCCAACTCAAGGACACGCCACCGTGCTGATAGATACTCGACCATTCTGACTGATTTGGATTGTTCGCCCATCAACTTTGCATTCATCCAGCTTCAAGGTGAAACTCAATGCAGCCCCGGGGGCAGCCATAAAACCATTATCATCAAAAGTAATACGAGCGACTGTTGCTGATGGAGCCAGGGTACTGTTAACCAATGGCTCATAAACCTGCAGCGTTTCTGAGTTATCAGTGTTAATCGAATTATTACCATCAGTATCAACCCATACCGTGATACCATTCGACCAGTCACTGCCATCTGTGGGATCTATATTCACTTCGTTACGCTGTGTAACAGCTTCACTTCTGGCATATTGCAGCGCAGTTATGACAGCCCTTGATTGCGATGCGATTCGGTTTTTTTGAACGATTGCCTGCATGGAAGGCACACCAACCGCCACCACAATGACCGCAATCATTAACGTCACCAACAACTCTAGAACTGTAAACCCTTTAGTTCTGTCCAGGCCAAACACATTCATAGCTTCACAACCCTGCCAATCTAAAATTTAAAACCCCTGCCAACGTAACACTTAAAATCTGTGTTACCAGCACCCTGCCGGGCCCCTCGCCCCGTTACTTGAATACGTTAAAGGTGTGCAGTCAGGGTCAACGCTTTTCCCTTCTATTGCCGTGGCACTGATGGTATATCCTGTTGCACTGGCACTATCAATCCTCAGATTATAAAAAGCCACATTGGAATCCAAAGGCGCAGTTGATTGAAAAAAGCCTGCAGCGGGTGCACCCGTATCACTACCACTTGCAGCATTTCCGGCATAGGTATTTGGAATAGTCTGGGTGTAGCGCCTCTCCAATGCGTTTGCCAATCCGCTCAAAGCGGCCTTGGCATCACTCAGCCTGGATTTATTAACGCTGCTGGTGTACGCAGGATAACCAATCGACGCCAGAATCCCAATAATGGCCACCACGATTAGCAGTTCAACCAAAGTAAAACCTTTTAAGTTCCTGTGATGCATTTATCTGCCTCTTCTATAACAAAGGAAATCAACCCGAAAAACAGGCGGGTATAACTTTATTAGCTCAGTATAAAAAATATTCAGGCCAACACCACCAGAAGGCGCTGACTGACAAAAACTACCGCTGAACGGTACTAAGATGATTAGCTTTGTTATTAAAAGCTGATTTGGAATTAAAAAAAAGAATATACGGTATGAAGCAGGTCACATTTTACATATGAAAGCAAACCGCTTGATGATGCTGGATTTTTCGCGCAATCGGCAAATAAAATAGAAACTGCCCCAACACCCAAGAGATGTCAGGGCAGGCAGTGATTATTTTTCAGCTTTAAGCTTGTTAAAGAAATCACCTTCAGGTTTAACCACTAAAATATCCTGCTTGTCGGAAAACACTTCACGGTAGGCCTGTAATTTTCGGAAAAATTCAAAAAATTCAGCATCCGCATTATAGGCATCTGCATAAATGGCGGCTGATTCAGCATCCCCCGCACCGCGTGTTTGTTCCGCTTGCTTATAGGCTGCTGCCAGGATTTCGATACGTTCCCGATCAGCGGTTGCCCGAATGCCTTCAGCCAGCTCCTTACCCTGGGAACGATATTCACGGGCTTCACGCTCCCGCTCTGCTCTCATGCGCTCATAAACCTTGCCACTAACGGTGGGCGGTAACTCGATGCGCTTCACCCGAATATCAACGACTTCGATACCAAACTCTTCGCGCGTCTTTTTATTCACTTCGGCGGTTAATTCAACCATCAGCTCTTCACGCTCACCTGATACCACTTCGTGAACGGTACGCTCACCAAATTTGTTACGCAAACCTTCATTAATACGTGGCGCCAACAGGCGTTGTGCCTGGGATTCCAAGCCGCCACCCGTTGCCGTGAAGTATTTTTCGACGTTATCAATACGCCACATCACAAAAGAATCCACGATTAAACGCTTTTTCTCCTGCGTTAAATATTCTGCCGGGCGCATATCAAAACTTTGAATACGACCATCGAACAAGCGGGGCTCATGCACAACGGGCAACTTCCAGGAAATGCCCGGTTTCAGATCAGCTTCGATGATTTCACCAAACTTTAATAACACGCCACGCTGGTATTCTTTTACGGTGTACACAAAACTGGATGCAAAAAAGACGACGGCAAGAATTAATAAGATAGTCAGGTTTCTATTGTTCATTTATCTTCCCTCCCAACGGCGGCTGTCTCGCATTTGACGCAAACGATCAACGCCCTTCAGGTTTTTTTCCTGTTTGCTGGGTTCTTTTTTCACTGGCATGGTAATGGTTTTTGCTATATCCGTTAATTGTTGGGCAGACGCATTCTGCACCAGTCGATCAAGCGGCAGGTACATAATGTTATTGCCGCCTTCCACATCCACCATCACCTTGGTGGTATTGCCGTAAACGGATTCCATGGTTTCCAGGTATAAACGCTGGCGAGTTACTTCGGGCGCTTTCTTATATTCAGACAGCAACTGCTCAAAGCGTTTCGCCTCACCCTTAGCCCGTTCAACCACTTCTGTTTTATAAGCATCGGCTTCCTGCAACATGCGTTTCGCTTTACCGCGAGCCTCTGGAATAATACCGTTGGCATAGGCCTGCGCTTCATTTTGCAAACGTACTTCATCTTCCTGAGCCCGAAGTACATCGTCGAATGCTGCTTTTACTTCCTTGGGCGGATGAGCATCTTCAATATTCACTTTGGTAACAATCAAACCCGATTGATAACGCTCCAGGTAATCCTGCAAGCGGGCCTCTACCTCGATAGCAATGGCTTCACGGCCTTCGGTAATCACCTTATCCATCACACTGCCGCCCACCACATGGCGCAAGGCACTTTCAATACTGTGGGCCAGCGCAAGCTCCGGGTTATTAACATGCAGAAAATAAAGTTTTGGATCATTAACGCGATACTGAACATTCAGATCCACATCAACGATATTCTGATCTTCGGTGAGCATGGTGGCTCGCATAGGTAACGAGAACACCTTGTTAACATCCACTTTATAAATGGTATCTACCAATGCCGGGTTCCAACGCAAACCGGCCGTTTTGATTTCATGGAATTCACCGAAACGCAGCACTACTGCCTGTTCTGCCTGCTCAACCCGATACCAACCGGAAATGAACCACAACAAGGCCACCAGAACCAGTACGCCCACTAATAAAAACGTACCGCCGCCCCCTTGGTTTCCACCTTTTTTACCGTTAAAAAAGCCACCGAATCGTTCTTGTAACTTTTTTACAACTTCATCAATATCCGGTGGCCCCTGATCATTGCGACCACCCCATGGGTCCTGATTGTTGTTTCTACCGCCGCCAGGTTCATTCCAGGCCATAATGTACTCCGTAGGTTTGTTTTTCTTGCCGCTGCTTTTTTAAGCAAAGGTTAACCAATATGGTTGATAAATACCGGCTTCACACAGCGGGGTGCTAAATTAACATTTTTGCAGGCATAGCGGCTAGTTATATGAACACCTATACCAGAATTGCCTGCTCATCTATATTCAGTTTTTTCAGAATCTGATAGTAATCTTTTTTTGGCAATCGAATACTCATCAAAGACACGCCAAGGTCATCCATGGTTTCCTGCTGCACTGCTTTATTGGCGTATAACATTGCCCGCAGCTGCCCCATACGCGGCGGCACTTTAATTCGGTGTGCAACAATATCTTTACCCAGCGTTTCCTGCAATGCCGTATAAAGCTGCTCAATACCGCTGCCATTTTTTGCCGAGAGCCACACCGCTTTCGGCTGGCCTTCCTCGTTCCGGTCAATCCTGGGGGATACCTCTCCCATCAGATCAATTTTGTTATAGACCATCAGGGTGGGGATCTGTTCAGCGCCGATTTCTTTGAGCACTTCATTCACATGAAAAATATTTTCACTGCGCTCTTCACTGGAGGCGTCCACCACATGCAATAACAAGTCTGCTTCGCGGCTTTCTTCCAGGGTGGCGCGGAATGCTTCCACCAGTTTGTGGGGCAAATGACGAATAAAGCCGACGGTATCAGCCAGAATGACATTGCCCACATCGTCCACGTCGATACTGCGCAAGGTGGGGTCGAGTGTCGCGAACAACTGATCTTCGGCGTAAACATCTGCATCGGTAAGGGTATTAAACAGGGTTGATTTTCCGGCATTGGTATAGCCCACCAGGGAAACCGTGGGCACTTCGGCCTTTTGGCGGGAGCGTCGCCCCTGATCGCGCTGTTTGCGTACTTTGTCGAGACGCTTTTGAATCGACTTGATGCGACCTCGCAATAAGCGGCGGTCGGTTTCCAACTGGGTTTCACCCGGCCCGCGTAAGCCAATCCCGCCCTTTTGCCGCTCCAGATGGGTCCAGCCACGAACCAAGCGAGTAGACAGATGCTCAAGCTGTGCCAGCTCCACCTGCAACTTACCTTCAAAGGTTCTTGCCCGCTGTGCAAAAATATCAAGAATCAACCCGGTACGATCCAATACCCGACATTGCAGCTTTTTTTCCAGGTTACGTTCCTGGGAAGGGGAAAGGGAGTGATTGAAGATCACCAGTTGAGTTTCGGCCTGCCTGGCCTCTGTGGCAATTTCTTCTACTTTGCCGGAGCCGACAAAATAACGGGGATCGGGCTGATTACGACTGCCACGCACCAGCCCGCAGATTTCTGCGCCAGCAGAATCCACGAGCATCTCGAATTCGGAAAGGTCTTCCGGCTCGGCATTTTGAAAAAAATCAATATGCACCAGCAAGGCCCGCTCGCCACTTTGGGGGCGATCAAATAACGATTCCATTCAGCAGATTGCAACCCGCTGGTTTGCGCTAAAAACTAACCGGAAAGGGTTCAAGCCGAGCCTGTACAGCACACCTTTTTCAGCACGATATTGAAACGGGCAATTAATGATTGTCGTGTCCGTGTCCATCGTCACCCTGTCCACCACGTTCCTGGCCACGGGGATTACGTGCAGGTACTACGGTAGAAATGGCGTGTTTGTAAACCATTTGGCTAACGGTATTACGCAACAGCACAACGTATTGGTCGAAAGATTCAATCTGACCCTGCAATTTAATGCCATTTACCAAAAAAATTGAAACAGGGATACGCTCTTTTCGAAGCGCGTTTAAAAAAGGGTCTTGTAAGCTGTGCCCCTTGGACATGACTGTCTCCTCAAAAAAAGTATGTGCCCAACTGCCGGGCAAATAGTACAAAAATCAAACAAAATCAAAGTGTGAGACGAAGATTTTATCGGCACTTAAAGGATGGAGTCCGCCGACAAAATTTTCAAGGCTTTTTCCAAGATTTTTGGATCTTCAGTTTCCAGCCAGTGCAACCCTTGCCAGCCCCGAAGCCAGGTTAATTGCCGCTTTGCCAGTTGGCGAGTAGCAATAATCCCCCGCTCGATCATTTCATCATGGCTTAACCGGCCCGCCAGAAAATCCCACATCTGACGATAACCCACCGCCCGCATGGAAGGCATGGAGGGATCAAGATCGCCACGCTGATACAAAGCTTTGACCTCGGCCTGAAAGCCCTGCTCAATCATTTGCTGAAACCTTAAAGCGATACGCTGATGAAGCACACTACGGTTGTCTGGTGCAATCGCCATTTCACACACCCGGTAGGGCAGTTCCTCTGCCGTTTGCTCCTGGTGCCATTGGCTCAGGGGTTTACCAGAAATGCGATAGACCTCTAACGCCCGCTCCAGCCGCTGGGTATCGGTGGGGTGCAGCCGCGCTGCGGTTTTCGGGTCTACCTGCTGCAACCGGGCATGAATGGCTGGCCAGCCTTCTGCGGCGGCTTCTGCTTCTATTTGTGCACGTATTTTGTCATCCGCCGCCGGTAGTTTTGCCATTCCCTCTTTAAGCATTTTGAAATACATCATGGTGCCACCCACCAGCAAGGGGATGTTACCCGCAGCGGTAATATCGGCCATTTCCCTGAGTGCATCTTTGCGAAAATCGCCCACTGAATAGGATTCAGCCGGATCAAGAAAGCTGATTAGACGGTGGGGTGCCTGTTGCAGTTCTGCGGCATCAGGTTTGGCAGTACCAATATCCATTTGCCGATAAATAAGCGCTGAATCCACACTGATAATTTCAAACGGGCCATGCTGCATCAGCTCAATGGCCAGCGCAGTTTTTCCCGAAGCCGTTGGCCCCATAAGGAATACCGCCGGTGGCTTTGTTGCAGAATCATTTATTAAATGTGCATCAGGCACCGTTATCGACCACGCAAAAACAGTTTATCCAGATCTTTCATACTCATTTGCGACCATGTTGGCCGGCCATGATTGCACTGGCCGCTGCGCTCGGTACGCTCCATATCTCGCAACAGGGCGTTCATTTCAGGAATAGTGAGTTTTCGATTGGCTCGCACCGACCCATGACAGGCCATGGTTGCCAACAGCTCATCAATACTGTCTTCAATGCGTTTCGATGCTCCATGAGCGCATAAATCTGAAAGTACGTCCCTTAGCAGTTGCTCAGCGTTTGAATGCTGCAACAACACCGGCACTTCGCGAATCAAAAGGGTTTCCGGGCCCATGCGTTGCAGGTTAAATCCCAAACGGTGAAATACCGCTGCACTGTCTTCCGCCAGCTCGGCTTCCTTCTGGCTGACCGCCATGCTGACGGGCACCAGTAAAGGTTGCGATACCAGGCGATCCTGCGCCCAACTGGTTTTCATTCGTTCGTAGGTAATACGCTCGTGTGCCGCGTGCATATCCACCACCACCAGCCCTTCGTCGTTTTCCGCCAGAATATAAATACCATGCAGTTGTGCCACCGCATAACCCAAGGGTGGCGTTTGCTCACCATTAGCCGGGGCCAGTTGCGGTTGCCCCGCGCCACTGTTGACTGATGGGGTGGACGCCCCAGGCAGTGCCTGCTGTGGCATTGAAACTGCCTCCGCCACTTGTGCGGGCTCTGCTAATGGCTGGTGCAGCCTGGCATAGGCTTCAATTTGCTCTGCAGACGTTGCTGCTGATTGTTCGTTTTGCAGCAAACGTAAACTGCCCTGGGATTTGAATTCACCGCCTGCGATGCCGACCGCCCTGGGCGCGGGTGATGCTGCCAACGCCGAATCAGTCGGGCCTACCGCCTGATCCGGGGTGATTTCAGCAATCGCCCGGTGCAGGCTGCGAAACAGAAAGTCATGCACCTGACGGCTTTCACGAAAACGTACCTCGTGCTTGGTGGGGTGAACATTAACATCAACCCCTTTCGGATCAAGCTCCAGATAAAGCACGTACGCAGGGTGACGGCCATGATAGAGCACGTCTTTATAGGCTTGCCTCACGGCATGAGTAACCACCCGATCGCGCACATGACGGCCATTCACAAAGAAATATTGTAAATCAGCCTGGCTGCGGGAAAAGGTCGGCAGGCCCATCCACCCCCACAGGCGCAACCCGGCCACCTGGGTATCGACACGCACCGCATTTTGAATAAACTGCGAGCCACAAACGGAAGCCACCCGGCGATCCTGTTCCAGTTCTGAATGGGCGGGTTTTAAGTGATGAATAACTTTTTGATTATGTTTTAACTGAAAACCCACCGGGAAGTGCGACAGCGCCAGACGCTTCACCACATCATCCAAATGGTTGAACTCGGTTTTTTCAGTGCGTAAAAATTTACGCCGCGCCGGGGTATTGAAAAATAAATCACGCACTTCGACGGTGGTGCCCTGTGGGTGTGCCACCGGGGAAATTTTTGCGGCCATATCGCGGCCTTCAGTTTGCACCTGCCAACCGGCACCGCTGCCATCATTACTGGATGAAAGTGCCAGACGCGACACCGAACTGATACTGGCCAGCGCTTCCCCGCGAAACCCCAGAGTAGCAACACCTTCAAGGTCGCTCAGATCATGGATTTTACTGGTGGCATGGCGGGCCACCGCCAGGGGTAGATCGTCTTTATCAATTCCAGAGCCATTGTCCCGCAGGCGAATCAATTTGACGCCGCCTTCTTCTGCATCCAGCTCGATTCTTTCAGCCCCTGCATCCAGAGCGTTTTCCAGCAGCTCCTTAACAACAGATGCAGGCCGTTCTACCACCTCGCCAGCGGCAATCTGATTGGCTAAACGCGGTGACAGGCGATTAATATGCCCCATAAATATTTAAACCCGTTAAAACACTATACGAAAGAAAAGTTATGACTGCGGAATTTTCAACACCTGACCTGCCCGAATCGTATCACCTTTAATGGCATTGGCTTTACGCAGGCTGGTCGCACTGACACTGTATTTTGCAGCAATCTGCGACAGTGTTTCCCCCCTTGCGATCTTATGCCGGGTAACTTTACCAATGCCAGACTTTTTCATTGCGATATATGATCCCGGTGGCGGGTGAGCGGCAAAATAACTCACAATACCTTTGGAAATGGAATGCGCCAGTTTTTTACGATAGCTTCGGTTATTTAGATTTTTTTCTTCCGTGGGATTAGAAATAAATCCGGTTTCAATTAATAACGAAGGTATATCAGGGGACTTGAGCACCACAAAACCGGCCTGCTCCACATGTTTTTTATGTAGCCGTGCCACCCGACCCATTTCTTTAAGCACATATTTTCCTGCTCTTAAACTGTGCTCCATGCTGCCTTCCATAGAAAGATCCGCCAGCACTGCTGCCAGGTGATCATCTTTATCATCCAGACTGACACCCCCCACCAGATCAGACTGGTTTTCGTTGGCTGCAAGAAATTTTGCCAGGGTACTTGATGCGCCTTTTCTTGAGAGTGCAAATACCGATGCGCCTTTTGCTTTTTTGTTGCTGAACGCATCGGCATGAATCGATACAAACAAATCTGCTTTATATTTTTTTCGAGCCAGTTCACGGCGGGTTTTCAATTTTAAAAAATAATCGCCTTTGCGGGTAAGCACTGCTTTATAGCCGGGTACATCATTCAATGCCCATTGCAGTTGCTTGGCAATTTTTAATACAACGTGTTTTTCGCGCGTACCTTTAGCGCCAATAGCACCTGGGTCTTCACCACCGTGACCGGCATCAATCACCACCACAATATCTCTGCCGCTGCCTATCGTCGACAGGGTTTTAACGGGTTTAGCCGGTTTTGATGTCGTTGCCACAGCAGTGCCACTGTTGAGATCGACCACAAGGCGATGGCCGTATTGATCATTAGGCTTCAACAAGAAACTTTTGGTTTTCAAAGGCCGGGCAAGATCCAGCACAATGCGCAGATCATTTTTATTACGGGTAGCGCTGCGCATACTTTTAATGGGACCACCCTTTAAATCCACATTAAACAATGCGCGGGTTCGCAGGGTGTTTTTAATATCAATCACCACCCGATCCGGGTTGGTCAGTGTGAAAATATTGTGCGACACCGGGCCGCTCACATCAAACACCAGGCGTATGTTATCAGGGGCTTTCCACACCCGCACCGATGCCACTTTTTCAGCAGCGTTGGCAACGGAAAATCCCGCTGACAACAGCATCAGACTGAAAATGAAAAACGCTCGCAGCATTGTTGTGTACTTCAATGTGGTTGTGTATTTCAATGTGCCCGTCATGCCTGCTTCCTTGAATGATTCTTTGGTTTTCATCGTGTTTTAATCACGTTTGCTATCGCCACCTGTTATGACATCATTGGCTCAAGAAGGTTTTCACCGCGCCGGGTACAGGCATAAAAAATCAGTTTTCGACCATTTTGATAGTAATGGATAACTAATTTTATATCAGGCTCAGGAATAACGCCTGCACCTCGCTCCGGCCATTCCACCAGACAAAGATTGTCGCCACCAAAATATTCACGAATGCCCATGTATTCCAGTTCTTCAGGATCAGCCAGGCGGTAAAGGTCAAAATGATAAATATTCTGACCTCCCAGCTCGTAGGGTTCAACCAATGTATAGGTAGGGCTTTTCACCGCCCCTGCATGACCTGCACCCTGAATAATGCCACGACTGAAGGTGGTTTTGCCGGCTCCCAGATCGCCTTCAAGATAAACAACACCGCCACCTTTCAAGGCCCGGCCAAACACTTGACCAAGCTGCACCATTTCTTTTTCGTTGTTAGCAATTTTTTCGAGCATGAGTATTTGATATTAACGATTAACAAGCTGATGCAGCGGCAACATTAAATCAGTCGCTAACAGGCCCCGCTCATTAGGCTGATCTGCCTGTTTGCCATTTTGTTGCTGTGGCTGCACCGCCATATCCGCCGCAGCGCCATGGAGCCAGGCACCGGCTGCGGCGGCATCAAACAGGCTTAGACCCTGGGCAATTAACGCACCAATAACGCCACTTAGTACATCTCCCATACCACCGGTGGCCATACCAGGATTACCAGTGGTCACAAGGTGCGGCAGTTTAGCATTTTCCTGTACCAAAGTACCGGCCCCTTTTAGCAGTACCGTTGCGCCAAATCCCTGCACCAGTTTTTCCAGGGCCTCGAACCGATTCTGCTGAATATGCTCAACACGGCAACCCAGCAAACGGGAAGCTTCGCCAGGGTGCGGTGTTAGTACCCAGTTGCCCCGTTCGGCGGCATGGGGAGACTGCTCTGCCAGCACGGCCAGATAGTTCAGGCCATCGGCATCCAGCACCACCGGCAGATCCGAGGCCAGCACCTGTTCCAGCAAAAAAGCGCCCCAGCGGCCTCGGCCAATACCGGGGCCGACCACTATTACCGAGGCTCTATCAAGGGCGGCTTGAATGCTGTCGCCTTCCTGCACGCCAAGCACCATACATTCCGGACGCCGGGCAATGATCGGCGCCACATGCTCTGGCCGGGTGATAACAGATACCAGGCCGGCGCCACAACGGCCCGCCGCCTCTGCCGCCATGGCCGCAGCACCACCCATGCCAAGATCGCCACCCACCACCAGAACATGACCGTGCTGCCCCTTGTGGGCATCGCGGGCTCTTGGGGGCAGCTTGGCACGCACCCAGTCAGCCGTAACCCGCTGTGCGTCCATCGACACCTGCTGATATACGGCTTCCGGCACCGCCAAAGCGCCATAGTAAACAGGCCCACAATAATGCGGCCCACGGCCGGTTAACAACCCCCGTTTTACACCAATAAAAGTCACCGTGGCAGCGGCTTTAATCGCTGTTCCCAATACCTGACCGGAATCCGAGCACAGGCCCGAAGGAATATCAATGGCCAGTACCGGCAGCTGCGACTGATTGATTTGCGCTATGGCATCGCTGTAGTTACCACGAACATTTCCCGCCAGGCCAGTACCGAGCAAGGCATCCACCACCACATCCACGGCTGGATCTGAATCCTGCAACTGATACTCTGCAAATGGTTGCATGATCACCTGATCAGCCTGAGCCTGCTGATACGCCGTTAGCGCATCGCCTTTCAGCCTGGCAGGATCACCCACCTGCACCACCGTAGCCGACAAACCCGCCCGCCGTGCTAACGATGCCACGATGTAACCATCTCCGGCATTATTGCCAGCTCCGCAGTACACCACAATATTGACGGCGGCAGGCCAGACATCCTGCAACACATTAAACGCAACCTGCCCTGCGCGGCTCATTAGTTCAAAGCCGGGGACGCCTTCGCCATCGATGGTAAGGCGATCCAGCGTTCGGGTTTTCTCTGCTGTATACAGCGAAGCTGGCAACTGCTTGGTATAATAGTGCGGATGTTTCATGTTACTGGCGTCCATTGGCGTAAACCTTCCCGTAATTAATGACAGATTAATAGTTAGCACCAAGTATACTGAATGACTCAACCAACCACATTATCAAGCCAGGCTATTGCTGACCTGACGCAACAAATCAAGCAATGGGGCTTGCAACTGGGCTTTCAGCATATAGCCATCAGTGATGTGGCATTAGGCGAGCACGAGCAACATTTACAGAACTGGTTAGCAAAAAATTATCACGGCAGTATGGAGTATATGGCCCGCCACGGGGACAAACGATCCCGGCCTGCCGAACTTGAGCCGGGCACCCTTAGGGTTATTTCAGTACGCATTGATTACCTGCCAGCCGACACGCAGATCAGCACCATTTTAAGTGACCCAACTAAAGCCTATATTTCCCGTTATGCACTGGGGCGTGATTATCACAAAATGATGCGTAAGCGCCTGGCAAAACTGGCCAAAAAAATTGAAGCGGCCATTGGCCCGTTTGGTTACCGCGCTTTTGTGGATAGCGCTCCGGTACTGGAAAAAGCCATTGCTGAAAAAAGCGGCCAGGGATGG
Source organism: Gammaproteobacteria bacterium (assembly GCA_002748575.1). Taxonomy (GTDB): domain Bacteria; phylum Pseudomonadota; class Gammaproteobacteria; order Pseudomonadales; family Ketobacteraceae. Next base: position 13,265 of record PDSR01000083.1, read on the forward strand.
ATCGGCAAGCATACGCTGTTAATCAATCGCAAAGCCGGCTCGTGGTTTTTTCTTGGCGAACTGTTTGTTGATATTCCCTTACCTGTCGATGAACCGGTTAAAAAACATTGTGGCAAATGTACGGCCTGTATTGATATTTGCCCGACTCAGGCCATTGTTGCACCCTATCAGCTGGATGCCCGCCGCTGTGTTTCCTACCTGACCATTGAGCTGAAAGAAAGCATTCCCGAAGCGCTGCGCAAGCCCATGGGCAACCGGGTATTTGGTTGTGATGACTGTCAGCTGGTTTGCCCGTGGAACCGGTTTGCCAAAAACACCCTGGAAGCCGATTTCTGGCCGCGACATGGTTTGGAAAAAAATGATCTGGTGTCGTTGTTTTTATGGGATAAAGAAACCTTTTTAAAAAGAACTGAAGGCTCGGCCATACGCAGAATCGGTTACGAACGCTGGCTAAGAAACCTGGCCATCGGTATCGGTAACGGGCCGTTTTCTGAAGCGGCCGTTAACGCTTTACAAACGCAATTAAACAACAGTAGCGAACTGGTGCGCGAGCATGTGCAGTGGGCATTGGAGCAACAACGGGAAAAACACAACCAGCAAAAACATCACCACCAAGCAGAATAGCAGCAGCATAAAGGCTCACTTGATACGGCTAATACCCAACAACGCTAATTTGCTTGCCGACTAACACTGACTGGCAATTTGCTGCCCCATCCTTACCACTGATGCCTCTTTTAAATCCGGATGCCACTTAACGGTATTCTTAGGGAAAACAACGATCGCCGTGGAACCCAGCCTGAAACGCCCCATTTCTTCGCCGCGCTGCAATACCACCGGTGCTGATTGGTTGTTATATCGAATCGTCGTTAACCGGCGCACGGGTGGAGCTACCAGGCCCGCCCATACAGTTTCAACGCTGGCCACAATCATCGCACCCACTAACACCAGAGCCATGGGGCCGATATCGGTATCGAACATACACACTACCCGCTCGTTACGGGCAAACAAACCGGGCACATGCCGGGCAGTACGGGTATTCACCGAAAACAATTTACCCGGCACATATACCATTTCAGTCAGCTTGCCACCATAGGGCATATGCACACGATGGTAGTCGCGGGGGGAAAGATAAACTGTTGCAAAGGAACCGTTTTTAAACGGCAACGCCCGTTCATGGCTGCCACCGAGTAATTGCGTCAGGCTGTAGTGATGGCCTTTTGCCTGAAAGATCTGGTCGTCTTTAATATGACCCAGTTGACTGACAGCACCGTCGGCGGGCGATGCAATACCCTGATCGGTGATAGTGCGAGCGCCTTCTTTTAGTTCACGGGTAAAAAAGTCGTTAAAGCTGGCGTAGCTGTCTAAATCTGCATTCAGCGCTTCGCCCATGTTCACCCCGTAAACGCGGGCAAAGTTTTTAATAAACGGCCCTTTAATCGCTGGGGAAGAAGAATCAGCCAACAGCCCGGCCAACCGGGATAACCCATGCTGCGGCACCAGGTATTGGGGCAATACCGCCAGGTTTTCTTTACTTAAAAAATCAGACATAGCGTTCGCTCATTGACTGGATTTAAAGTTCAACCGGGGTATCAGGATCATTACCCCACTCAGACCACGACCCCGGATAAGCTTTAATACCGGGAAAACCCAATATCTTACCCAATAAGTAGGTAAACCCGGAGCGGTGATGTGTCTGACAATGGGTAATGACTTCTTTATCTTTACTGATACCACATTCCTGTAATTCGTTAATCAGTGTTTGATGATCACGGATTTTCAACGCCCGGTGGCGATCCATGGCCCGGGTCCACTCGTAGTTTTTAGCACCGGGAATATGCCCGGCTTTAAGTGCATTGACCCGAGTGCCCAGATACTCGCCAGCAGAACGTGCATCCCACACCACCAGATCATCCCGTTGATAATTGTTAATCAGATAATCTTTATCGACACTGCAAGCGTTATTCAGACTGACCGTATACTCACTGGCAACCGGTGATGCGGGTTCAACCTGAGGCTGCTTGCCATCGGCCAGCCAGCCATGAATGCCACCATTCAAATACGCATAACGCTGGTGGCCTACAGAATCTAACAGCCAGATAAACCGACCTGCCCAGCCGCCGCCTTCGTCGTCATACACCACCACGGTTTTTTCCGGCGTTAGCCCGATAGCTGACAGTAATTGCTGCAAATGCGCCACCGGAGGCAACCCACCCGCTACCGGGGGCACACCCGCCATGGTTTGCTGAAAAGGCACAAAAACCGCTCCTGGCACATGGGCACGACGGTATTGGTCGGGGCTGGACAAATCCACCAGCAACAAATCAGGATTGCCTAACAGCTTTTCAAGTTCATCCGGTTCTATAACCAGTGGCAGATTAAGGGATTCAGACATGGCCCAGGCCTTTGTAAAATACTTTTTCAGATAATGTTTAAAATACTCAGGGCCGAGAGTGTAATAAAACCGTACGGAAAAGTCAGGAATTTCGTGCCAGCTTACCGCTTTGAATCAGATATTTTGAGGTGGCATTTGCCAAAGTCCGGGTAATTTTAAATTCGCTCTCTGAAAGGCTTTTGTCGGTGGCAATACCCTGATCCACGTAAAGCACAGCAACGGGCTGGCGCTGATTAAAAATCGAAGCACTAAAAAATTCATCCGCTTGCGCCACCTGCTTAAAAACACCAGGAATCAACGCGGCAATGTCAGATTTTTTTTCCGGGCGTACCCAAACGGCTTGCGGTTTGCGGATCAGCTGGGTGAAAAAATTCGCCGGTGTCAGGGCAATATTCATTTTTTTAAATGCCGGATACTGATCACAGCCCAAGGCTAAATAACCACGCAACTGCTTTTGCTGACGCTCAAACAAAAACAACACGATGCGCTCCAGGGATGTGACATCTCGCAAAACATCTGCAGACTTTCTCAACACTTCATGCTCATTCGAAAAAGCATGGGGCTTTGTTAACAACAAATTAATATGCTCTTTAAAAACACCTTCTTTGGCACTGTCGACAAAACCAATAACGCGATTTACCGGGTGAGACATTACCTGATCGTTCACCGATGGAGCTGCATTTTCCGGTTGTTGCCTGCTGGTTTGCCGCAGCGCTTGACCGTTTGCCAGTTTTGCTACTTCTGTGTTTAACTGTGCGGAATTAATTCTGCGCCGAATAGCCGGTTGTGGCGGCAATAATAATCTGGCAGCGGGCATTTCCACTGCAAGAAATGCCGACTGATTGGATACGCCAACAGCGGCTGTTTGGGCAATATTTCTGGCAGTTTGAATATCTACTTCCAAATAGGCTGCAACAATGGCCAATACCCGGCGTGTTTGCCGCGAATACCAGTCAATCGCTGCTTCCCTTGCCAGCCAGTTAGCCAGCGCCACAATAAAAGAACTGGTTTTTACGATGTTACCCGCTTCATCTTTATTAGGAATTCGCGGCTCTTTTTCCCGATAGCCATCGCGGGCAACATGCGCTAGAAACTGCGCTGAAGGCAATGCCTGCTCATCCAGCGCCTGAAGAATTACCGGCGGGAACTGCCAGCGTTCGGCTAACGCTTTCACAATGGCCGATGTTGTACACCCCAGCACCGCCTTTTCGGCCTCGGTTTTGGCAATTCTTTCCTGTTTTTGCAGGGTATCAATCATGCCCATTTCCTTGTGGGCAAAATACCATAAACACCAGGCTGGCATTCCTGCCAGTTGCGCCGCCAGGCTGTGCTTATCGACCGCTGATTGCTTTTTTACCTGATGCCAGGCATTCACCTGCGCGGCGGCATGGATGCTTTGCATAACCGCTGCCCGGTAGGCGGTTTCCCGGCTGTCAGCAGGATCACCCGGCATGGCTTTGAACTGCTTTATCAGGCCATGTACCCGATCCTGCCCTAACAATGAAACACAATGGTGAACATCGGTTAAGGAGCCAGCCACTTTGTTTTTAAAAACACGATTCGCCTCACGAATCAGATGCAGCGTCATTATCGGGTCTTGAGCAATAATATCGGCGGCATCACTCAACGCCCATTCGCTGGCACTGCCCATCTGATTCTTCAAGGCGACATAGGTGGGTGCCAATACCGGGATTGGGCTTTCATCCAGTAAATAAATCCAGGTATCCAAACCTTTGGGGTGAAATTCTACCGACATGCAATAACCCTGAAGTACCCATGATCGTGAAAGGTTATTGTTAACTATAGCGGTTATTTTCTAATTGCAGTGTATTCAGATCATTGATTGTACGGTGAATATCAATGGACAAATCTGGCGACCTGCTAATTCACCAAATCAGAATTCAGTAGGGCAAAGTAATTGGCGAAACGCCGGGATGTGACTTTTCCTTCATCTACCGCCGCTTTTAAAGCACAACCGGGTTCCTGCTGATGACGACAATCGCGGAATTTGCAATAGCCAATAAATTCCTGAAATTCCCGGTAGCCATTAATAATGTCGGATTTCTCCAGATGCCAAAGGCCAAATTCGCGGATACCGGGGGAATCTATCAAATCGCCTCCGGTGGGAAAGTGGAATAACCGTGCATTGGTGGTGGTATGTCTGCCCAGTTTTGAGCTTTCGGAAAGCTCACCCACTTTGGCATTCACCCCCGGCAGCAGTGCATTAACCAACGAGGATTTACCCACCCCCGACTGCCCGACAAACGCACTCACCTTATGATCCAGATGTTGTTGCAGCGCCACCAGACCTTTGTTTTCGGTGGCCGATGAAGTCAGCACCTGATAGCCAATAGACTGGTAAACCTTGAGCATATCTTCAATAGGTTTTTGGTTTTCTTCCGTCAGCAGATCAGTTTTATTGAGCAGAATTTTAACGTCGATCCCCTGCAATTCAGCGGCCACCAGATACCGATCAATCAACAGGCTCGACGGTGTTGGCCAGGGAGTGACCACCAGCACAATAAAATCAATATTGGAGGCAACCGGCTTTAACTGGCCACGCACATCCGGGCGACTTAATAATGATGATCTGGGCAGCACGGCCTCAATCATGCCCTGGCCGGATTTGCCCTGGCGCCAAACCACCCGATCCCCGGTAACAATAGCGCCCAGATTCGCACGAAAATGGCACTGCATACAGGTGCCGGTTGCTTCACCCTGCGCGTTAAGTTCTTCCACTTCAACCAGCTTACCAAAGTGACTCACCACGCACCCGGACAACTCTGGCCCCAGTTCCGCATCTTCAATAGCCTGGGCTTTACGATGAACACGCCGGGCTTTTTCTTCCTGTATTTTCTGCACCCGCCACATCTGTTTGCGAGTCAGTTTTCTTTTCGACATCTTTTCTTCATCAACATAAAAAACGACTAAATTCGTGTAATTGGTGTCGCTGGTTTATTATTAACAATCAACATTAAAACAAAAGCTTATATTAAAAGATTTGAATTAAAAGGTTTGGATTATGAGCGATCGCAAAAGCAATCTTATTTGGATTGATCTGGAAATGACAGGACTAAATCCTGATACGGATGTCATTATTGAAATTGCCACGCTGGTGACTGATGCCCATTTGAATGTGATCGCCGAAGGCCCCACCCTTGCAGTTCATCAATCCGATGAGCGATTAAATGCCATGGACGAATGGTGTACCCGCCAACATGGCAAATCCGGGCTGACCCAGCGGGTCAAAGACAGCACCGTGAACGAAGCGCAAGCAGAAGCACGCACCATCGAATTTTTAATGCAGCATGTCGACAAAAACACCTCCCCCATGTGCGGCAACAGCATTTGTCAGGATCGACGCTTTCTGTATCGTTATATGCCGACGCTGGAAGCATTCTTTCATTATCGCAATCTGGATGTCAGCACCTTGAAAGAACTGGCTCGCCGCTGGAAACCCAGCGCCATGAGCGGCTTTAAAAAACAGGCAACCCACCTGGCCATGGAAGACATCAAAGATTCCATTGCCGAGCTGCAACACTATCGGGAAACTTTTATTCAATCAGGCGATTAACCTGTCAGGCATCGGGAAACGGAAAGCTGATCACATCGCAGATAGAATCCTTTCCTGATGCCAGCATCAACAGGCGATCCAAACCCAGAGCCACACCGGCACAATCCGGTATCCCCCTGGCCATTGCCTGCAATAGATGCTCCGGCATGGGCAGCTCCGCCAGGCCAAGTGCTTTTCGCTGCTGATTATCCATGTTAAAGCGGTTGCGCTGTTCTACCGGATCGGTTAATTCCTGATACCCATTGGCAAGCTCAATGCCATCCACATAAAGCTCAAAACGCTGCGCCACCCAATTACCCAGATGATCCTGTGCTTTTTGTGCCAACGCCGCCTGTTCAGCCGGAAAATCCACCACCAGGGTTAACCCTTTCGCCATGGCCGGCTCCACCAACTGCGACATCAGCAAATCCAGCCACCCTGAACGATCCAGATCAGGCAGATCCCCTTTAAGGTGTCGGGCAGCAACCGTCGCCAGCTGCTCAGCACTGGCCAAAAACGGGTCAACACCCACCACCTGCAAAAACAGCTCCCGATACGTACAGCTTGCGTTAACCTGCCAGCTGTTACCAAACAACTGCGCCACCTTTATCACCAGCGCCACCACTTCACGCGCCAACTGCTCGCTGCTCCAGCCAACGCGATACCATTCCAACAGGGAAAACTCGGGATTATGGTGCCGGCCCACTTCATCGACACGGAAAGATTTACAGATTTGATAGATAGAACCGGAACCCGATGCCAGCAGCCGCTTCATCGGAAATTCCGGGGATGTTTGCAGATACCGCTGCTCACCAGCAACGGGCACCGTAAAGCTGCCAAGGTGCGGGTCCATTGCCGTTGAAGAACACAGCAGCGGGGTTTCCACCTCCAACACGCCCTGCTCGGCAAAATGCTGGCGAATACACGCCAGCATTTGGGCACGCGCTTTAAGTGCTGCTATGGGGGCTTTGGGATTCAAGTGACTATTACGGCTAAACGACTGCGGCTATAACGACACCGGCTATACGCGGTTCATATACTCGCCTTTGCGGGTATCAATCTTCAGCACATCACCAATATTCACAAACAAAGGCACACGCACCACTGCGCCGGTGCTTAAAGTCGCCGGTTTAACACCACCTGTGGCGGTATCGCCTTTCAAGCCCGGATCTGTTTCGGTTACTTCCAGCTCCACAAAGTTGGGCGGCGTTATCGACAAAGGCTCGCCGTTATAAAGAGTAACGGTGCAAATATCTTCTTCTTTCAACCATTTTTTGTTATCACCCACGGCTTTTTCGTCGGCGGCCTTTTGCTCAAAGGTATCAGGGTCCATAAAATGCCAGAACTCACCGTCGGTATACAGGTACTGCATATCGGTATCCAGCACATCGGCGCCTTCCAGGGATTCGCCCGATTTAAAAGTACGCTCCCAAACCTTGCCACTTTTAAGGTTACGCAGTTTAACCCGGTTAAACGCCTGGCCTTTACCCGGCTTAACGAACTCGTTCTCGATAATGGAGCATGGATCTCCATCTAACATCACTTTAAGACCTGAACGGAATTCGTTGGTAGAATAGTTGCCCATGAAAATTTCCCACTAATTATGACTGATGGCTCAAAAAGGCCCAATGATAACCCGAACCGCACCCACTTGGCACACCCAAGATTGGCAAAATCAGCTTTCCAATGCGATTTCCAGCGTGGCAGAGCTGCTTGAACTGGCTGATTTGAACAGCCAGGATCTGCCCGCGCAGTTAAAAGCCCATCAGGATTTCCCCGTTAAAGTGCCTAGGGCATTTGCCCGCAAAATTGAAAAAGGTAATCCCCGTGATCCGCTACTGCTTCAGGTATTGCCGACACACCAGGAACTTAACACCGTACCCGGATTTGGCAACGACCCGCTACAAGAGGCTCAATTCACCCCGGTGCCCGGCCTGATCCACAAATATCGCGGCCGGGTGCTGCTCACCACCAGCACCACTTGCGCCATTAATTGCCGCTACTGTTTTCGCCGCCATTTTCCCTACAGCGAACACCGCATCAGCCAATCACAAATGGATCGGATTCTGGAATACCTACGGCAAGATCCATCGATCAATGAAATTATCTTCAGTGGTGGCGATCCGCTGGCCACCAGCAATACCCGCTTCGGCCAATGGGTTCAGCAACTGGAAGCCGTGCCGCATATCAAGCGCCTGCGAGTGCATACCCGGCTACCGGTGATGATTCCCGAACGGATCGACAGTCAATTACTGAATATCATTGATAACAGCCGCTGCCAGTGGGTGTTCGTTGTGCACTGCAACCACCACAATGAACTGGATACCGCATTCCACCAGGCCATAAAGCTGCTGCAGGTGCGCAATGTTCAACTGCTGAATCAAAGTGTGTTACTTAAAGGGGTGAACGATAACGCCTGTATCCTGGCGGCGTTATCAGAAACATTATTTCAAATGCAGGTACTGCCCTATTACCTGCACCTGCTTGATCCGGTTGCCGGTGCAGCCCATTTTGATATCAGTGAAACCCGGGCTCAAAGCATTTACCAGGAACTGCTTGGCCTGTTGCCCGGTTATCTGGTGCCAACAATGGTACGGGAAACCCCGCAAGCTCTTTCAAAAACACCGATATGCCCAGAAAAACAGAATGTTAGCTAACCCAATAGAATAATTAGCAACATTCCCTGCCGCTTTTTAAATGTTGCCTATACTATCTAAATAAGGTTCAAAAAGCAGGAGTCGGGTATATTGATGTTAAGTCAGGCGGGACAGTTGCGCTTGAAGATTCCTCCGCATGATCTGGAGATGCTTTCTTTTGCGATCGCCAACCCCAGAAAAATTAAGGAGTGGGCTGATGCTTTGCCACGCATGAACATTGGTGAATGCGCCAGGCAACTGTACACAGCGATTCAGGAAATCAATCGTTTCAAGACGGATTCGGACACTCGTTTTGCAATGCTGGAAGCGCTGCGAGGCCCGATTCATTATGTGTGCGAAAGCCTCAGTAGTCACTATCTGAACAGATCTATTATATTACCCGCCAAAGAAGCAAAAATTGCCAGCCTGGCGCAGGCTCTGCAGAACCATTTATCTATTGGTTACAAGTCGGTGGTGGCACAACAGTTACCGCGACTAAAAATATACGATAAAGATGCACACAAACTAAGTGCCAAAGCGATTCACCGCGCATACACTGAAAAGGCGCACGTGCTGCTGCGCAGCTTGCAGCTATATTATCCGGCACCGATTAACTTTTGGCGCGAAGCGCATTTGCTGTACGCCATTGCCGAACGCTTCAAATTACTGCAAACAATAGAGCAGGACCCGGAGGTAAGCAACCATCCGGCGACAACCTGCCTTGATATGTACAAACGCCTTTTGTTGCTGACCACCGCCAAGCCTAACCAGTTGCGCCAGCACCAGATAAAACAGGTGTACGATGCCACAGCACAATGGGTTAAGTTCACCGAGTTATCAACGGATTCAGAGCCAAACGGGCTGTTCGCTATTGATTTGATCAGCGACACCCCGCCTATTTATAACGCTTTGATGAGACACCCCGATCATACCCCCGATAATGTGAATGTACGCTTTTTTGATGCCGCCACCATATCGGATCACTTGAGGGTGCAATTACAGCTGCCCGAAGATCAACAACACCCTGTTGCCGACTTTGCCATTCCCGAAGACATGGGCAAGGATGTTATCAGGTTATTAATTCAAGCGTGGGGAACATTAACCGAACGCGCCTTTTCCCGCATCAAAGAAGCGGGGCAATTAAAGGTATGTGTAGGACTGAGTGCCACCCATTATTTTGTCTCCGGTAAAGCTGATTTCAACGCCATGATTCACGATGCCGAGAATTCGGGGGTTATGGGCGTTGATTTCGACAATCAGTTTACTCATGTCGGGCCAACTCACCGTAGAGATATCATTGAAAAAGGCGATGTATGGGGGCTGCAGGTAAATGCCGACAACAACGCGCTGGATTCAAAACAACATGCTATTGAAGAGGAAATAGCCAAATTCTCAGGGCAGGCAACACCAGGAAAACCCGACAAATACCCCAGCTACATCTGCAATATTGTCAACACCAGCCCCGGTGGTTATTGCCTTTCCTGGACACAAGACGCACCACCCCAGGTAAAAACCGGTGAGATTATCGGCTTGCAGGAAACACCCAGTGCTCAATGGAGTATTGGTGTTATTCGCTGGGTAAAACAATTCAAAAATGAAGGCGCGAGAATGGGTATAGAACTGCTCGCCCCCAAAGCGCAGGCGTGCGGCTCTCAGGCCATTCACAAAAAAGGTAGCATGAGCGAATATATGCGCACACTGATTCTTCCAGAGTTAAGAGCCACCGGCCAAACCGCCACCCTGATTACGCCCAGCATTACCTTTCATGTCGGCTATAAAGTTAACATGAACCAAAACGGCCATGTAACCAAGGCACAACTGGTTAAACAGGTGGCTTCGACAGCGAGCTTTAACCAGTTTCAATACAAGCCGCTAACGGCAACAGCATCGGGGGCTAGCCAGCAACCCACAGCAACAAACACAGGCAAAAGCAAACCGGATAACAACGACTTCGATTCTGTCTGGTCCAGTCTTTAGGGTTTGAGCCAGCGATAGAAACTAAGGGATTCTAATCTTTTTAGGTTTGCTTATAATGAAATATAAGCAAACCGTTCAGCAGCTAACAAAACGTAGATACCAATGGTAAACGATACGATCCGAATATTAATACTTCACGAGTCCCGTGACACTGCAGAGCAAATACTCAACCGTATTCGCAATTCCGGGCGGGCGACTCGCGCCGAACTATTAGAAAACGATGAATGCCTGAAAAACGCCTTGGCAAAAAACAGCTGGGATTTAATGTTACTGCGCCCCCAAACCGATAATATGCTTGCAGGAAATTGCCTGCACCAGGTGCAAAAGCTGCAACGGGATATCCCCGCAATTTTAATCATTGATGAAATGGACCCTGAAGAAATCGTTGAAGGTTTAAGAGAAGGATACCAAGCGGTGGTGCCAGCTGGTCAGGAAGAATGGCTGCTACAGGTTATTTGTAATGAACTGGATAACCTGAAAGAACGTCGTAAACGTCGCGCCACAGAATTGCAGCTTAAAGAAGTAGAAAAGCGCTGCACCAGCTTACTGGACAGCTCCCGTGATGCCATTACTTATGTGATTGATGGTATGCACACTTATGCCAATGAAACCTATCTGGAGTTATTTGGCTATCAGGATGTAGAAGACCTGGAAGGCATGCCAATCCTGGATATGGTTGCGCCCAAAGATCACGATGATTTCAAGCATTTTCTTAGAAATTACACTGATGGCGACTGTGATAACAATGAATTTCTTTGTCATGGCATATGCACCGATGGCAGCGAAATACAGGTACGCATGCTGTTCAGTGCCGCCACCTACGACAGCGAACCCTGTATGCAGATTCTGATCCGCACCAACCAGGCTGATGCTGAATTACAGGAAAAGCTCAAAGAAATCAGCAGCCAGGATTTGTTAACCGGTCTGTTTAACCGCCAGCACTTTACTCAGGTGCTGGATGAAACCATTGAGTGGGCCATTAACGAAAGTAAAGTCGCTACTTTAATCTACATGCAGGTTGATAATTTTGCAGCGATTCAATCGGATGTAGGAATCGGTGGTGCCGATATCGTGCTGAGTGATATTGCCAGTATGTTGCGGGATCAATTTAAAACCCAGGAACTGGCTCGCTTCAGTGACGATGTATTTACCATCCTGCTGAAAGATTCCAGCCTTGATAAAGGTGTAGAAATCGCTGAACAGCTAAGAGCAAAGGTGGAAGATCACTTATCAGAAGTGAACGACCGCACCGCACAGGCAACGGTGAGCATTGGCGTTACCATTGTCAGTGAAGCAGCCAGCGACCCTCAAGTAGTTGTCACCCGCGCCCATCAGGCCAGTGAAATGGTGCGTGAAGACAACCCGTTAGGTAATGGCGTAAGATCCTTTGATCCTTCTAAAATTCGTAGTGGCGACGATACAGACACCGTAGCACTTTTGCAGGAAGCTATTGATAAAGGCTTGTTTAAAGTCTTATTCCAGCCAGTGATAGACTTGCGTGGCAACAGTGGCGAGCTTTATGAAGTGCTGTTGCGTATGGTTAATGAAAATGGCGAAAGCATTTCCCCGAATGAGTTTTTAGATACCGCTTCGCGCAAAGAGCTGTGTGAAAAAGTAGACCGCTGGGTAATATTGCAATCAATCAAAATGTTATCGGAACATCGCGCCAGAGGAAACGAAACCCGGCTAATGGTTAACATTACCGCTGATTCGTTAAAAGACCATACCTTGCTGCCCTGGTTAAGCGTTGCTTTAAAAGCCGCCCGCATGCCTGGCGATGCGCTTATCTTTCAGTTTGCTGAAAACGATGCCACCACCTACCTGAAACAGGCAAAAGAATTTACCAATGGGCTACATGAGCTTCATTGCCAGGCTGCGATTTCACGATTCGGCTGTTCACTCAACCCTTTTAATAATTTGAAGCATTTGAACGTTGAATATTTAAAGCTGGATGGTTCCTTTATTAAAGAACTGGATAGCCAGGAAAATAAAGAAAACTTTAAAGATATTGTTGAAACCGCTCACGCGCAAGGCAAGCTGACCATTGCCCCGTTTGTTGAAAGTGCCGGCGTGCTGTCATCGTTATGGCAAATCGGTGTGAACTATATTCAAGGCTACTACTTGCAGGAACCCGCCGAAGATATGGATTACGACTTTTCAAACGAAGACTAATCGCAAACCTGCCTGACACATAAACCAAAAAATCCTGAAAGCTAACACTTTCGGGATTTTTTGGTTAACAACTCTTCGCTATCACGATCACGCACACCCAATAAATATAAAATACCATCAAGCCCCAAAGTCGAGATGGCCTGTTCGGCATTTTCTTTTACAACCGGCTTGGCTCTGAAAGCAATACCTAAACCGGCAATGCCCAGCATGGGCAGGTCATTGGCGCCATCTCCAACGGCGATCACCTGCTCCAAATTTAAACGCTCAATATCGGCAATTTCTTTTAGCAGCTCGGCTTTACGCTGACCATCAACCACTCGCCCCACGACTTCACCAGTGACTTTGCCGTTTTCAATAGCCAGTTCATTCGCATGAACATAATCAATGCCCAGTTTATTTTTCAAATACTGCCCGAAATAGGTAAAGCCGCCAGAAAGAATCGCCGTTTTATATCCCAGTGCACGCAACGCATTAATCAGATTTTCAGCACCTTCGGTAATCGGCAAGTGCCTGGCAATATCATCAAGCACCGACTCATCCAAACCTTTCAATAAGGCCACCCGACGCTTGAAACTTTCCGTGAAATCAATGTCGCCGCGCATTGCGGACTCGGTAATCTGTGCCACCTGATCACCCACCCCGGCACGCTTGGCCAGCTCATCAATCACTTCGGCCTCTATTAAGGTAGAATCCATATCAAACGCCACTAAGCGGCGATTGCGCCGGTAGGCATTATCTTTTTGAAACGCAATATCAACGCCCAATTTATTAGCTACCGATAAAAATTCTGCCCGCATCGAAGCAATATCATTGGGCTCACCACGTACTGAAAACTCAACACAGGCTTTTTGATCTGATAGCGTTTCATTCAGAGAAATCCTGCCTGACAGGCGATTGATATTATCAATATTCAAATCATTGCTGGTAATAATATGGGTCACTGCGGCAATTTGCTTGGCACTGATAATACGTGCCAACAATGTCACGATATAACGATCCTTACCCTGATGATCAACCCATTGCTGGTAATCGCTTTCATTGATCGGCGTAAAACGCACCCCCATTTCCATTTCGTGACAACTGAACAGCACATCTTTCAACACCGGGGATGAATCCATATCAGCGGACATTTCCACGACCATCCCTAACGACAGGGTATCGTGAATCACCGACTGGCCAATATCCAGTATATTCACCTGATAACGGGATAGAATGTCAGAAATAGAACTGGTTACCCCTGGTTTATCGTCTCCAGAGATATTAATAAGGATAATTTCGCGCACTGCTGCCCCCTGGCAAATAATTCAAGGGGTCTATTTTACACGGCCCAAAGCAGGGAACAACCAAGACAGCAATCAGAAACCATCAGGCAGCCATTACCTGTTGATCCAGTTCCCGCCGCCGCGCAATGCGCTGTACTGATAAAATAAAACGCTGAATTGCCTGATGCTCTTGATAATCGAGCCCAACAAACCGGGCACCAGCAACAGTGGTTTGCACCTTACCGGTATCAACATTAAGATCATAATGGCAATGGGTTATATCCAAGGTTAACACCATAGGCTCGCACCCTTGAAGATGTAAACACACATCTTCGAGGCAAGCACCCGCATAAACGGTTTCCATCTGATCACCCTCAAAGGCAATACGGATACCCGAAGAAGATAAATCCAGAATAGCATTAGCCTGTTGATCCACCAGGCCACTCAACGATGCCGAATTTTTCCAGTGTTGAGTCATTGGTAAACGATACTGTTTACGACGTTGCTGCTCTTCTATTTTTGGCCATTCCAAGCGGAAATATTTATCACTACCCTCTTCAATGCGCATTTCAACCACGCTACTGATCACCGTTGTGAATCCTTCGCGCTCATATTCCAACACTACATTCTGGCGAAAATCTCCGTTTAAAATGCCATCAAACGGAAACGGCTCATCAATTAACAGATACCCCTCATCAGTATTCACTTCCAACAACATGGTTTGATAGGTATGAGTATCGCCCTGAACCCTGAGTCGCAACATGCGATGATCACGCATTAATTGAAATAACAGCAGATAATCTTTTTGCAGCCGCTCCGAATTCTGTTCAGCAACACCCTTTACTTTGCTGCCAGGAGTGTTGAGACTAAATCGACCATTAAGCGTCAAAAAATCTGTAAGTTTTTTCATCGCCAGCTCTCTTAAAAGTTGAATATCTTGCTATATTTGGGTAGTTATAAAAGTCATCGGCCAAAGCAATTAAAACTTTAACACTAAAAACTTCAGCCACACCCAAACATGCGCCTCTTGAGGCAAGCCTGCAAATGTCAGCAGGTGTTAAAGCATTATTGTTAATTCAAGTCGAACAAATTATGGGCAACTTATGAACCAAAAAAGCAAACTCCTTGCGGTAATCCTGGTGCTAACCAGCTTCTTTGTGTGCCACGCACTGGCAGTAAAATACATTACCGGCTCACCGAAAAACAAAGAACAGACAACATCAACAAAGCCGCAAATCAAGCTGCCAGATTTTGCAAAAATTCAGGATATTCCTACCCGCAAAAATTCTTTTTTTGATTTCCTGAAACCCATGGTAGACAGCGAGAATCAGCGCTTACGCAAGCTTCGCAGTAAGCTTGCAGATATGTCAGCGGCTGATCTACAGGCTATAGCAAAGCAATATAAAGTACCCGAAGGCACCGATATAAAAAAGGGTTTGCTGCTACGTATTGATGAAATACCCGCCTCTCTGGTGCTGGCGCAGGCGGCTACAGAATCAGCCTGGGGAACATCGCGATTTGCCCGGGATGGTAATAATCTGTTCGGGGAATGGTGTTACAGCAAAGGTTGCGGCATAGTGCCACAGCAGCGCTCAAACCATTTAACCCATGAAGTGCGACGTTTTGCTTCACCTGAAATGTCAATACGCAGTTATATGAACAACCTGAACAGCCACAAAGCCTATCAGATGCTGCGCAAACTTCGAGCCGAACAGCGAGTCCGCCAGCAGCCACTTAATGGCTGCTATTTAGCCAATGGCTTGCAATCCTATTCTCAAAAAGGTTCAGCCTATGTCAAAATGATCAAAGCGGTTATTCGTGTCAATAAACTGGAAAAGAACAGGCAGGACTGCACCACCACACTCGCCAGGTCAACATAGCCGTAGCACAACACGGCCGTAACACAAAGGCAAGGAAAGAACACCCTATGCACACATCCATTAGTCCACCACTGCGTTTTTTAATCGGTGCTGCCTGTTTTATTGTGATTGTGGCGGGGCTGAAAGCTTCAGCCGATATGATGGTGCCTTTTTTATTGTCGGCCTTTATTGGCATATTATGCGCACCCCCGCTTTTTTGGCTGCAAGCACGAAAAATTCCCACCGTTATCGCCGTGTTTATTGTGGTCACCGTGTTTGTGCTGGGTGCGCTGATGATTTCTGCGGTGGTCGGCGCATCAGTCAGTGATTTTATTAATCAGATGCCGCAATACCAAAGCAAGCTGCAAAACGAAAAAGCGGCGCTCACCAACTGGTTGCAAACCCACGGCATAGAAGCGCCCGCAACTATTTTGCGAGAACAGATCAACCCCGGCGCGGCCATGGGCATGGTAAAAAATATTTTAACCAGCCTGGGGGGCGTATTAACGGATTCGTTCTTAATTTTCTTAACAGTGTTATTTATTTTGTTTGAAGCCTCCAGCTTTCCCAACAAGCTGCGCCGCGCAATGGACGACCCCAAACACAACGCTCTGGATTCTTTCAAAAACTTCAACGCATCCGTTAAAAAATACCTGATTATCAAATCCTGGGTAAGCCTGGCCACTGGCTGCTGCATTACTCTCTGGCTAATGATTCTGGGTGTTGATTACCCGATTCTATGGGGATTACTGGCCTTTATGCTCAATTTTGTACCCAATATCGGTTCTATTTTTGCCGCCATTCCGGCGGTATTATTGGCGCTGATTCAAGTGGGTACCGGCACCGCTGCATTAACGGCGGCAGGCTACGTGGTGGTAAATATCGTAATGGGCAATGTGGTGGAACCGCGTTATTTAGGGCAAGGATTAGGGTTATCTACCCTGGTGGTCTTTCTATCGTTAATTTTCTGGGGCTGGATTTTAGGGCCTGTGGGTATGCTGCTTTCTATCCCGCTCACCATGATTATCAAAATCGCCCTGGAGAGCAATGAGGAAACCCACTGGCTGGCGGTATTACTCGATAACAAATAGCAGGCTTCCCAGCCGGTTATTTTAAGGGCAGATTTTGGTATCATGCTCTTCTTTCAACCGTTCAGCTCAACTATTCAGGTTTCCGCTATTATGCAAAAGAAAGATAAACAAAAGGTGATTGGTGCCGCTCTACAGGAAGAAAGTGTCGCCGCATTTTTAAACTGTCGGCCCTATGGTGAGGAGAACGTAGATTTTCATATTCTGACCAAAGCCTACCGTGGCCTGCCAGCCAACGAATTCGAGCGCTTTATTACACTTTATAAAGCCGCCGGTCACGATCTGAATCCGCAGGATACCGATGGCAACCACTTTCTGGATACTATTAGCGTCAATACCCGTCAGCAAGCTTATGTGGATATTCTGAAACGGGCAAGCTGTTGATTATCGTTTTAGAGGCAGGAAGCTAATGGTTGGCTTACCGGTTTCCGGCTGAATCATTACTTTGGATTCGACACCATAGACATCTTTAATCATCTGCTGAGTTAATACTTCTTCCGGTGTTCCGTGAGTAACAATCCGACCCTGATCCAGCACCAGCAACTTGTCGCAAAACATCGCCGCAGAATTAAGATCGTGGAGGGCCGCAATGGTAGTAACAGACAGGCTGGCGATACGTGACAACACTTCCAGTTGATGACGCACATCCAGATGGTTGGTGGGTTCATCCAGAATCAGCAACCCGGCCTGCTGGCAAAGGCCACGGGCAATCAGCATACGCTGTTTTTCTCCGCCAGAAAGGGTGCCGACAAAGCGCCCGGCAAGCTTTTCCATATCCACAGCCCGTAAGGCATCCATCGCCAGCTGATAATCTTCATCAGTATCCTGCTCAAAAAACTTTTTATGGGGGGAACGCCCCAGCAGCACCGCATCAAATACCTTGATTTGAAATTCCGTGGTGGATTCCTGAAGCACCGCCGCCGTTTTGCGGGCGGATTCTCTCAAAGCAATGGTCGCCAAATTGGTATCATCCAGATAAATCACACCATCAGACGGCGCATAGTAGCGGTAAATACATCGCAGCAACGAGGATTTGCCACTGCCGTTCGGCCCCACTAACCCCAGCATTTCACCGGGCTCGACGGCAAGCGTTACCCCGGACAATATCTGCTGGTCTGCCGCTCGCCAGCCAACGTTTTCCAGGTTCAGGCGAACAGCGGCCGGGGTTTGCCCGTGATGCGGCGATACCATTACAGGCTCCCCCCTTTTTTCTGCAGCAGCCAGATAAAAAATGGCGCACCGCACATGGAGGTAATAATACCAATGGGCAGCTCCATAGGAGATAGAATCGTGCGGGCAATCACATCCGCCCACACCAGAAACAGCCCCCCGGCCACCAGGCACAACGGCAACAGTTTTTTATGATCATTACCAATAAAAAGCCGGATAAAATGGGGAATCATCAGCCCCACAAAGCCAATGGAACCGCTCAGCGCCACCAAGACACCAACCATGGCGGATGTCACCAGGAAAATCTGTTTGCGGAAACGTGAACTATCCAAACCCAGGGAAACAGAGGTTTCCTCACCCATACTGATGGCGTTCAGCTTTCTGGATTGAAAAAACAGATACACAAATCCTGCGGGCACCACTATTGATGGCAACAAAATGTTATTCCATTTACCACCCGCCACCGACCCCAGCAGCCAGACTGTGACCTCGCGCAGCTCATGCTCTTTCGCCATATAGGTCAGCAAGCCGGTGATTGATGAAAACAGATAGGATATCGCAATCCCCGCAAGGATCAGGTTCCCCGCTGTCATTCTGCCGTTGGCACGGGAAAATAAAAACACCATGAAAAAGGCCAGCAACGCGCCCAGGAATGCCCCCATGGAAAGCGCCCATTCCCCTAACAGGGCAGAAAGCCCCAGCAGAATAACTACTGACGCCCCGGTTGATGCCCCGGAGGTTAGCCCCAACAGATAGGGATCTGCCATGCGGTTGCGCACCACTGCCTGCATCACCGCACCCACCACGGCCAGGCCAGCACCAACCAACACGGTAAAAATAATACGCGGAGCACGGATCATCCACACAATGCGTTCGCTGGCCAGGCTCCATTCACCCACTTGAATACCGGTGAGCTTATACCAAACAATCCGCCAGATGGTATCCAGCTCCAGATACACCGAACCAAACCCCAGGGAAATTAACAGGCTGAGAATCAGCAGGCCGGTTAAGCCAAGCAGGATCAGGTAATAATTGCGCCATTCCCGATAAATGCCGCGCAGAGCAGGTTCCACTATGCGTTCTCCATTATATTGCAATGAGCAGGTATGCGCGGTTTTCAACGATGCCCATCATATATTTTACTTTTCTTGTTGCGCTTTATGCTCTACCTGAAGGTACTGAATAGCTGCTTGCAGTTTCTGGATAGCCTTGGGAATACGAATACCCGGCATGGAAGAACTGAAAAGAATCTCGGCAAACCGCTGGTTCTTTACCGCGTCAAGATCTGCATAAACAGGGTCATTCGCAGTTTTTTGCGCTTTTCGTTGGCCGTGTCCCAGGTGGCTTCAATCAGCACGATCAGATCAACCGGGCGGGAAATCACCTGTTCCTGGCTAACGATTTCCCAGCTGTCGTTAATGTCTGAAAAGGTATTTTCTCCACCTGCCAGCCGGATAATTTCATCGGGCACTCCGGTACCGCCACCAATATAAACGCCATTGGCATTAAAAGAATCCAGCCATAATATTTTCAGCTTTTGTTTTGATGTTTTTTTTGCGCTGATCGCGGCCGCTCGGGATATGGCCGACTTGATATTAGCAATCAGCGCCGCAGCTGTTGCATCTACCCGAAAAATTTTACCGATTTCACGGATTTCCTTATACAACAGATCCATCTGCCAGCGGTCGTAGCGTTTCATTTCCTGGGGGGAAGCAGAAGGACTCAAATAGGAAGCGATACCCATATCGGCAAGTTCTCTGCGGGTCGGCAGGCCCCGCTTGGCCGAGAAGGCACTAAAAAAAGAGGCATAAACAAAATCCGGGTTTGCTGCCAGAATAATCTCTTTCGAAGGATACTTTTTAGCGAGCACCAGAATCCGTTGATAGGCATCGGCCAGCTCAGGGAGGATTTTATCATCAAGGAAAGCGGTACCAACCATCTGTTCCTCCAAGCCCAATGCCAGCATAATCTCCACGGCGGCCTGATTCATGGCAATGGCTCGTTTTGGAGCCGACGCCGATTGAACCGTCAACCCACCATTAGCAACAATAACCGGATCATCTTTGGCGTGGGCGGGAGCAACCAACAATGCGGGCATCATAGCTAATGCCACACACACAAGGAAAAAAGATCGACACCGGCTTGCTGTCATTGGCTATCCTTTTGAAGCAAAAAAATGATTGATGCGAAATAAGAACAGCCGGGTATCAGAGCAACAAGCCCTGATACCCGGCTGTTCGGCGGGGTCACTAGAATTTGTATGAATAACTGGCAGTTACCGTAAATGGCAAGCCAATGGTTTCATAAACAAACTGGTCAGCATTAACGGTCGCCCTATTCACTCCCGAGGCATAGTTCTCATCAAACAGGTTATCCAATCTTAAAGAGATAGAATGGGATAGATCCGCACCAAAGGCGTAAAACCCGGACAGATCTACAACGGTGTAATGGCCATAATCAATTTCATCTTTAAAGGGATCATAGGCTGACAACCCTCGTTGTACCATATCTCCCACATAGCGGGCGGAAATATCCACTCCGTACTGATCTGAAGGGTCGCGGTACATCAGGTTTGCTTTGGCCACAAATTCAGGCGTTCTTGCCAACTGCTGGGAACTGCCACTGCTGCGGGCATCCACGGTGGTGGCACTGAACAACATGGAAAAACCATTAATCGGCTGAGTGCCCAGCTGAAATTCGAAGCCATCAATTCTGGTTTTCCCTTCAGCATTCTCGAAGGTTGACCAGTCAGACGTATAGGAAATAGCATCTTCAATTCGCTGATAGAAATAGCCTAGTTCCCAGGTAAAAGCCGAGAATGACCCTTCCAGGCCCACATCAACATTGGTGCTCTCTTCCGGATTCAAATCAGGATTACCCACTGTGCCGCCATCATTTAGATAAAGCTGTTCAGCAGTTGGCAGCCCAAATGAAGTTCCGGCAACACCTCTGAAGTTTACCCCGGCAACCAAGGGTGTACGAATACTGAAGTTATAAACCGTGATTTCGTTTTCTTCTGTTTCGTTGTATCTGGCGCCAATACTTATTCGGGTTTCGGGTGAAAACGCCAGGTAGGGAAGAAACTGTGCAAATACAGCGCTTGAATTCTCTCTATCTTTATCAATTATCCAAACTTCATCCTTGGCCCAATAATTCTGGTAATCTATCCCGAACAACAGTTCATGCTCACCAAAATATTGGCTGGCCATAATATTAATGCCCCGGTCTTCATAACCCCAAACCGATTCATTATTTCTAAATGTGCCATCAAGTAATTGACGAGTGTAGTCGGTCCACCACCTGTGATTAAATGCCTTTACATAGTACGAGAAAGTGTCAGAAACATCGTGATCCCATTTAATAAACTGCACATCTTCAACCCGGGAATTGACTGCACTATCCTCGTTAGGGCGCATAAAATCGAAGTCACCGGTATTGCGTTGAACATGGGCTTTTAGCGTTGCCCCTTTACCCAGGTCAAAGCGTTTTTCATATTTCAAACCAATGGTGGTTCGATCATAGCCTCTTTCCTTGGGGTGGGTATTGCCACTTCTGGCATAAATTTCGTTTTCAAACAGCTTGTACCCATCCCATTGTTCATGGCTGGCAAATAACCGAAAACCATGCCCATTTTCGGTACTGGAAACACTTCCGCTGACATCGGTATAGTTGCCACTGCCGTAAGACACGCCAATGTCTCCGGTTGTTTTTTCAGTGACGCTCTTGGTAATCA
Organism: Gammaproteobacteria bacterium; assembly: GCA_002748575.1. Lineage (GTDB taxonomy): Bacteria > Pseudomonadota > Gammaproteobacteria > Pseudomonadales > Ketobacteraceae. The sequence continues at coordinate 35,107 of PDSR01000083.1, forward strand.
CATTGATCACACCTGCCTGGGAATCTGTACCATAAAACAAGCCTTCGCCGCCTTTTAAAATCTCGATACGGTCAATGTCTTTAACACTGATGGTATCCAGATAACCGCTACCATATAAGCGGTTATTCAAGCGAACGCCGTCCAACAGCCAGAGCACTTCGCTGCCACCATGCATTTTAACATTTGCGTAATCGCCTCTGCCGGATTTGATGGAAACAAACAGCCCGGGCGCCAGAGCTTCAAGCGCCTTATTCAGATCGACAAAGCCTTTCTTTTCAAGTTCTTCGCCTTTAATCACTTCTACATGGTGACCAATGCCTTCCAGCTCGGCAGACAGTCGTTCTTCAATCTTTCGTCCGGTGACTGTGGCATCAGGCAGTAATAAAGCATTGGATGCAGCCACTGCCGTTAGCGGTGGAGCCATACAGGTCAGCAGCGCAGCGGTAGATAGCAGAGCTTGAGTTGGTTTTACCTTGGATTTCATTATATTCCTCGTTATTAAGGCTTTGAAATAAATAGAGACATACAGCGCGTAGAATAAAAAGTATCAACGCCTTTTTCAATCTAAAAGGGTAATAATCGTGTGGTTAATATCCGGCAAAGTAAAAAAGCTTCGCCGTTCGCTGATAACTACAGCAAGCGGCGAAGCTTTTAACAGGCTAATCAATTATTAAGTGATTAGTTTTTACGTGATTAGCCGTTGCGTTTTTTATTGCGAGCGCCAGCCATTCCTAACAAGCCAGCACCTAACAATAATAATGTTGCAGGCTCTGGCACAGGGTTGGGATTGTTGGGGTTGGCGACAAAAGCAACATCATTCATCCAGTAATGTGTTTGCGGATAACTGCTCGCAACCGCTTCCCCTGCTACCAACAGGTTATAGGTTCCTGCTGCCAGCCAGTCCCAGCTAAAGGAACTCTCCAGATTACTGCCGTTATAATAAGGGTCAGCTTTCTCCCACGGGGTTACACTGGTAGGTGCCAGGCCACTTTCAAAGCCAACAGAGGTTATATCGACCCATTCGTTAAAAAATCCACCACGACTATCTTTTTCTGAAAGAGTAAAGGATAGCGAGCCTGACTCAGCCAAAGTGAAAACAAAGGTATCGGTGAAGCTTGCCTGGTATTGACCATTCACGTTCACTAACTCTGGAGAGTAAAAAGGTCGATAATAGTCGGCATCATCAAGATCAACATTGATAACTTGAGCGGATGCAGCCCCTGATAAAACAACCAGCGCACAAAAAGCAAAAAGCCTTGTTTTTAGTAAATCCATTAAATTTCTCCTATCGAAAGATCAAAAAACACGAGGCATCCCAGCCCCACATGAAAACAATTCTCATTATCAAGCATAAAAACAAAATTTGTCAATTTTTTAATCAATTTAATGCTATTACTTATGACTTAGGCTCTTTCACCTGCACTTCCAGATAATCCACCTTTTGAAATCCCCGTGGAAGTTTATTGCCCCGGCGGCCACGCTCCCCCCGGTAATGCTCCAGGTCGGCAAACTTCATGGTTAAATGGCGCTTACCGGCATACACGGTCAGGCTGTCGGCTTCGGACAGGCTCACCACATCAATCACATACTCTTCACGCTCAGCCACTCTGGCAGCGGGTATATTAATAATTTTGTTACCTTTTCCTCTGGCCAGTTCGGGCAGCTCATTAAGGGGGAATACCAGCATACGACCTTCATTCGTCACCGCTGCAAGATATTCCGATTGTAAATCCCGAATCAGTTTCGGCTGAATAACATGGGAGCCTTTGGGCAGGTTCAACAGGGCTTTACCGGCTTTGTTTTTGGTAAAGGCATCGGCCAGCTTCATAACAAACCCGTAACCGGCATCGGATGCGATCAGGTAACGGTCTTCGTCAGCACCCATAAAAATGCCATCGAATGTGGCACCGGATGGCGGCGACAGGCGGCCCGATAAAGGCTCGCCCTGGCCCCGTGCCGATGGCAGTGTGTGGGCCGGTAACGCATAACTGCGGCCGCTACTATCAATAAAAATAGCTGACTGATTGCTCTTACCCAATGCCGAGGCTTTGTAGCTGTCGCCGGATTTGTAGTTGAGTTTTTCCGGCTCAATATCATGGCCTTTGGCAGCCCGCACCCAACCTTTGGCTGATACCACCACGGTAACAGGATCAGACGCTACCAGAGCAGCCGCTTCTATGGCTTTTGCTTCCTGCCGGGCAACAATCGGTGAGCGCCGCTCATCACCGTATTTTTCAATATCTTCTTTGATTTCTTTAACAATCAGCTTTTTCAAACGGGCGGCAGAACCCAGGGTTTTTTCTAAATATTCGCGTTCTTTTTCCAGCTCTTCCTGCTCGCCGCGAATTTTCATTTCTTCAAGACGTGCCAGGTGACGCAGCTTCAGGTTAAGCACCGCTTCTGCCTGCACATCACTTAAAGCAAAACGCTCCATCAGTTTTGCTTTGGGGTCATCTTCGGTGCGAATAATATGAATCACTTCGTCGATATTCAGAAAGGCGGTCATAAAACCTTCCAGAATATGCAGGCGATCCAGCACCTTATTCAAGCGGTACTGTAAGCGGCGGGTAACGGTGCTGACCCGAAATTCCAGCCACTCGCTTAGCATGTCGTACAGGCCCTTCACGGCCGGGCGGCCATTGTTGCCAATCACGTTCATGTTAACCCGATAGGTGCGCTCCAGATCGGTGGTCGCAAACAGATTGCTCATCAAGGCTTCGGTATCAACACGGTTCGATTTGGGCACCAC
>PDSR01000017.1 GCA_002748575.1 Gammaproteobacteria bacterium
TAACTGCCAGCAACAATACCACAAGAATAATCTCGCAATGATAACCCCCTGTTTTCGCACACTCAGGCAACAGGCCTATTGAAAGAGCGCTATCCGGTGTAGAATAGCCGCCTTTTTCAAGCGCGTGACCGCAAATCAGGCCGCCATTTTTTAAACAAAGCCCAGGAAAAGCGAACCCAGCACATGTCGATAGTGATCAAAACACCTGAAGAAATTGAGAAAATGCGCGTTGCCGGCCGCCTTGCTGCCGAAGTACTGACTATGATTGAAGAGCATGTTAAACCCGGAATAACAACCGGAGAGCTTGATCGCATATGTCACGACTATATTGTGAATACCCAACAGGCTATTCCGGCACCGCTGAATTATCGCGGATTCCCCAAATCTATCTGCACATCTGTTAATCATGTGGTGTGCCACGGCATTCCTTCTGACACCAAAATTCTGAAGAAGGGCGATATCATTAATATTGATATCACAGTGATAAAAGATGGCTATCACGGTGATACCAGCAAAATGTTTTTCATTGGCGAACCTTCTGTACTGGCTAAGCGCCTGGTGCGCGTGACCCAGGAATGCCTCTATATTGGTCTGGACATGGTTAAGCCAGGCACCCGGCTGGGCGATATAGGTGCCGCCATTCAAAAACATGCCGAATCACAGTATTTTTCCGTAGTACGTGAATATTGCGGGCACGGTATTGGCCGTGAATTCCACGAAGAGCCACAGGTTTTACACTATGGCAAGCCCGGCACCGGCGTTGAACTGAAAGAAGGCATGACCTTTACCATTGAACCCATGCTAAATGCTGGTAAACGCCACACCAAGCTGATGCCCGATGAATGGACTGTTATTACCAAAGATCGCAAGCTTTCTGCACAATGGGAGCACACCCTGGCTGTGACAGCTGATGGCTGCGAGATTTTTACCAAACGACCTGAAGAAGACCTTTAATTATTTAGGCTATTTATGAAAACGCCCCTGATCAGCGATTTAAAGCCTGATGCAAAGCTCTTTTCCGAAGAGAGTTTTGCCGCCTTGGTGGACGAACAACAAAGCGTCACCAAAGCCGTTCGCGTTGCCATGAAAAATGTCGATGAAATTTTAAAAGAACGCTTCCTGAATCTGGACAATATCAAACTGATCATTCGTCGCCGTGCCTGGGTGCTTGACCAGTTACTTACCTGGCTATGGAACCAGCTATCCTGCTCACAACACAACGACATATCGTTGATGGCAGTTGGTGGTTATGGCCGGGCTGAGCTGCACCCACAATCCGATGTGGATTTACTGATATTGCTTAAAAATGAAGAAGCCATCGACACTTATAAAGAAGACCTGGAAAGCTTTATCACCCAGCTATGGGATATCGGCTTTGAAGTAGGTCATAGTGTTCGCCCAATCAGCGAATGCGCCGAATTAGCAAAAAACGATATCACCATTGCCACTAACCTGATGGAAGCCCGCACCATTGCAGGGAATCCGGCATTAGGCGATGAAATGCTGGAATTAACTGGCCCCGGTAATGTATGGCCGGTCAATGAATTTTTTGAGGCCAAGTGGAAAGAGCAGATTTCCCGCCACCATAAACATAACAACACTGAATATAACCTTGAGCCCAACATCAAGTCTGCACCCGGAGGGCTTAGAGATATTCAAATGATCGGCTGGGTGGCAAAACGCTATTTTGGCGCGAACCGAATGAGTGAACTGGTTAACCATCATTTCCTCACTCAGGAAGAATACGGCATTCTAAACGCAGGGCAGACATTTCTCTGGGAAGTGCGCTATGCACTGCATTTAATCACTAATCGCAGTGAAGACCGCTTGCTGTTCGATCATCAGCGGGCAGTAGCAGACATGCTCGGCTACCGTGATAGCAACGCTAATTTAGCGGTCGAAAAGTTTATGAAGCGTTACTATCGAGCAGCTTTGTCTATTTCTCAGCTGAATGAAATGCTGCTACAGCACTTTGAGGAAGCTATTCTGGGGCCTGCAGAACCGGACAACACCATCACCCCCATCAACAAACGCTTTCAGTTACGCAATAACCGCATTGAAATTACCCACGATAAAGTCTTTGAGCAAACCCCTTCTGCTCTGCTGGAAATATTCGTTATTCTTGCCCAAAACGAAGACATTGAAGGTATTCGCGCCAGTACCATTCGATTAATTCGCGATAGCCGCTATTTAATCGATCAAAAATTCAGAAACGATCTTTGCAACATTTCCCTGTTTATGGAGTTATTGCGTTCACCAAACATGCTGTGCACACAATTAACGCGCATGAATCGATATGGCATTTTAGGGGCTTATATTCCAGTTTTTGGCCATGTGATCGGGCAGATGCAATACGATTTATTCCATCAGTATACGGTTGATGCCCACACTCTGCTGGTATTAAAAAACCTGCGTAAATTTCGCTACACAGGTTCCGAGCAGGAATTCCCGATGGCTTCTTTTCTGTTCCATCGCTTACCTAAAATTGAGCTGCTTTATATCGCCGGCCTGTTTCACGACTTAGGTAAAGGACGTCAGGGAGATCATTCGGAACTGGGTGCTGTCGATGCCTATAAATTCTGTGAACACCATCGACTCAGCAAATGGGATTCACAGCTGGTGCAATGGCTGGTACGCAACCACCTGCTAATGTCGTTAACAGCACAAAAAAAAGACGTATCCGACCCGGATGTGATTCAGGAATTTGCCATTAAAATTGGCCACCAGATTCGCCTGGATTATTTGTACGTGCTGACCATTGCTGATATTTGTGCTACCAACCCAAGCCTTTGGAATGGCTGGCGAGCCACTCTGCTGCAACAGCTTTATCGGGAAACCCAGCGAGCATTGCGTCGTGGCCTTGAAAACCCCATTGATAAACAAGACTGGATAGACGAAACCAAAAGCACCGCGCGACGCATGTTGAATCAGAGATCTATTGATAACACTGATATTGATGAGCTTTGGAATCAACTGGGTGATCATTACTTCTTACGGGAAAGCCCCGGGGATATTGCCCGCCATACAGAAGCTATTATCAAACATGATTCAGAATCAGGACCGCTGGTATTAATCGGTAAAACTGATGCACGGCGTTACGAAGGCGCCACACAGGTTTTTGTTTACATTAAAGATACACAAAATCTGTTTGCGGCAACGGCGGCAGCACTCAGCCAGCTCAATCTAAGCATCGCCGATGCGAAAATCATCACCTCGAAAAAACATTTCAGCCTGGATTCCTATGTGGTGATGGAGGAAAACGGCCATCCCATTGAAGATCAGGAGCGCCTTGATCAAATCAAAAAGAAACTGGATGAGACTCTTGCTGATCCGGAACAGTTTTCAGCTGTTGTGCAAAAACGCATGCCAAGAGCATTAAAGCACTTTAATATTCCAACGGAAGTTTCTATTCACAACGATGAAGCCAACGATACAACCGTTATGGAAATTACCGCGCTGGATAGCCCTGGATTGCTGGCTGATATTGGCCGTATATTTTTAGAAAATGGCTTGAATATCTTAGGCGCGCGTATTGCCACGCTGGGTGAAAAAGTAGAAGACGTTTTCTATTTAACAGAACCCAATAACGGCTATATCAAGGATCAGGCAAAGCTGAAGTCTTTAGAAGATACCATTAAAAGCCATTTGGACAACTACGAACCGTAATTGAATAACATGAACCCGGATTTAGAAAAGCTGCACCCATACCCCTTTGAAAAACTACGCGCTTTATTTGCAGGAGCAACTCCGCCCGATGAGCTGCAACATATAGCGCTTTCAATCGGCGAACCAAAGCACACCAGCCCTTCTTTTGTGCGCGAAGCGCTAGCAAACAATCTTGATCGCCTGGCTAACTACCCCACCACCCAGGGAATGCTTGAGCTAAGACAAGCCATTGCCGATTGGGCCTGTCGCCGGTTTTCCCTAAGCGCACTCAGCGCAGAAACCCAGGTGCTACCGGTCAATGGCACCCGCGAGGCTTTATTCGCATTTGCTCAGGCCGTGATAGACCGCACTGCCACTGATCCCCTGGTAGTATCCCCCAATCCGTTTTACCAGATTTATGAAGGGGCAGCGTTTCTAGCGGGAGCGCAACCTTGGTTTTTACCCTGCACAGCGGAAACCGGCTTCAAGCCTGATTTCTCGACAGTGCCAGCCGAGGTTTGGGAACGCACGCAATTAATTTATTTATGCTCGCCGGGAAATCCAACGGGAGCGGTGATCAACGAAACTGAACTGAAATCACTGATCGCACTATCGGATCAATACGATTTTATTATCGCATCCGATGAGTGTTATTCAGAGGTCTATTTCGACGAGCAAAACCCTCCCACTGGCCTGCTGGAAGTCTGTGACAAAACAGGCCGTACAGATTACAAAAACTGCGTGGTATTCCACAGCCTTTCGAAACGATCGAATCTGCCCGGTTTACGCTCGGGGTTTGTGGCAGGCGATGCCAGACTGCTGGAAAAGTTTTTGCTCTATCGCACTTATCATGGCTGTTCAATGCCAATTCAACATCAGGTAGCAAGTATCGCTGCCTGGAATGATGAAACCCACGTTAAAGCCAACCGGGATTTGTACCGGGAAAAGTTTGCCGCTGTGCTCGATATTCTGGGAGACAGCCTGAATGTAACTGCACCGCAAGCCAGCTTTTACCTGTGGCCAGAAACCCCGATAGATGATAAGCAGTTTGCCAGGCAGCTCTTTGAACAGCAGCATGTTACTGTCTTGCCAGGGCAATATTTATCGCGCACTATCGACGGCCTTAATCCGGGCGCAAACCGGGTACGCATGGCACTGGTCGCCACCCTTGACGAATGCGTCGAAGCAGCCGAGCGCATTAAAACTTTTGTTGCAAAACTCTAAAACATTGACGGTTAAATACCTGTTTATCATTCCACTCAATAGGAGCCAGTTATGAGTGATTTAAAAAGTATTATTGAAAGCGCATTCGAAAACCGTGCCGAGATTACCCCGGGCACCGTGGATGCAGATATTAAAGCAGCCATTAACGAAGCCATTGGTATGCTGGATAATGGCCAGGCGCGTGTCGCCGAAAAGGTTAATGGAGAATGGGAAGTCAACCAGTGGCTGAAAAAAGCAGTTCTGTTAGGTTTTCGTATTCAGGACAATGCCCCTGTTGATGGAGGCTTCACCCAATACTACGATAAAGTAGATGTGAAGTTTGCCGATTTAACGCCAGAACAATTCAAAGCATCTGGTGTTCGTGTTGTACCACCGGCAGTTGCTCGTAAAGGCAGCTATATTGCCCCCAATGTTGTGTTAATGCCTTCTTATGTCAACATTGGTGCCTACGTTGATAGCGGCACCATGGTCGATACCTGGGCAACAGTCGGTTCCTGCGCCCAGATTGGTAAAAATGTACACCTTTCTGGCGGTGTAGGCATTGGTGGTGTGTTGGAGCCTTTACAGGCAGGACCAACCATTATCGAAGATAACTGCTTTATCGGCGCACGCTCGGAAATCGTTGAAGGCGTGGTGGTTGAAGAAGGCGCTGTTATTTCAATGGGTGTTTATATCGGTGCCAGCACCAGAATTTACAACCGCGAAACAGGTGAAGTTCACTATGGGCGCGTTCCTGCAGGTGCTGTGGTGGTGCCAGGCAACCTGCCATCGAAATGCGGAAACTACAGCCTGTACGCAGCCATTATTGTAAAAACTGTTGACGAAAAAACCCGTGGAAAAGTAGGCCTTAACGAGCTGCTGCGTTCAATCGACGAATAATCTGGAAACCCTTTGGAGACCGACCCATGAGCACCTGTATGTACGGCATCAATAACTGCGACACCATCCGAAAAGCCAAAAAGTGGCTGACGGCGGCAGACGTTCAGTTTACGTTTCACGATGTTCGTAAAGATGGCCTGACAGCTGAAAAGCTGAATGACTGGTGTGATGCGGTCGGTTGGGAAACTCTGCTTAACAAGCGTGGAACCACCTGGCGGCAGTTGCCTGATGACATCAAAAGCAGTGTTGATGAAACCAGTGCCAAAGCCATTATGCTGCAAAGCCCTGCCATTATTAAACGGCCTGTGCTGGAAACCGGCGGCAGGGTGATTGTTGGCTTCAATGCCGCTGAATACGAGTCATTGTTTTCTTAAAAAATTTCTGGAAAACACCTTTCACATGACTCATTTTCTCTGTTCCTAACCTCTTTAATAGTTTTGTCTATACTTACTTGAAAATAGATTAACTATCACGAGCTAGGACATTTTCAATGGGTTCAATCGCTTACATTTTACCCTGGATTTTACTGTTGTTCACAATAGGTATTGCATGCGCAGTTAAATTCCTGCCTTTTAAATCCATTGCCGGCATTGCAGTTATTTCATCGCTCAGCCTGTTCATGCTGAGCGCAGCCATATACGACAACCTGATTTCCCTTGAATTTGAAGAAATGGTAGCCGAAGCTGAAGCCGAGGTTGCCGCGCTGGAAGAATGGAAATATGCGCATCTGGATGAGCTTTCACTGATTATTGCCCAGCAGCAAATGCCATCCGACGAAGACGTAGCCACACTAAAACGCTTTAAGTCCTATGGCTGGCTGAACAGCAATGTAGACTTTCAGCGTATTGTCGATGCAGCAGCAGCCTATACCCAACTTAAAGGCGAACGCCCCGATGCCAAAAGGGCTGTTTATCTGTTTAAAGGCATTCCTGAATCAGTCGATCAAAAGATCGTTGAACTTTCTTTAAGGGGCCTGGGCTA